>JBHPGO010000018.1:0-20088 GCA_042570465.1 Patescibacteria group bacterium
GGTCAGGGGGTAGTTGAAGCCTACAGTCATCACAGTGGTGAAATTGGTTCGTTGGTGGCGGTGGTTTGTGAAACTGACTTTGTCGCGAAAACTAAAGATTTTAAAGATTTTGTTCACGAAGTGGCTATGCAAGTGGCGGCGACTAACCCGAGTAGTGTTGAGAAATTGTTAAAGCAACCTTGGATTCGTGACGAGAAAAAGACGATTGCTAGCTTACTTAAACTCCTGAGTGGAAAGACAGGGGAGAAAATTGAGATTAAGAAAATTTTCCGGCTTGATCTGAAAGATTAAGATAAAAAGTAAAAAATGGATTTGACTGAGATCAGGGAAAAAATGGAAAAGGCCTTTAGGGTCTTGACCGAAGAGGTAGCGACTGTCCAAGCTGGCCGAGCCACGCCGGCAATGGTCGAGTCGATTGTCGTTGATGCCTATGAAACAAGAATGCCCTTGGTTGAGCTGGCGACGATTACAGTTCCTGAACCAAGCCAATTATTAATTACTCCTTTTGACCAGTCGGTCATAAAAAATATCCAAGCGGCGATCTCTTCACATAAAGAGCTTAAACTTTCTTGTTTGATTGATGAGCAAAGCATTCGTGTTCAAATTCCGCCGTTGACAGCCGAGCGAAGAGAGGAATTCATTAAGCTATTGGGGCAAAAGCTAGAGACGGGACGGGTCATGATCCGGCAAATTCGTCAGGAAAAAAGAATCGGGATTAAACGAAGTTTTGAGGCCGAAGAACTTTCAGAAGACGCCAAATTCAGGCTAGAAAAAGATCTCCAAGAAGTGACCGATGAGTTTATGGAAAAGATCAAAAAGATTGGGGAAAGAAAAGAAGAAGAGTTGAGAAAAGTCTAATAATCATGCTGACGATCATCATCTTTGTCGCTATTTTATCCATTTTAGTTTTAGTCCATGAGCTGGGACATTTTATTTCAGCTAAAAAGGTGGGAATTAAGGTGGAGGAATTCGGTTTTGGTTACCCACCAAGAATTTGGGGAAAGAAAATCGGTGAGACCATTTATTCAATTAACCTTCTTCCTTTTGGTGGTTTTGTCCGTTTATTTGGTGAAGAGTTAAAAGGAGCCGACCTGGTCAACCAAAAAGAAAAAGACAAGTCTTTTTGGGGAAAAAGCAAAAAAGCGAGAATCTTGGTCATTGTTGCCGGGGTTTTGGCTAATTTTTTGTTAGCGGTGGTTGCTTTTTCGATTGCCTACACGATTGTTGGTATTCCTGAAGAAACAGATAGGGTCGAAATTATCGCGGTCATGCCGGAATCTCCGGCAGAAGAAGCTGGTTTGATTGAAGGTGATTTGATGGTCGAGATCAGTGGAGCAAAAGTTGAAAGCATCGACCACTTCACTCAATTGATTGAAGAAAAAAAAGGGCAGGAAGTTGATCTTCTGGTGGAAAGAGAGGTTCAAAAATTATCCTTTCTAGTTTTGGTGAGGGAATTTCCGCCGGAGGGAGAGGGTTCGATGGGAGTGATTGTTTCCGGTGTTCAAATGATCCATTATCCGGTTTGGCAAATGCCCTTTCGCGGAGCGGTTGAAGGCTTTAAAGAGGCCTTTGCATGGACCGGGTTGATTCTGACAGGTTTGGGAAAAATGATCACTGACTTGTTTACCAAGGGAGTGGTTCCCAGGGACGTGGCTGGCCCAATCGGTATTTTACAAATTACTTATGGAGTGGCTCAAACCGGGGGGTTGGCGATTCTGCAATTTATGGGAATATTATCGGTTAATTTGGTGGTTCTCAATATCTTGCCTTTACCAGCTTTAGACGGTGGTCGATTAATGTTTGTTATTTATGAAGTGATTACCCGCCGGCGGCCCCGGCCGGAGTTTGAGCACTGGGCTAATGCGGCGGGAATGGCAATGATTGTTTTACTGTTGATATTAGTGACTGTCAATGACCTGGTGCGGATTTGGAACACGACCAGTCTTGCTCACCAACTTCGAACCTTCTGGCCTTTTTAAGAATCATCAGTAAGAACAATGTCTGAGAGGCGGAGTGAGAGGCGAAAAGAAGGTTTAATTGATTTATTTCTTTTTCACCGACAAAAGCTATCTCAAGATTTTGGAGTGGGTGAAGATCTTTTAGTTGATTTGGGAGACCAAGAAAAAGTCGTTGCCATGGCTTTAAAAAGAGAAACCCCATTGGAGCCGGGCTATATAATCAACCTCCGGACTCGACAGCTAGAGAAAATAAAGGAGGGGGAGACTTGTCAAAGAAATATTGACGGAACGCCGGTTCATATTGAGGCTGATGGTGAGCCAGTCTTTTTTTCCGATCAATGAAAATAATATTTCTAAATAATCATTCAGCTGCATTTTTCTTGTTTGTTTTGTTTTTTTTTGTTTTTATTAATGTACTTGTTTTTTTATAAAAATTTCAACCATATCCTTTAAAATAGATGCCACGATCGTGGCATCTATTTTAAAGAGTTAAGCTCATTTTTAGTATATTTTGTTAGTAATTTTTTTTGTTTTCCTATTTTAGCAAATGAAAATATAGCACGAGAATGAAAATATAGCGCTAAGGTGACAAATTATCTCGAGTTATTTAATAGTTTATAGCTGAGACATGGATAATATTTTTTAATTTGGGTGCAACAACACCTAAGTCGCAGACTGAAGTCTGCGATTATCGGATTTATGTCCCTGCGATAATCACTTACATAAGCTATTCTTGCTGAGACTTTAGATTGATGCTAAAATCTCTGTATGCGCTATAGTCAGCTTCTTGGTAAAACTGTCAAAGACAAGCCAAAAGATGCTCATTTGAGTAGTCACGGACTTCTTTTTCAGGGGGGGTTTATTCGGCGGATCAGTACCGGCCGTTGGGCCTTCCTTCCTCTGGGGATGAGGGTTTGGGAAAAGATTTACCAAGTTATTGACTCTCAAATGCGCTCAATTGGCTGCCAAAAATTAGTTGTTCCCACGCTTCAGCCGCTTGAAATTTGGCAAAAAACAGCTCGCGACCAGGCCTTTGGGGAAGAAATGATGATTCTTGATGATCATCACGGGGCTAGCTTTACCTTAGGGGCCACCGCCGAAGGAGTGATGGTTGAGCTGGTGAAGATGTTTAGTCCCTCTTATAAAGAATTGCCTTTAGAAATCTACCAATTTTCTTCAAAGTTTCGTGATGATAAGCGACCTCGGGGAGCAATCATGAGGGTTCGCGAATTTATGATGAAAGACGCCTATAATTTTTGTGCTGATGAAGATCAGTTCATGAAGAGCTATCAGAAATTTTATGACAGTTACTTAAAAATTGCTAAAGAATTAGATCTTCCAGTCGTTCCGGCCGAAGCTGATTCCGGGGCCATTGGCGGTAGCTTATCCCACGAATTTTTGTTTGAGTCTGCCAGCGGCGACCAGGCTTTTTTTACTTGCGATGCTTGTGGCTATACGGCTAATATTGAAAAAGCTGAATTTAAAAGAAAGGCTCAAAACCCTGATGAAAAACCAAAGTCTTTTAAAATTATTGACCAGCCGGAGTGGGTCAAAACAATGGATGACAATGTCGAGCATTACAAAGAGCCGAAATGGCGATATTTAAAAAATGTTGTTTATAAAGATGCAAAAGGCAAGCTTTACATTGCCTCGGTCAGGGGTGACCAAGAGGTCAACGAAATTAAATTCAAACGAGCGGCTGGGGTTGATAATTTAGAGCCAGCCAGTGACAAGGATTTGAAAAAAATGGGGACCAGGCCGGGCTATGTCCATTCCTGGGGAATCAAGGGAGTTACTTTTATCGGGGATTTGGGCCTTGAGATGGTTAAGAACTTTATTGGGGGGTACAAGGAAGAGAAAACAGACTCTTTTAATGTCAACTATGGCCGAGATTTTAAGTATGATTTGCTGGCAGATATTGTTGATGCCAGAGATGGTGATCAATGTGGCCAATGCCAAAAAGGTAAATTAATAAAGAAAAAAGGTTTTGAGTGGGGCCATACTTTTAAAATTGACCATTTTTACACCGGCCCCCAGGAAGGCTTGTTTGTTGATCAAGATGGTCGCAAAAAACCACTTTGGATGGGTTCTTATGGAATTGGTTTGGGCCGGACAATGGCTTGCTTGGCTGAGTCTCATCATGATGAGGATGGTCTGATTTGGCCGGAGTCAGTGGCTCCTTTTCAGGTCCATTTGCTAGCCGTTGAAAGTCAGAAGCCAGAAGTGAGAAAGCTTGCGAAAAGTGTTTATGAAATGCTAGTTAGTAAGGGGATTGAGGTTTTGTGGGATGACCGGACCGAAGTTTCGGCTGGCGTCAAGTTTAAGGACGCCGACCTAATTGGCTGCCCGGTCAGGCTAGTAGTTTCCCAAAAGTTGACTAAAGATGGTAAGATAGAGTTGAAAAATCGAAAACAAAAAAAGGTTGAAAAGATGAGCCTTAATCAGGTGTTTAAAAAACTTAAAGATTAATTTTTGCCCAGAAAGGAGAAAAAATATGACACCAGGTAAATTAGTTAGTCCTGAGGGAAAAGTCGTCGCGACCACTGAAAAAGGTTCCAGTAATCTCATCCAGAATAATTCAAGGGTAGTTCTTCCTCTGGGGAAAAGTGCGGCTTATATTACTGATACTGATGAGGGTTTTATTGTTGATCGCCAAGTTAGAATTACGAAAGATGGAGGAGAGGTTGATATTCCCGGTCTGAGCCTATCTAAGACAGCTTATAGAGAGGGAAGCTTTTTTCAGGTTGCTGGTGGTGGAGCTCTGGTTGCCACTAGAAGAAAAGAGGCGGAGTAATTATCAGCACAATGTCAAGGATATCTAATAACAGCAAAGTCTAAAGATCTTAAGAAGTAGGGGATGGAGCGACGTTTGTGATTCACTTCGGGTTTTAAGACTGCCTAGGAAGGAGTAATAATTATGACACCAGCAGAAATTAAAGTACTTGGTCAAGAGGAAGGTTCTTTTGTTAATAATGGAGAAACATTTTATGGCCTTAGGGGCGGTGAGCAGGTTGAGATTATTGGTAAGCCATATGGATTTGAAGTGAAACCTTCGATTAGGCCTGAAGATACAGTATCTAGTAAATTTTCTTATGATGATGGTCGTAGCGCAGTTCAGCTTGATGGCGGATTAGTCGTAGTAGCTAGACTATAAATTGTGGTAATCGGCGGAGGAACAGAGACTTTTACGGTTTTTTAGGCTTATAAGGATCACAATCAGTAATAAGTTCTTAGAAGGTTAATTAGCTAAACCAATAAAATTGGATGCCTACAGAGCATTACCAAACTAATGGATTTGAGCTTGTGGCTCATGTTTCAAGATTGCCTGAATCAAGGGCAAGTCGAGACGCTCGAGAAGCTGTCGAAGCAATAGACGAGTGTCGGAGAAAGAAGTGGAGTCCGGGTTCAGGAGCTCATCAGCAACGAGTGATCCGGCAAGGGTTAAGTCGACGCCGGAAAACTCAAAAAGACTCCAATGGTTAAATAATAGCAAAGTTTTTTCCCCTGGTCCTCAATCTTTCGATAATATAAAATACCTCTTGTGAAGAAAATCATCACCCATACCAATCCAGATCTAGATGCCGTGACTTCGGTTTGGCTGTTAAAAAGATTTTTACCCGGGTGGGAAGAAGCGGAAGTTGAATTTGTTTTTGCTAGTGACTCAATCAAAGCCCAAAAAGAAATTGATCTTGACCCTGAAGTTCTTTGGGTAGATGTTGGTCGGGGCCAGCTTGATCATCATCAGACTGATGCTTACCTTTGTGCGACTAAGTTGACCTTTGACTTCATCAAAAGAAAAAGAAAAGGCCAGCCATTGGGTGAGATTAAGCAAGAAGCTTTAAAAGAAATTGTCAAAGTAGTAACCCAAGTTGACAATGCCCGAGACTTAAACTGGGAAGAAGTCAATAAGAGTCGCTATTACTTTCAGCTCCACACTTTAATTGATGGTCTCAGGGGTTTGGCTGAAAGCGATGAGCAAGCCCTTGAATTCAGCTTAAGGGCTTTAGACGCCATTTTGTGGAATTTAAGAAGCAAGATCAGGGCTGAAAAAGAATTAGAAAACGGTTTCGAGTTTCAGACACCGTGGGGAAAAGCGATTGCGGTTGAGTCTGGCGATAAGCATGTTTTATGGGTCGGTGAAATTCAAGGTTTTGTTTTGGTCATCAAAAAAGATCCTGAAAAAGGGGGAGTGAGAATGTATGCTCGGCCCGATTCTGAGGTTGACTTAACTGAGGCCCACCGTCAGTTTAAAAAAATGGATCCGGAATCAGATTGGTTTCTTCACGCCACCAAAAGGATGCTTTTGAACGACTCAACGATTAATCCCAACATGCGGCCGACTAAGCTTTCACTTCAGCAGGTAATTGCCACTTTGAAAAAAACTTAAGCTTAAGAAATTGGGACTCATCAAGATAGTTGATCTGTGGTAATATATTAGTACTTGAGTGCGTCGTCAGATGCGAACGCATTTGTTAAAAATATATTAAACTATCTTTTAGAAGGGGGGTTGATATGAGATGGCGACAGTCGTCAAAAAAAAACCAGGGGAGAGTGAAGACAGTCTTATTTCCCGGTTTCGAAAAACTATTCAAGCTGAAAAGCTGTTGAATAGGATTAAAGACAGACAGTTTTATAAAAAACCGTCGCAGGAAAAAGCTGAGCGGATGGCTCCAATCAGAAGAGCGAAAAAAAGAAGAAGGCGTTAAAAAAAAGATTATGTCAGCGTTAGCTAAAATTCAACAAGACCTAAAGACTTCTCTTAAAGAGAAGGATGTTGTGGTGTCTTCAACACTAAGACTTTTATTGTCGGCGATTAAAAATCTTGAAATAAATCTTAATAAAAGAGACAAGTTGTCGGAAGAAGAAATTGGGCAAGTTGTCAAAAAGCAAGCCCGTCAAAGGCAAGAATCGATCGATGCTTATCAAAAAGCAAAGCGTATTGATTTGGCCGATAAGGAAAGTCAAGAGTTAAAGGTTTTGAGTAAGTATTTGCCCCAAGAAATTAACCCCTCAAAGTTACAAAAGATTGTCAAAGAAGCGATTGAAACAACTGGGGCCAAAGGACCAAGTGATTTTGGAGCAGTGATGAAAATGGTGATGGCCCAAGCAAAAGGACAGGCCGATGGAAAGCAAGTCGCCGAGATGGTAAAAAAGAGTCTCACAGGTTAGGAACACCAAAGATTAAAGCTATTTTTTAAATTATTAAAAGACTCAGGCAATATTGGCCAAGTCTTTTTTTTATTTGCATATTTATAGAATTTGACTAATTTTCAATGATGACCCTCTTTGATCCATTTATTTAGGGTTGACAGCCTCAGGTGTTTTCCTTATTAATTAAACAAGAGAATAAATTTTCTAATAGATTTTTTAGGAAATTAATTGTAGGCAGACATAGTAGTTCTTAGATAAATAGTTGGTGGCAGGCAACCTCCAAGCGTTTATAGTTTTTCTGATTTATTATGACTCAAGCGTATATTTTAAAATACCGTCCTCAACATATTAATGAACTGGATCTGACCGATATTCGAGAGGGTTTAAGTAAAACTTTAAAATCTAATAAAGTTCCCCATGCTTTACTTTTGACTGGTCCCAGAGGCAGTGGTAAAACTTCGGCCGCCAGAATTATCAGTAAAGCTCTTAACTGTCAAAGCAAGAAAAAAAATTCTTTTGAACCGTGCAATCGTTGCTCAATTTGCCAGGAAATTACTTCTGGCACTTCTTTAGATTTAATGGAAGTTGACGCCGCTTCAACCCGGGGAATAGATGACATTCGTAATTTAAGAGAAAAGGTTAAATTAGCTCCGGCTCGTTTAAAAAACAAAGTTTATATTATTGATGAGGTCCACATGTTGACCACTGAAGCCTTCAATGCTTTGCTGAAAACTTTGGAGGAGCCACCGGCCAACACCTATTTTATCTTGTGCACGACCAACGTTGAAAAGCTTCCGGAAACAATAATTTCTCGCTGCACGCATTATAATTTTCGAAAAGGGAAACCGGACGAAATTGTCGACTCGCTCAAAAGAGTCGTCAAAGGTGAAAAGCTAAAGTTAGAAAAGGGAGTATTGCAGGAAGTGGCCAAGAATGTTGATGGAAGTTTTCGTGATGCCCACAAAATATTAGACCAACTGGTCGGCTCCAAAAAAAAGGCTAGTCTAAAAGAAGTCAAGGCACTTTTAGGAAAAATTGAAGCTCTTTCGCCAAAAAATCTTTTAGCTTTATTGGTCGAAAACGACTTAAAGCAATCATTATTGGAAATCAACCGGATCGTGGAAGCTGGAGGAGATCTGGTTGTTTTTGTTCAGGATCTCTTGGAAAGATTGCGTTGTGGTCTTTTGCTTCGTTCTGGTTTAGTGGAGTTGGAAGAACCAAAGGAAATCAGAGAGCTTGACCAATTTCAAATCTTGGAGTTGCTTGACCTTTTTTCCCGCGCGGCCGGGCAAATTAGGGTTAATCCGATCCCTCAATTGCCCCTGGAATTAGCGGTGGTTGAGTGGTCCCAGGGTCAGAAAAAAGCTGAATCAGGACCAATGGAGTCGAAGGTTCAGGAAAGACCGCCGGTAAAAGAAACAGTTGCTGAAAAGACAGTTGTTTCTCCAGCGGGACCGACGGCAGTTTCTTCAGGGAAAGAGATTGAAGAAATCGAAGCCAAATGGCAAGAGCTTCTGACCTGCATCAAGCCAATGAATCATTCAGTCGAGGCCTTACTGAAGTCCTGCCGGCCGATAAATGTCAACGGCAATGTCATTACTCTGGAAGTTTTTTATCGCTTCCACAAGGAGAGATTAGAAGAGGATAAATGCCGACGAATATTTGAAGACGCTTTTAACCAGGTCTTTAATAAATCAGTCAGACTGAAATGTATTTTGGGGGAAAAAGGGGAAAATAAGCCTCTTTCAAATTCAAAGAACTTGCCTAGTGAGGTTAAGACAAAAGCTTCATCAACTTCAAAGCTTGCTGATTTGGCAGAAAGTGATATAATGAAAACTGCCGAAGAAATATTTGGTAATTAGTTAAGTTTTTTTAAAGATAAAAATGGCTTTCGACAAATTAAAACAATTGGGCGATTTAAAAAAAATGCGCGACCAAGCGGTTCAGATCCAGCGCCAATTAGCGGCTGAGGAAATTGTTTTGGAAGAAAAAGGGGTGCGGGTGGTTATCAGCGGTGACCAGAAAATAAAAGAATTAGAGGTTCAGGGAATTTCTAATCGTGTCTTAATCGAGACTTTGAATAAAGCGCTTAAAAAGTCTCAAAAGGTAGCCGCTCAAAAACTTCAATCAATGAGTGGTGGCTTGGGTGGTTTGTTGGGGCAGTAGGAAACTTCTAGGCAATTATTGTCGAAACTTCAAGAGCATTTTTTGTGATTATAACGTGCCTACCTTCTTCCCGGCTGGCTTTTTTCTTTAGTTCAGTCAGGACTCTCAAAGCAGTTTTTGCCGGATAACGGCTACCACCGTGGGAAGTTCGGCTGATAATTGCTGATGAACCGCTACCGATTAAGGCGAGGGCATTTCTGGCGGTCAATAGCTTAATCGGGTGCTCGGGATCGATATTAATCGTTTCTAAACAGCCTCTTAGAATTTCCCTGGCAAGTTTTACAGCGTTATCGGCATCATTCTGACTGATCATCAACTGCTCATTTTTCAGTTCAGATTCTTTCAGAGCTGAGCTGATCATTCCGGGGATTTCATACTTTCTATCTTTAACAGGTGAGCCGGCATCATCCAGCAACTGTGCCGCCATCACCATGGCTGTCACTCGGCGTGATCGACCAGATCTTGCCTGAGAAGTTTGTGGGTTTTGGTCAGTAGTTAGGGCTAGTAAGGTTTTGGCATAGCCGCTGGAGGAGAGGGCTCTTAAAAGAATTGCTTGTGTCACAATGCCAGCTTGAGGGTGATCAGCATTAAATTCTTCCATGACTGTTCTGACTTGGCTGAATATTTTTCTTTCTTTGTCAAGGTCTTGTGGAGGTGGATCGCTTGAACCAGTGGGATTGTCCAGATATGCTTGATAATCTTTCCAGTTAACCTTTCCTTCGCGGGTGGTGCTGATTGAGGCGTAACTTAATACTTTGTTGAGGATAAACCAGTCATCAATTGTTTCCATCGCTGAAGAAGAGTAGCCGGCTTTTTTGCCCCGTTCTTTTAATTTTTGAACCCTTTGAGGGAGGTGCCAATAATCCTCGATGAATTTAAAACTTTGGGCTCCTTTTTTAGCTCGGGGGAACTCCCGATCCAGCTGACGGTTGAAATACATCGCCTCCATAAAAAATTGATTTAATACTGATCTTTTTTCTTTTCCGAGAGATTTGATATCCAGGTCTCCAAAAAGAGCCATCCCAAAAGCCATTGAGGTTCTTTCAATTCGATGGCGGCTTGGAGTTCGCGAGAGAAGTATATCCAGAGCGTCTCGGGTGGCCCTGACTCCTCGCAAACCGGCGTTGGTTTCCGGGCGCCATTGATTGCTTTCTGATTTTTGTTCTTCCATCGCTCTTTCGAGTGTCATTACTCCTTGGTTTGGCCAGGCTCTCCCAATCTTGAATTTACCAAATTGTCTAGCATCTTTGTGGCTACTTCTTCGTCAATCGGGACAAAGGTAGGTTCTCCCTGCTCGTTCTGGGCTAGTTTAACTAGTCCGTTCTTTGTGTCCCACCAAAGGGGATTGGCTGGTTTTTGCGAGCCTTCTTTGCTACTCATGCTCATATTTTACCAAGAATTTGATATTTTTCAAAGAAAAGATTAAATATCTTTATCATTTACCAAATTGTGGCGATGATCAACTTAGAGTTGGCTCTTTTTCTTAGGATCATTTATAATAAAGACACTGATCTTGCTTTTATTAGCAATTTTATTGAAGAGCTTGATAATAATTAAGACAATTCATTAATGAATCTTCCCAGGCCAATCAGAAAATTAATTGAGTCTTTTGAAAGACTGCCGGGAGTGGGGCCGAAAACCGCCGCCCGGTTAACTTTTTATTTACTCCATGTCCCTCAGGAAATGCTCGATGAGTTTGCTCAATCTCTGACTGAGCTGAAAAAGAAAACAGTTTTGTGCTCGGTTTGTTATAACGTGACTGACCATGATCCTTGTCTGATTTGTGCTAACCAAGCGCGGGATAAGTCAGTCATTTGTGTCGTTGAACAGCCCTTAGATGTCTTGGCTTTGGAAAAGGCAAATAAGTTTCAAGGGATTTACCATGTCTTGCACGGGGCGATTTCGCCTTTGAATAATATTGGTCCGGAGGAAATTAAAATTCCCGAGTTAATGAAGCGTCTTCATGCACCGGTTTTGCCGGTGACCGAGATAGTCTTGGCGACTAACCCCAATATGGAGGGGGAGGCGACGGCGATGTATATCGCTAAACAAATCTCAAATCTCAAAACTCAAATCTCAAAATTACCCAAAATAACTCGTTTAGGACAGGGCTTGCCGACCGGGGCAGACCTGGAGTATGCCGATGAGCTGACTTTGTCCAGGGCTTTGGAGGGAAGAAGAGAGTATTAAGATTATTTGTTGCCGGCTAATAATTTGTACCTTGCTTGCTCGTCCGCTTGAATTTCCTCAAGGCTATCTAGCCCAACTGACGAGAGCATGATTCTTGCTAGGGTTCTGGCCATTCGAAAGGAGCTCAGGAGACCGGCTTCGTTAAGAGATTTAGCTGCTTGACCATGAAGGAATTGTCTTTGCTGGTCTCTTTCCTTTACTAGCGCTTGGCGACCTTGAGTTCCCAAGCTTTTAGCAAAAGCTGATGCTTTTTCAGATTTTAAGAACTTGACATGCTCACGATAATCGCTGAAAGCTTCATCAACTTCTTTAGGAAGCTTACCTTCCTCATACTGGAAACCAAGCTCTTTTTTAGTAAAAATTAAGATCAACTGTTTGGCCTCATCAGTTTCCATATAGTTATCCAATATTTCCTGATTTTCAACTTTACTTGGATCCTGAACTCTTTTTAGAACACTCTTTCGATATTCATCAATACCCGACAAGCTTTTTCCTGACTGAGTATCTTCACAGCCAAATTGAAAAAGATTGCTATCGTTAAAACGATCAAGAAAGGTATTTAAGTCTTTTGTTTTGGGAACCAGTGTTTCTGGTGACGTTTTGCATTCTGACATATGGCAAGCATTATATATTATACCAGTGTATCTCACAAGCCTATATAACTATCAAAGAAATATTGATGAATGGTCATGGAAAGTTTTATGTTACAATGATTTAATGCCGAAAAAAGTCGCCAATCTTGTGGCTCAACAAGCGGCTAGTCAAGCCCGTCAGGCCAGAGATGAGATTATAAATCAAGTCAAAAAACCGCCTTCTGAAAAGGTGGGTGATCTTTTTGACCAGCTGGGGGTGAAACCTAATAAAATTCCAGTCGACTCTGCCGGAGAGTCTTCCGGTCAAACAGAAAAACAGAGAATAGAGGCGATGGAAAAAAATGATCGCCAACAAGCTGACCAGCAAATATCAGCTTTAAAAGGAAAACTGGAAGAAGAGATGCAGCGCTTTCGCCAGGAAAGGGAACAACAGCTCCAACAACGTCGGCAAGAAACTGAAGCTTTTTCTGAGATGGGTGAAGCAGAAAAGTTAATGACCGCTGGAGGTAAAGATCAAAAAACAGACAAAACTTCTTTGGCCAAAAAAGCGATAGTTGATTCCAGAATGAACAAATCAAGGGCCGAAAAGGCCGGAAGGCGAAGATCAGGATAAAACGAGAAATTGAGAAATTGAGTAATTAGTAATTGGGATACTTGATTTAGGTTTGATTTTGGGATAAAATAGCACAAATGAAAGAAAATACCCATTCAGCCAACTGTGTTTGTTGTTGCTGTTGCCAATCAACAGTTGGGAGGACTTTTCTGGATTAAAAAACAATAATAAAAATTAGATCAACCTCCCAACTCGGGAGGTTTTTTTATGGAAAATATATGAAATTTAATCATGCCATCGGGGCCATTGGCAAGACCCCAATGGTTAAAATCAAAAAGCTAAACCCTAACCCTCGGGTAGAAATATTTGCCAAGCTGGAGGGGGGTAATCCTGGTGGTTCTGTAAAAGACAGAGTCGCCAAGATGATGATTGAAGAGGCCGAAAGAAAAGGACTTTTGGGAAAAGAGAAAACAATTATCGAAGCCACAAGTGGCAACACGGGGATTGGTTTGGCGATGATTACGGCCTTAAAAGGTTATCGGTTTATCGCAGTTTTGCCGGGGAGCGTCAGTTTAGAGCGAAAAAATATCCTCAAGGCTTATGGGGCCAAAATTGTTCTCAGCCCTTCCGGCGAAGGAACTAACGGCGCCATTAAGCTGGCGAAAAAGATGTTAAAAGAAAATTTAAGCTATTTGATGCTTGACCAGTTTAATAATCCGGCCAATGTTTTAGCTCACTTTTTGACAACTGGTCAAGAAATTATTGATGACTTGCCAGCTGTCGATGCTTTTGTTGCCGGCATGGGTACTGGGGGAACATTAATGGGGGTTGGGCAAAGATTGAGGAAAGCCAATCCTGGAATCAAAATCATTGGAGTTGAGCCATATCCTAATAGTAAGATTTTGGGATTAAGAAATATGCAAGCTTATACTCCTTCAATTTATGCTCCTTCAAAAATCGATTCAAAAATAATGGTCAAAGACAAGGTAGCCTTTGACTTAGCTTCACAGTTATTTTCTAAGGAGGGCTTGTCGGTTGGAATTTCTTCGGGAGCTGCCCTGTGGGGGGCGATTGAGTTAGCTAAAAAGATGAGAAAAGGAGTAATTGTAACCATTTTTCCTGATCGCGGCGATCGTTATTTAAGTACCAGATTATTCCGGTAGAATCTATGCTATACTGATTTTAAAATGAAAATTAAACTCTATAACACCTTAAGTAAAAAATTAGAAGAATTTAAACCGATCAAGCCTGGAGAGGTGGGGATATATTCCTGCGGCCCGACAGTCTATTGGAACCAGCATATCGGCCATTTATACGCCTATGTTCAGTGGGATACCCTGGTCCGTTTATTTAAGTCTCTGGGTTTTAAAACTACTTGGGTGATGAATATTACTGATGTCGGTCATCTAACATCAGATGGAGATACCGGTCAAGACAAAATGGAGAAAGGGGCTGAAAGAGAAGGCTTGTCGGTTTGGCAAATTGCCAAACTCTATACTCTTCAATTTTTAGAGAGCTTGCAGATGCTCAATATTGCCCGGCCAGATTATTTGCCTCGAGCAACGGAGCATATTGAGCAGCAGATCGAGTTAATTAAAAAAATTGAAAGAAAGGGATTTGCTTACCAGACAGAGACCGGCTTGGTTTTCGACACTTCAAAATTTCCTGGCTATGCAAAATTTGCCAATTTAGACCTCAAGAAGCAGCAAGCTGGTTCACGGGTGAAGGTTGATCATCAAAAAAAACATCCTTGGGATTTTTTGCTTTGGGTGACTAACCAACCAAAACATGTTATGCAGTGGGAAAGTCCTTGGGGAAAAGGTTTTCCCGGTTGGCATATCGAGTGTACGGCGATGTCGACCAAGTATTTGGGCGAAAGGTTTGATATTCATACCGGTGGTCGGGAGCACATTTCGGTCCATCATTCCAATGAAATTGCCCAGGCCTATGGGGCTTTTGGTTGCCAAACAGCTAACTATTGGCTTCACAATGATTGGTTAAACCTCAAAGGAGAGAAAATGAGCAAAAGCAAAGGGAAAATGTACCTGGTGACTGACTTAGTCGAAAAAGGTTATGACCCGATGCATTTTCGCTACCTGATCTTAACCTCGCATTACCGTAAGGGCTTGAACTTTAGTTGGGAAGGATTAAATTCGGCAAAAACAGCTTATGAAAAACTACTTGAGATAGTCAGCGGGCTCCAAAAGAATCGTGGTGATAATAAGATTGTCACGCGGGAAAGTTTAGGCAAGACAAACAATTATCGGGAAAAGTTTTTACAGGCCATGGCCAATGATCTTAAGACCCCAGAGGCGATTGCGGTTATTTGGGAAATTGTCAAATCCGGAATGACAGCTTACGATAAATATGATTTAATTTTAGACTTTGATCAGGTTTTGGGCCTTAAGCTGAGCCAATCTCTAGACAAAAAAAATGAGATAGAAATTCCTGAAAAAGTTGAATTGTTGGGTAATAAAAGAGAGGCATTAAGAATAAAAGAAAAATGGCTCGAGGCTGATCAAGCGCGAAAGGAAATTGAGAAACTAGGTTGGCAGATAGTTGACACTGAAGCCGGACCAAAGTTCAAGCCGATTGTTTGATTTTTTAAACTTGTTAGAATACTATGGTCTTAGTGGTTGATTAATCAAAACAATAACCTTTTAGAATTAAGTTTGAAAAAATGTCCGAAAATATTGATTATTCCTACGGAGAAGGAAAGTCCTTTCTAAAAATTATTACGACTGTTTTTAGTATTTTTTTACCAATTGCCTTGTTGACGGCTGGTTTTGCCTTTTTGTACATGACTCAGGACGCGTTTAAAGATGATCTTTCTACCGATATTCAAGATACTTCACAGTACTTATATCCCAGCCAGGTATTGAACAATAAGTATAGGTACAAAGACCAGGACCTCACCCTCAGGGGAGAGGTGGGGATGGAGTCGATTACTTGTCGGAAAAAAGATTGCCCAGAGGATGATTCTTGCTGTGGTTGTTCGCAGGAAAGAAATGTGATTGCCATTGACCCTGGCGGTAAAATATTAAGAGAGTCTGGGGGAGTTTTTAGATTATTAAACAGGAGAAAAGAATCTTATTGCCAAAGAATTATTGATAGCTGTGATTATTCTTGTGGCGATTGGGAAATTGGGGCGGTCTATGATATTGACGGAACATTTTTTGCCGATCCGCCGCCGCGGGGAGCTGGGTCCAGTTTATTTACTGATTACTATTTCGAAGTGCTGGATTATAACCAGGTTGAGGGGACTGGTTTTGCCGAAAAAGCCAGGCGCTTGCTCTCAGCTTTGAAAGACTTAATTACAGGGTATTATGGCGAAGGCGATCGTTATGTTCTTCAGGACTGATTAGTTTTTCCACTGATGGGTTTATGCTGACCAAATTTTTGTGTTGCGATTTTTTGAGTCTGTTATACTAAGCAAGATGAAAAAAGATTTGAGCTTTCAATATCAAGGTAAAAGTCTAAAATTTCCGCTGTTTTTTCCGGACGCGACGAGAGCCGTGGTCAGAACAGTTGATTCACTGGATATCCAAAAGACTCAGACGCCAGGTATTTTGGTCAATACTTGGCACCTTTACCGTGATTTAGGTAAAAAGATTGTTGAAGACCGTGGTGGCATCCGGCAATTTATGAATTGGCCGGGAGCAATTATTTCCGACTCCGGGGGTTTTCAGGTCATGAGCTTAGCTAAATCTGGGGCCTATCGGGGAAAGGTTAATGACCGGGGGGTAGTTTTTCGGACTTCAAAAAAGAAAAAAGTTCTTTTTACTCCGGAAAGGTCAATCCAATTCCAGATGTCGTTGAAAACTGACTTACTGGTTGTTTTGGATGATTTTACTCCGCCAGGGGCTGACGAAAAACAGGCCAAAGAAACTGTTGATCGGTCGGTACTTTGGGCCAAGCGCTGTAAGCAAGAGTTTGAGAAAATATTAGCCTCTAAGAAAGGACGGTCCTTTCGTGGAAAGAACCGTCCATATTTAATCGCTGTCGTTCAAGGAGGCGACTTTTTGAAATTAAGAAAAGAATGTGCCCAAAGGTTGGTAAAAATTGGCTTTGATGGTTTGGGCTATGGCGGTTGGCCGGTCACTCAGGAAGGAAAATTTAATTATGCTGTGGCTCGCAGAATTGCCAAAGACGCTCCTAGGGGGTATTTGCTTTATGGATTGGGGATTGGCAAGCCAGACGAGATTGTTGGCTGTGTCGACCTTGGTTTTCATCTTTTTGATTGTGTCTTGCCGACTCGGGATGCCCGCCACAAGCGGCTTTATGTTTTTAATGCCGAGTCAATTGATAAAATCAGTATCAGGAAGCCCAAATTTTACTCCTACTACAGTCCGGACAAGGAGAAGCACTTTGGTGATAGCCGGCCGGTCAGCCAAGCTTGTGATTGCTTGCTTTGCACTCATTATTCTCGGGCTTACCTTCACCATCTTTTTAAAATCAAAGATATGACGGCTTTAAGATTGGCCACGATTCATAATTTACGCTTTTATTCGCTTCTGATGGAAAAGCTTCAGGCTGAGAGATAATTCTTTGTAGATTCACACCGGGAGTAGCCGGTCCGCCAGTTGGCGGACTCCTGGTGTGGAGTATTCGTAATTCAGATCCAGGATTGGAGCCTAGCCTAGCTGAAGAAGACGATCCTGGATCGAAGTAAGGTGAAAGTTTCAAATTCCCCACTAAACCGCCCCTTTCGTTAATTTTTACTATAGGTTGCCTATTAAGTATAGATTTGGTACAATACTGATTGCTGAGTCTTTAGGGGATTGGTGAAGGTTGGAAGTCCCGGATGGGAAAGGTTTTTTTAACCGAGATGACAAGGAGGACAATGGGTCCAAAAAAAGATCGGAAAAAAGGTCCGAAACAGAAGGGTGTGAACAAAAACACGGGCAGGACCAGAAAGAAAAAGAGGTAGGCTACTAATACCCTAAAGACAAATCACTTCTGGTGACCTATGTGCAAGGGCGCACTTTGGTAGCCTGGAGCGATCCAGTATCGAGCGGTGGTCCGCTTGGCTTCCCTTAGGGGAGATTTATCAGCTTTTTTTTGGACCACCGTTCTTTTTTTTTGGTTAAGGAACTTTTCTTTGATCCAGGACTGGCTTTTGTCTTAGCATTTGGTTTTTGTGCCGGCTAATTCCTTCCCAGCTGGTTTGTGGGTCCAATCCTTCTTCTATGGCGATGGCGGTTCTCAGGGCGTCTTCGCCTTGCGGAGGCCGGCCATTATGCACCTCAGGCGAAATTTTTTCACTGGTCATTTCTTTTGAAAACTACTTTTTTCAATTTATTCAGGGTTAATTTCCACTCCAGTTAGCCAGAACAACGGCTCCGTCAATAAAATTTGTCTGATAATCGTGATTTTGATTTTCAGGATCATCAAGATTATATTTTCCCCAAGCAGCCAGCACTAATCGAAAATCCTCGGCATCAACCGAGCTACTTTGATCAACATCCCCATCACCGAAATATGGAATTGGGACAGCCAAAGGATCTTCATTAAAAGAGTAGGCGTGAACGGCAAATTTGTCAAAGTTGTCGAGAAAAGTATTGTCATAAACCCGGATAATCCGGTTTTCAGTAAGAACCTCGACGTATGGTGGCTGGGCTTCACTGGGAAGTGAGAATAAAACATTGCTTAATTGGCTCCCATCATTGTTCTCAGCATCGTGCTCAGCGATGTTGACAGTCAAAATCACGTGTTGGCCAAGACTATCAGTGCCGTGGCGATAGACTAATTGATCAGGCAGCTCACTGACGGTGATGCTCGGGTCATAGGTCAGGCCGTTTTTCATTTGAAAACCAATTACCTGAGTCAGGCTAATGAGGTCGTTGATTTTGCTTTTTAAAAATGAGTCGGGGTAAGTTTCCAGGTAAAAGACAATGGCGTCAGTTTCCAAAACGAGAGAGCTGAGAACATGGAAGCGGTATTCGGCCATCGTCATTTCTCGGCTATTGTAAAGCTCTGGTCCAAAACCTTGGACAGCTGTGATTAAGCCTTCTCGATTATTGTTTTCTACCCATTGGTTACCAATTAACCAGTGAGAATACGATTGTCTGACCCAGCTATTAAACTCGGTGGGATCATCTCGGGTGTAGGTGGGGTAGAAGTTGAGGATTAGAAAGTCAGTTGAATCTACATAGGGATCAAAATCTGCTCCGTACCAGTGAATGATCATTACCGGATGAGTCGGATCATAGTCTTTGACTCGATTATAAAATTCAAGAGTATAGGCCGGGGTTTCGGCTGGAAAGACACTTGGTTCGTCGGCAATCAGCCAGCCAAAGACAGCCGGATGGTCTCGGTGAATGGCGACTTTGGCCGCCAGTTCTTCAATAGAAGGAAAATTGCCGCCTAAATCAGGGTGAACATGAAGGTCGACAATCACTTGAACTCCGAGCCGCTGGGCCTCATCGAGGTAGGCGGCTGTTTCTTCCTCAGTGCTAAAGGCACCGATGCCAAAAGGAATGACTATTTTAGTGCCGCTGCTAGCCATCTCTGCCAGGGAAGCCAGGGGATCTTCTTGGTCGGTCGTTGAAAACCAACCGATTAAATAAGGGCGGTCGGGCAGGGGGCTTTGGGCCGAAACCTGAGTTGTTAGGAGTAGATTTGAAATCAGAAAAACTGTTAAAGATATCAAAACAAACTTAAGAGGGAAGAGGAAGGGCTTTTCAACAACAGTAATTAACATTAACTACCATTCTAGCAAAAATCAGTCAAACTTCACAAGCACTTCCACCCCAGGGGTGACTTAGGTTGACACAGTTGGGATTTAATCAATAATTAAGCCTCTGATCTTTTCAAGTCCTTTTTGGTAGTCGGCTTGGTCATGGACAAATTTCTTGTATCTATTTCTTGAACCCAAGATATTGGTAATAAATTTCGTATTGACGAAATGAATATTATTTTGTTTAGTTAAATAGTAAGGAAACGAGGTCCAGGAATAAGAATCAAGTTTTTCGAGATTGATAATATAAGAAGTGATAGGGTTTAGATGAATGTACCTTGAAAGGTGCAGTAAATAGTTATTGCTGTCAATGTGTTTTGCTTTAAAAGGACCCTGATAGACGCCTCCAGATCTTTCACTGCGTTTGTTGAAATATTTTGCGTAGCTATTTTGAAAATTGGAAATAAATTTAGTTATTCCGCTATCACTAGTTTGCCTAAGCAAAAGATGAAAATGATTCGGCATTAGGGCAAAAGAGAATATTTCGATTATTGGACTTTTTTTTCTGAAGCTTACTTCGTAGTTGGTTTTTTCTTCCTTTGAAAGGTCAAGATATTTTGAATACCTTAGTTTTTGAGGAAACCTGTAATAATCAATTAGTCCGAGAGATCTTTTGAGAGCCTTTTTCCCGGAAAAGATAGTGATCCCACCGGTTGTTCTGTTGTAAAGATGATAATATTCGCTATTTGAAAAAACAAGATTTCTTTTTGGCATTTAAATTAATTTATTAATTTAATT
>JBHPGO010000019.1:0-19721 GCA_042570465.1 Patescibacteria group bacterium
GAGAAGGACGCTCCGGGATTGGAATGCCGAGCCCTAAGTCTCCTTGGGGATAGTTTTGTTTTGGGAGGAAAAACAAGAGAAATTGTTGGTATCTATAATGAAGATGAGCCAGATGTATCTAAAAGATATTCTGAAGGAGATGTTAGAGATAACTTAACAATTGTTGGTGGCGATAATATGATTGATGATTCGAGATTTGAAGGACTTGCCGAACCAGGAGTAGTTTATAAAGTTAGAGTAAGAGAGGAAAATTAATGTCAAGAAGTTCAAAAAAAGGACCCTATATTGACGCCAAGCTTATAAAGAAAGTTAAGGCTCAAAAAGATTTAGGCAAAAAAGAGCCCATCAAAACTTGGGCCAGGGCAAGCCAGATTCCGCCGGAATTTGTGGGTCATACGTTTCAAGTTCACAACGGCCGAAAGTTTCTTGATGTTTTTGTTAATGAATCAATGGTTGGTCATCGTTTAGGGGAATTTGCGCCAACAAGGACCTTTCATGGCCATGGAAAAGTGGTTAAAAGAATTATCAGTAAAACTTAAGGAGTTTAGTTTTGGAAATTATTGCCAAATCAAAATATGTTCGACAGAGCCCGCGAAAATTGCGTTTAGTCGCTAAAATGGTTCGTGGGATGATGGTTGATGAGGCAGAGGTTTTACTAAGCCACATGAACAAAAAGGCGGCGAGGTTAATACTGCTGACTTTGAAGCAGGGAATCGGGAATGCGGTTAATAATTTTCAACTTGAAAAAATGAGTTTAAAAATTAAGGCTTTAGAAGTTAACGAAGGTCCAGGGTTCAAACGAATGGATAAGTCTCATCGGGCTTTTCGTTGGGGGAATATTAAGAAAAGGACGGCTCATATTTCAATGGTTATTGAAGGAAAAGAAAAAAAATCAGAGAAGCCAGTCAAGGCAGTGACAGCTTCGGATGCCAAAGCTAAAGGAAAAAAATTATTTGGGAAGAAGGCTAAGCTCAAAACTAAAAAATTGTCAGTCGGTAATATATTAAAAGGAAAGAAATCAGAGGTTACCCGTTCTCGACCAAGTCGAAACGAGGTCGGAAAAAAATGAGATTAATTAATTTTAGCAACCAAAAGGGAGATTTATGGGAAGAAAAGTAAATCCAATTGGATTCAGGCTCGGGTATTGGCAAACTTGGAAGTCAAGATGGTTTGCTCGAAAACCGGCCCAGTACCGGGAAAACCTTCTTGAGGACCTAAAAATCAGAAAATTTTTAATGAATCGGTTGAAATTGGCCGGTATTGTTGAGGTGAGGATTGAGCGGTTTATTAATAAAATGACCGTCACTCTTTTTGTTTCTCGGCCGGGGGTTGTCATTGGTCGAGGAGGAACGAATTTGGAGCTGTTGAAAAAAGATCTTTTTGGTTTGGTTTCCCTATCAGAACCAGAGAAAAATTTGAAAATTGACGTGGTGGAGGTTAAAAATCCTGAGCTTTCGGCTCAGCTGGTGGCAGTTCGAATCGCTGAACAGTTAGAGCGGCGTTTTCCTCACCGACGGGTTATTTCAAAGACGCTCGAGCGGGTGATGATGTCGGGAGCAATTGGGGTTAAGATTTTCCTTTCCGGTCGGATTGCTGGAGCAGAAATTAGCCGGACCGAAAAATATTCCCAAGGCAAGGTTCCTCTTCAGACTTTAAGAGCGAAAATTGATTATGCTCAAATCCCGGCCTTGACAAAGTTTGGCTATATCGGAGTTAAGGTTTGGATTTATAAAGGAGAAGAATAGCGATAATTCAAAATTCAGATCTCAAATATCAAAATGATAAATTAAACTGCAAAATTTTACATTTTAAATTACATTTTGATCTTTGATTTTTGAGATTTAATCTATTAACATGTTACAACCAAAAAAAAGTAAATACCGAAAACAATTCAGGGGAAGAATGAAAGGATCTTCGCAAAAAGGTTCATCTTTGGCTTTCGGGACCTTTGGTTTGAAGAGCCTGGGCCGGGCTTGGCTAACGGCTCGTCAGATAGAAGCAGGTAGAAGATCAATCACTCATCACACTAAAAGAGCTGGTAAGGTTTGGATTCGGGTTTTTCCGGACAAGCCAGTGACCAAAAAGCCAGCTGGGTCACCGATGGGTAAAGGAAAGGGAGATACTGACCATTATGTTTGTGTTGTTACTCCGGGAAGAATAATTTTCGAGTTAACCGGAGTGTCGAAAGAATTAGCCGCCGAGTCTATGAGGCGAGCTGGGGCGAAGCTCCCATTTAAAACTAAGTTTATTTCTAAAGAATAATTATAAGATTAAAGTTGTTTTTCATGAAGCTTAAACAAATTAAAGCCTTACACTCCAAATCAGTTAAAGAGCTGATGGAGCTGCTTAAAAAAACCGAAAAAGAGCTGGTTTCTTTAAAGATGGATTTAGGCATTGGCAAATTAAAAAATGTCAGACAAGTTAGGGAAAAAAAACGAGATTTAGCTCGGGTAAAAACTATTCTGAGGAAAAAGGAACTTGAGGTTCCCAAGACAAAGAAGTAGTTGACTGTTTTTTAAAATTAGGTTATTTTGGGATTTGTTTTAATAATCATCGATCAATGAAACCATTAGTCGGAAAAGTAATCAGGAAAAAAATTGAAAAAATGGCCACGGTTGAGGTGGTTAGAGTTAAAGTGCACCCGGTTTATAAAAAAAGATTTAAGGTGAGGAAAAAATTCTCGGTTCATGATGAGTTTAAAGCCAAGCAGGGTGATCAGGTTAGGATTATGGAAACCAGGCCCTTAAGCAAAACAAAAAGGTGGAAAATTATTGAAGTTTTGAAAAAACCAAAATAAAAGAATTTTTATCTTTAATTTTTTATATTTTATTTATTTAACATGGTTCAGTTAAGAACAATTTTAAAACCAGCTGATAACTCCGGAGCCAAGCGTCTTCGGGTGATTCATGTTTTTGGGGGTTCAAAGAGGCGCTTTGGGCGGATTGGTGACCTGGTCGCCGCGGCGGTCGATAAGGTTGATTCTCATGGCGTTGTTAAAGATTCCGAAGTGGTTAAAGCTCTTATCGTCAGGACCAGAAAGGAACTTCGTCGAGACGATGGTTCATATATTCGTTTTGATGATAACGCCGCCGTGGTTGTCAATAAGGACGGTTTGCCTCAAGGGACAAGAGTTTTTGGTCCAATTGCCAGAGAAATTAAGGAAAAAGGTTATTCAAAAATTGCCTCGTTGGCAGCGGAAGTGATTTAGAAAATTAATCAAATGACCAAAATTAAAAAAGGTGATCAAGTTTTAGTTACGGTTGGTAAAGACCGGGGTCGAAAAGGAAAAGTTGAAAAAATTTTCCCAAAGACGGACAGGGTCTTGATTCCTGGGGTAAATGTTTATAAGCGTCATACGAAGCCGCGGGGAGAAAAACAGCCGGGGGGAATCGTTGAGGTTGTCAAGCCTTTGCCGATTAGCAACGTTGCTTTGGTTTGTTCTAAATGTAGCCGCCCGACTAGAGTTGGTTACCGAGTTGATAAGCAGAATAAAAAGCATCGAATTTGTCGAAAATGTCAAACCTTAATTTAAAAAATAAGTACCAGCAAGAAATTATCCCTAAGTTAGCTAAGGAGATGGGTTTAAAAAATCACTTAGCGGTACCTCGGGTGGAGAAGATTGTTATTAATATGGGTGTTGGTGAAGGGGCTAATGATAAAAGGGCCCTTAACGAGCCGAGCCAGGTTATGGAGATTATTTCCGGCCAAACTCCTAAAGTTGCCAGAGCTAAAAAATCTGAAGCAGGCTTTAGGTTACGAGAAGGAGCGCCAATTGGTCTAGTGGTGACTCTTAGGGGAAAGAGAATGTATGATTTCTTAGAGAAACTTATCAAAGTTGTTTTTCCACGAGTACGAGATTTCCAAGGAGTTTCTCGAGGAAGTTTTGATGGGCAGGGTAATTACAGTGTTGGTTTTACAGAATATAATGTTTTCCCTGAGGTTGACTATGCGAAGGTAGAAAAAAGTCAAGGACTTGAGGTTACATTAGTGACGAGTAGTCGCGGGGATCAAAAAGCTGAAAGACTTTTAAGTCTTTTAGGGATTCCGTTTAAAAAAGACTCGAGTTAAGATTATTTTGGAATAAAAATGGCGAAAAAAAGTAAGATTGCTAAGGATTTAAGAAAACCAAAGTATAAAAGCAGGCAGCATAATCGGTGCTTGCTTTGTGGACGTCCTCGGGCTTATATTCGTTTGTTCGGGTTGTGTCGTCTTTGTTTTCGAGAACTGGCCCATAAAGGAGAATTACCCGGTGTCACGAAGGCCAGCTGGTAATGAAAGATATCAAAACTCAAAATGCAAAACTCAAAATGATAAATATTAAGTCAAAGATGAATTTTTACATTTTTAATTACATTTTAATATTTGATATTTGAATTTTAACTTAAAAAACCATGTCTGATCCAATTGCCGATTTATTAACCAGAATCCGTAACGCCTACTTGGCTGGCAAGAAATCCTTTTCTGTTCCCTATTCTGAGGTTAAAGAACGGCTTATTTTAATTTTAGTTAAAGAAGGTTTTTTAGCTAAAGCAGAAGTTAAAGGAAAGAAACCGTCAGAAAAAGTGATTAAAGTTATTTTAAAATATCGAGATGGACAACCGGTGTTAAACAAGATTATTCGAATTTCAAAACCTGGGCAAAGAATTTACGCTCGGGCAGACAAAATCCCATCGGTTAAATTGGGTTATGGAGTGACAGTTGTTTCAACTTCTCAAGGGTTGATGATTGGCAAAGAAGCACGGAAGAAAAATTTAGGTGGAGAAGTTATTTGTCAGATTTGGTAAATACAAATATTAAACAAAAAATTTTTTCAAAAAAATGTCAAGAATCGGACGATTACCAATAACTATCCCGGAAGGAGTGACCGTTGAGGTTAAGAATCGATTGGTTAAAGTGGTTGGTTCTAAGGGCAAGTTAAGCTGGGAGCATCGGCCTGAGATTGAGGTTAAGGTTAATCAGGGCTCAATTGAAGTTAGTCGAAAAACTGAGAATAAGTTGGGTCGATCTCTTCACGGACTAACGAGAACTTTAATTAACAACATGATCATGGGGGTGACAAAGGGGTGGTCGAAAACTTTAAAGTTAGTCGGAACTGGTTATCGGGTTAAGGTTGAAGGGGAAAAATTAATCCTTTCAGTTGGTTTTTCTCACCCGGTCGAGGTTTTGCCAAGAAAAGGGATTGTTTTTGAGGTTAAGGGAAATGATACGATTATCATCTCTGGGATAGACAAGGCTTTAGTGGGTCAGCTAGCAGCCGATATTAGGAAAATTAAACCGCCGGAACCGTATAAAGGCAAGGGAGTCCGTTATGAGGGTGAGGTTGTTCGGCGTAAACCAGGTAAGGCAGCGAAAGTCGGCGAAGGTTTTGCTGGCGGAGGAGAATAAAATGGCAAAAAAACTAAAAAAAACTATTAAAGGAACGGTCCAGCGGCCCAGGCTGAGTGTTTTTCGTTCAAATCGAACAATTTACGCTCAGATCATCAATGATGAAAAAGGTGAAACATTAGTCTCAGTCAGTGGAAAGGACCTGAAAAAGAATCAAAAAAAAGATCGGGTTTCAGCAACAATTATTGCCGGAAAAGTAGGTGAATTATTAGCCCAAAAAGCGATCAAAAAAAAGATTGGGAAGATTGTCTTTGACCGTGGGAAACATCCTTACCATGGTCGGATTAAGGCTTTAGCTGAAGGGGCTCGAAAGAAAGGATTAATTTTTTAAAAGTTTTAGGAGTAATGATATGTATATGAGAGGACCAAGAAACGAAGTTCGGGAATTCGAAGAAAGAGTTGTTAAGATTAGCCGGGTTTCGAAGAAAACCAAGGGCGGTAATCGAATTGGTTTTTCGGCTTTAACGGTCGTTGGTGATAGAAAAGGTCGGGTTGGAATGGGTCTTGGTAAAGCTCCTGATGTGGCTTCGGCCATTAGAAAGGGAATGAAAAAAGCCAGGAAAAATATGGTGACAATTTCTTTAAAAGGAACAACTATTCCTCATGAAGTCAGGATTAAAAAAGGAGCCGCCAAGTTGCTTTTTAAACCAGCTCGACCGGGGACAGGGATCATTGCCGGAGGGCCAGTTCGAATCGTTGTTGAAGTGGCGGGGATTAAAGACATTGTTTCCAAGATTCTCGGAACTACTAATAAAGCGAGTAATGTTTATGCGGCGATTGAGGCTTTAAAAATATTAAAATTAGAAGATAATAAGAATCGTCGGCCAAATAAAAAAAGCCAGCCAGTTAAAAAATGATGCAACTAAATAAATTACCAAAAACTACTCGTTCTCAAAAGAAGCGTCTTGGTCGTGGTTATGGTTCGGGCAAGGGAGGGCACACTGTTGGGCGTGGGGCCAAAGGAGCCAAGGCTCGAGGCAAGATTCCTCTTACTTTCGCCGGCACAAAATTTAAAAAATCTTTTATTAAACGACTTCCTTTGCAACGAGGTAAGGGTAAGTTTAAAGTTTTGAATTCTGCCCCGATCATTGTTGATCTTAAGTACCTTGATCTTTTACCAAATAAAACTAAGGTCGATATTGATTGTTTGGTTAAGCATGGAATAATTGAGGCCAAGTCGTCCAGGCGAAACAAGGTCAAGGTTTTAGGTAAAGGAAAGTTAAGGGTTAGTTTGAAAGTTTTCCTTCCTTGTTCAAAAGGGGCTAAAATGAGTATTGAAAAAGCTGGTGGACAAGTTGTGGCTGAGCCGGCAAAGAATCAGCCAAAAGGAGCTGTTTTAAAAAAAGGAAAAAGCGAGCCATCAAAAGAAAAGAAAAAGGCTTCTCGAAAAAAAAGTAAGAAATCATAAGGGAAGTTGATTAATCTTTGGTAAAGGTATGAACCGAATATTAAGCACCCTCAGTAATGCTTGGAAGGTTCCCGAATTAAGGAAGAGGTTTCTTTTCACTGCGGGAATATTTGTTGTTTTTCGTTTCGCTGCCCACGTTCCGGTTCCAGGGATCGATGTTGGGGCTTTGAAACAGCTTTTTGATCGCAGTCAGCTTTTGGGATTATTGGATATTTTTTCCGGCGGGACCTTGGCTAATTTTTCAGTGATGGCCTTGGGTTTGAACCCTTACATTAACGCTTCAATCATTTTTCAACTTTTAACGATGGTCATTCCTCAGCTAGAGGCTCTTTCAAAAGAGGGCGAATATGGTCGCGAAAAAATAAATCAATATACTCGGTTAGTGACTGTTCCTTTGGCAATCTTTCAAGCTTTAGGGATGTACGCTCTTCTTAAAAGTCAGGCGATTATTCCTTCATTGCCGATGATGAGCCTGATATCTTTAGTTGTCACCATGACAGCCGGGACTCTTTTCTTAATGTGGTTGGGTGAATTGTTGTCAGAATACGGGATTGGCAACGGAATTTCGATGATTATTTTTGCTGGAATCGTAGCTCGTTTTCCGGTTTCTCTTGGTCAAACAGTTTCGGTTTTTGAAGCCGGAGCCCTTTTTAACTTAGGAATTTTTCTCGCAATGAGCTTGGCGGTAGTGGCGGCGATTGTGGTTATCAATGAAGCTAGTCGTAAAATCAGGATCCAATATGCCAGGCGAATTAAAGGGAGAAAAGTATATGGCGGGCAAGCGACTCATTTGCCGCTTAAAATTAATCAGGCGGGGGTAATCCCGATCATTTTCGCAGTTTCATTAATTCTTTTACCTTCAATGTTAGGTAACTTCTTGGGGACAGTTTCTAATCCCACGGTGGCTCGAATCGCGACTAGTTTAGCTAATCTTTTCCAACCAGGAAGCATTGTTTATAATCTTGTTTATTTTCTTTTGGTAGTCGCCTTTACCTATTTTTATACGGCGGTTGTTTTTAATCCTGAAAAAATTGCCGAAGATATTAAAAAATCTGGTGGTTTTATTCCTGGAATCCGCCCTGGGCCTTCAACGGTTGATTATTTGAACAAAATATTAACCAGGATTACTTTAGCCGGGGCTTTGTTTTTAGGGATGATTGCCATTCTTCCTTCTTTGGCTCAAGGAGTAACTGGAGTGGCGACGATGACTATCGGCGGAACTGGAATTTTGATTGTTGTTTCAGTTATTCTTGAAACAACCAAACAACTGGAAGCGATGTTGGTGATGAGAAGTTATGATGGATTTCTAAAATAAAATCCTTAAATCCTAATCCGCCAGCTGGTGGACAAATTCTAAATAATATTAAAATTCAAATTATTAAACTTTAAACTTTTCTTCAATGAATATCTTAGTCATGGGACCACAGGGATCTGGTAAGGGTACCCAAGCAAAACGATTGGCAAGAAAGCTTGATCTGGCTTATTTTGAGGCCGGAGATATTCTTCGAGAAAAAGCAAAAGAAAAAACAAAATTGGGGAAAAAAATATTTAGAACAATTCATCAAAAAGGTGAATTGGTCTCTGACCAAATAATGGAGGGTATTATAAAGGAATGGTTAAGTCAAAAGAAGCCAAGCCAAGGATTTCTTTTTGATGGTTTTCCGAGAAATCAACCGCAGTATCAGTTCGTTGAAAAGATACTTGCTGAAAAAAAAATGAAAATTGACGTGGCAATTTGTTTAAAAATTACGCGGGAGACGGCGATAAAAAGACTTTCTGCTCGTCGGATTTGTTCAGAATGCGATCGAGAGTATAATTTAGTTACTTTGCCTCCTAAAAATGATCAGCTTTGTGACCAATGCCAGATAGAATTAAAGCAACGCCACGATGATTCTCCAAAAGTGATTAAAAAAAGACTTCAAATCTATGATCAATTAACCTCTCCCTTAGTGGACTTATTTCGTCAGCAGGGAATTTTAGAGGAAGTTGATGGTGAAAGACCGGTCGAGGTAATTTTTCAGGATATTTTAGGTCGATTAGGTCAAGTTGAGTCAGTCGCAAAATGACTCCTAGCAAACAAACTAATAAGTCCCAGTTAATGATTGAGGGCGGTCGGCGTCTTTCTCGGGTAATGGCTCAGGTTCTCAAGTTAGCCAAACCTGGAGTTTCACTGCAAGAAATTGACCAACTAGCCGAATCTTTGATTAATAAAAGTAACTCCAAGCCTTCTTTTAAGACAGTTAAAAATTACTCTTGGGCAACTTGCTTAAACGTTAATCAAGGGGTTGTTCACGGTGTTCCGAATGATTCAGTCTTAAGAGAGAGAGACTTGTTAAGTGTTGACATGGGTTTGTTTTTTCAAGGATTTCATACTGACATGGCGCGGACTATTAAAGTGAAAAGTAAAAAGCGAAAAGCGGAAAGTGAAAAATTTTTGCAGGTGGGAAAGAAGGCCTTGAGAAAGGCGATTAAGATGGCTAACCCTGGGAACAGGATTGGTCATCTTTCTCAGGCTATGGAGGCAGAAATTAAGGGGGCCGGCTACTTTCCGGTCAAATCATTGACCGGACACGGAATTGGGCGTCAGCTTCACCAGGAACCATCGATTCCCTGCCTTTTGAAGGAAGAGATTTCTTTGACACCCCAGATCAAAATTGGAATGGCTTTGGCGGTGGAAGTAATTTATACTCGCAAAAAGACGGAGTTAATCTTGAGAGATGATGGTTGGACGATTGAAACTGAAGACAATGATTGGGCTGGATTGTTTGAGGATACAATTTTGGTTACCCCAAAAGGGCCGATAGTTTTAACTAAATAGATAAAAGACTTGCTCAATAAATTGAGAGCAATTGTTAATTTTTTTCAGTTCAGGCTTGATTTGAAGCTAAATGTTTGGTACAATCTAAACAATCAAAAGTCGAGTAAAGACTTTTATTGAAAAGAGTGGTAAATAAAGATAAATTTGAATTCGAGGGAACAGTTTTTGAGGCCTTACCCAATACTATGTTTCGGGTTGAGTTGGCTGATGAAAGAGTGGTTTTGTGCCATTTGTCTGGGAAAATGAGGCGCTATCGGATCAAAGTCATGCCGGGTGATAAAGTTAAAGTTGAACTGACGCCCTATGATGAGGCCCGAGGAAGAATTACCTATCGATTTAAATAAGTGAAAAAGAGAGTTAAGGAACTAAAGAGCAGGTAGCTTTTATTCTCCTGTTCTTTTCTTTTAAAAAGGATGAAAGTTAAAGCGAGTGTTAAAAAGCGTTGTCATCAATGTAAGATTGTTCGTCGTCGAGGTCGAGTTTATGTAATTTGTGAAAACCCAAAGCATAAGCAAAGACAGGGATAGAAAAATTTCTAATTTCTAATTACTAATCACTAAATTATGGCTAGAATTTCAGGAGTAACCTTACCAGACAGAAAGAAAGTTTTGATTGGTTTAACGACAATTTATGGTGTTGGTCGTAGCAACGTTTTCAGAATACTGAAAGACGCTGAGGTTGATCCTCACAAAATGGCCAAGGATTTGACAACCCAAGAAATTACCCAGCTGACGAAGATAATTTCCGGGGTTCCGGTAGAGGGTATCTTAAAAAAACAGATTTTTGAAGGCATTAAAAGACTGAGAACAATTGGAACTTATCGGGGAATTAGGCATGGTCAGGGTTTACCGGTTCGTGGTCAAAGAACTCGGTCAAACGCTCGAACTAAAAGAGGAAAAAGAAGAACTGTCGGGGCGATGCGCAAAAGAGATATGTCTCGAACTGATTCAGCCCAAAAAAGTGAGTCGTAATTAAATGGATAACATAAGAAAAGCTAGAGTTTATATCAAAGCATCTTTTAATAATACCTTAGTAACATTTACTGATTTAGGGGGTAAGACGATTTGTTGGGGATCGACTGGGGCGGTTGGTTTTAAAGGAACTAGGAAATCAACTCCCTATGCAGCGACAACCACAGTTGAGTCTGCGGCGAAGAAGGCTTTAGCAAAAGGGATTCGGGAAATTGAAGTGAGAATCAAGGGACCGGGGCCAGGTAGAGATGCGGCCTTGCGAGCTTTAAGAGCGGCTGGTTTGAAAATGAGCCTGATTGCGGATGTAACACCGATTCCACACAATGGGACCAGGCCCAAAAAAAGGAGAAGAGTCTAATAATCAAAAATCAATCCGCCAGCTGGCGGACAAAAATCATAATTATTCAGCCAGTTGATAGATAAAAAAAGGACTTAATAAAAAGTAAAAATATGGCCAGATATAAAGATGCAAAATGTCGGCTATGTCGACGAGAAGGTACCAAACTCTTTTTAAAAGGAGAAAGATGTTATTCTCCGAAGTGTCCGATTGAAAGGAAGGGAGCGGTTATTCCCGGTCTTCATGGTCCTAAGAGGCAAAAACGAACCAGTGAATATGGGCGGCAGTTGAGAGAGAAGCAAAAAACAAAACGACTTTATGGGGTCTTAGAGCGACAGTTTAGGATTTATTATCAGAAAGCAGCTCAGGATAAGAGTTCAACCGGCAATAAACTTTTCCAGCTTTTGGAAAGCAGATTAGACAATGTTGTTTTTCGATTAGGGTTGTCTCCCTCACGTTCAATGGCTCGCCAGTTAATTGGTCACGGTCATGTTTTAGTTGAGGGTAAAAAAGTGACTATTCCTTCATATCAAGTGAAAGTTGATCAGCTTGTAACTTTGGGACCAAAGGGATTAGAAATGAGCCCGGTTAAAAAATCGTTGGCAGAAAAGGAAAAAAAGATACCTGATTGGTTAGCAAGGAAAGCAGTTGTGGGTAAAGTAACCCGCCTGCCGGAACGGGAAGATATCGATGTTGACATTGATGAACATTTGATTATTGAATTTTATTCAAGATAAGGTAAAATTAGTAAGCGAATAAGGAGAAAAGATGACTGAACCAGTCTTTCAAATAAAAAAAGTAAAAGAAACCAAGGATTTTGGAGAGTTTGTTATTGAACCCCTGAAACAGGGCTATGGTCATACTCTGGGAACTTCCTTGAGGCGGGTCCTTCTCGGCGATATGCCCGGGACAGCTGTTTCTCAGGTTAGGATCAGTGGGGTAAAGCATCAATTTTCTACCCTCAAGGGTTTAAAAGAGGATATTGTTGATTTTATCTTAAACCTCAAACAGCTTCAGGTAAGTCATCAGGGAGAAAAGCCAGTTAAGTTATCTCTTGAGGCAACTGGACCAGGAAAAGTTAAGGCGGCTCAGATTAAGGTTCCGGCTGGGGTTGAAGTTGCCAACAAGGACCTGGTTCTGGCTAATTTAGCGGATAAAAAGAGTCGTCTAAAGGCTGAAATAGTTGTTGAAAAAGGTTTTGGCTATTCTCCAGCTGAAAGTCGTAAGAGTGATAAATTAGGGGTTATTCCGGTTGATGCTTCTTTTAGTCCGATAAGGAGCGTTAATTATCGGGTTGAAGAAACTCGGGTAGGTCGGAGAACTGACCTAGATCGTCTAATTCTTGAGATTAGCACTAACGGAACGATTAAGCCTAGCCAGGCCCTTAAGGAAGCGTCTAAAAGCTTACTGGCCTATTTCCAGCAAGCAGTTACTCCTAAAAAAGCACCCAAGGTTAAGAAGGAGAAGCCTTTAGCTTCTTCAACAGTCTTAGAGCTGACGGTTGAAGAATTAGAGTTGCCGACCAGAATCGCTAATGCTCTTCGAAAAGGTGGGTATGGAACTTTGGGAAAATTAGTCGCCGCCTCTCAAGTTGACTTATCAAAGGTTAAGAATTTGGGAGAAAAGTCAATCAAGATTGTTGAAGCAGCTCTGGCTCAAAAAGGAGTTAGATTGAAAGGGTAACATGCGCCATCGAGTTGCTGGCAAAAAGCTTTCCCGTCACCGGAGCCATCGTAAGTCTCTTTTTAAAGGATTAATAAGTTCCTTGGTTATTTATGGTGAGGTTAAAACAACTGAAAGTAAGGCCAAGGCAGTTCGGCCCTTAGTCGAAAAACTGATCACGAAAGGTAAACCAGGGACTCTTCATGCACGTCGCTTAATCGCTGCTTTTTTACAGGATAAAAAAGTGGTCAACAAAATCGTTGACGAGCTAAGCCCTCTTTTTAAAGATCGACCCGGAGGCTACACGCGAATCATTAGAATTGGGCGTCGTCAGGGTGATGACGCAATGATGGTTAAGTTAGAATTGGTTGAGAAACCAGTTTCTTCTAAAAAAACAAGTCCAAAAAATGAGAAAATTGTTAAAAAACAGATCAAATCAAAGACCTTGAGTTCAAAAACTCAGCGGCGAAAAATTATTTCAAAACCAAAGCTTTCGAAGTTAAAAAAAAGTTGAGTGATAATCAATGAACAAAACAAAAACCACTAAGGCAGCCGAAATTGAAAGAAACTGGAATTTATTTGATGCTGAAGATCAAGTTTTGGGTCGGCTAGCAACTAAGATAGCCGCTCTTTTGATTGGAAAGAATAAGCCATATTTTGTCCCCCATCTTGATTGTGGTGATTACGTGGTCGTCATTAATGCCAAAAAAATAAAAATAACTGGTAATAAAGCTAAACAAAAAATTTATTACCGTCATTCGGGTTTTCCGGGTGGTTTTAAAGAAACTAGTTTTGAAATGCAAATGGACAAGGATCCTAGAAAAGTTATTTATCATGCGGTTAGCGGGATGTTGCCAAAGAACAAGTTAAGAAAAACTCGCTTGGGAAGAATGAAAGTTTTTTCAGCCGAAAAACACTCCTTTGGGGACAAGTTTAAAAAACAATGATAAGATTATCTTTATCATGACTAAAAAACCAAGTAGTTCAAAGACAAAGAAAAAATTTACTTATGCTGTTGGGCGGCGCAAGTCAGCGACAGCTCAAGTAAGGCTTTTCAAAGGTAAGGGGGAGACGCTAGTCAATGGTTTGCCGGTTGGTGATTATTTCAAAGGAGAGATTGCTAAGTCGATTTTCTTTAAACCATTTCGGGCGACAAATACTTTGAACAAGTATTTTGCGACCATATTAGTGAAGGGTTCTGGAAAAAGTTCTCAGCTTTGGGCGGCAATCCATGGATTGGCACGAGCTTTTAACAAAGAAAATCAAGAGCTTTTTCATCCCGCTTTAAAGAAATATAAGCTTCTAACTCGGGATCCTCGTCGAAGAGAACGTCGCAAGCCTGGACAAATGGGTCGGGCAAGGAAAAAGAAGCAAAGCCCCAAGCGATAAAGCCTGTCAACCCTAAAGCCTGTCAACCCCCGAGGTTGCCCAGGTAGGCAACCTCGGTATAAAAGTAAATTACTAGGTTCGATTTACCTTTTCTAATATTAAGTGTTTGATTTCTTCAAGTGATTTCTGATACTTAGCTTGATCTAAAACAAACTTTAAGTAGGCTTGAGAAGACTCAAAATGACTTATCACGCTTTTTGGAGAGGAAATTGTTTCTTTATTGGGATTAAGATATTCTTTTAAAGATGACCAGGGATATTTTGCAACATCCTTAAAGCTCTTAACTATCAATGAAGAATAAGGATTAAGATGAATATATCTCGAAACATGTAGAAATTGTTCATCAGTCTCAATTCTGACTGCTTTAAATGCGCCTTGGAATAATGGACCAAGCCTTTTATTTTTAAGATTGAAAAAGCGGGTGTAGCTATTTTGGAAATTACCCACACATTTTGAAATACCTTCTTCTTTTTGTTGCTGCAAAAGAAAATGGAAATGATTAGGCATGAGACAGAAAGAAATTATTTTAATTAGAACCTTATTCTCTTTTTTTAATCTGTTAAAAAGATCTGATTTTTCTTTTAGTGAGTAACGTTTAAGCTTAGAGTAACTATCTGGAGTATTAGCATATTGGTAGTAGTTTAAAATGTTTAATGCTCTTTGGTAATCTCTTTTACAGGTAAAGGTAGGGGTTGAGGTAATACTTCGGTTGTATATATGGTAAACCTCGTTATTAACAAGGGGGACTGCTCTTAATGGCATCTTTTATTTATGATATCCCGAGGTTGCAATATGTGTCAACCTCGGGGGTTGACAAGCCTGAGGATGGTTCCGATGGCTCCGACCAGGAAGCCTATTGGGCAAATAATCACCGCGACGATGAAGAATAAGGCATGGATTAATCCGGCCAGGCGACTGATGAGGAGAACATCCTTGGTGATCACTTCAACGGCATAAAACAAATTGTGGAGAACACTAAAAGCCAGTAACCCCATCGCTGACCCACCGGTGAGTAATAGGAATTTTCTTAAGAGTCCCTTTTTCTCTTGCTTTAGCGTTAACCAGACCAAGGCTCCTCCTAAGATGAAAACTCCAAGGGGCAAGAGCATGAATTGTGGACCCTGGAATAATGAACTGATAACTGGAATGAAGAAACTGGCCAGGGTTAAACTGAAGAAGGAGATAATTAACCAGAAGACGAGCAAAAGCGACCTCTTTTGTCTTCTTTTATTTAGTTTCATAATATAATCTTAACAAACTATCCTTCTTTTGCAAAATTTTGCTAGAATGATAGATATTGGGAAAATAAATTCTTATTTGATAATTTTCTATTAACAATCAGCAATTAACAATAATTACTTTATGAAGTCCAACAAACTTATTAAAATCTTAATATTCTTGTTTATACTTTCCTTTCTCTTTTTTCTTTCCAGTTTGATTTATTATTACTTGAATCCTGTCAAGGATGAACAACAAGCTTTGGTTTCTGAAACCAACCCAACTCTTGAAATCGACTTAAAAGATATTCCAGCCCCCCAGGAATCTTATAATATCTTGCTTTTAGGTCACGGTGATCCTGGCCATCCAGGTGGTGACTTGGCCGATACCCTAATTGTTGTCCATTTGGACACTAAAGAAAAGAAAGTGGCCATGGTTTCTATTCCTCGTGACACTTGGCTTTCAGTAAAAATAAGTGAAAGCCAGGTTGAGCCTCACAAAATCAATGAGGTGTACTTAGTGGGTAAAAAAGCCAAAGGTGAAGAATTTGGCTTTTCATTGATTAAGCAAGCTGTGGGCGAAGTGACTAATCTTCCTATTCATTATTTTGTTTTTATTAATTTTAGTAAGTTTATGGAGGTAATTGATGGTTTAGGCGGTGTTGAAGTCGATGTTCCGGTAGCTTTTGATGATTACTATTATCCAGTTAGGGGAAGAGAGCTTGAGATTTGTGATTGGTTGCCTGAGGATGTGGCGGCCATGACGGCGACCATGTCTGGTTTTTTGCTGGAAAAACAATTTACTTGCCGTTATGAGCACCTTCATTTTGAAAAAGAAAAAACTCAGATGAACGGAGAAACTGCCCTAAAGTTTGTTCGGTCTCGCCATTCAAACCAGCACGGAGGTGATTTTGCTCGGGCCGAGCGACAGCAGGCTTTACTCCAAGGAGTGGCCGATAAACTGCTTTCCTTAAACGCCCTAAAAAAGGCTCCGGCTATTTTTGATCAGTTTGATCAAATGGTGACGACTGATCTTGATCTTGAAATAATCGAGGCTATTGTCAAAACAATCGTTGATCCTCAGGAATATTCAATTGACAAAGTAGTTCTTTCAACCGATAATGTTTTTGATTCTTCCCGAAATTCGACTGGTCAGTTTATTTTGGCTCCTAAAGCTGGCCTTGATCAATGGGGAGGAGTTCATGAGGTAATTAGTCAGGCGATTAAAAAGGAAGAAGTTGAATAAGGTTGTTATAATAATTTAGGTAAAAGATTTATCTTTATCATGTCAAAACAATTAAAACTACCGCTGCAGATTTTTGGCTTAATGACTAATTTCTTAGGTCTTTCAGCTTTTTTCCATAATTTTTTTGCTGACCTTTTTGCCATTGATGAACGATTTTTTTCTTCTTTGGCTTATATTCTAGCCCTTACTCTACCGTTGCCTTTGATTTATATTGGGGGAATTTTAACATTTAAGCTTGTCAAAAAACCAAAAAAAGGTTTTTGGCAGAGAATTTTCAGTTAAACAATCAAGTAAGTGGTCAAGATCAGCTTAAAGGTAGTGCCAGACAGTGGCCAATATTTGCCAGAAGAAAATTGTTGTTCCCACTAAAAGCAAGACAGCCAGTAAAACCAAAAGAACGAGGAGTTTTTGTTTTTTTCTTTCTTCGTAATCAACTTTTAACCTTGAAACCAGAATCGGAATGAGTCCAGCTGTCCAGAAAGGAAGGGCGGTGGCAACTTCTTTGGCTGTTTCGGGGTCAGTAATTTTTTGCCCCAACAGGGTAATGATGATGGTTCCCATGACAGCAACCTGTAAAACAAGCAGAGCGAGAAGAAAAAACTCCAGTATTTTATTAGTTCTGGCAGCTTGTTCTTTGTCGTATGGGCTGGACTTGCTGTTCATTAAAGTTCCTAGCTAAATCTTACTACACTAATCAAGTGGAAACAAATTTGAGCTATCACTAATTTAATCTTTTGAGCTTGTGTGCTCATCATTTAACTGGCATTATTTGATTAAATTCTAATTGATGGTTGGAGACGAATTTAGTTTGAAAATAATTGAAAATTAACAAAAGAGTTATTCCCACCAGCAAACAAATAAGTGATATTTTATAAGGTTTATCTTTAAAAATCAGACAAAAAGCGAAAGCCGAACTAATCAGCATGATTAAGTGACTAAGTTGTGAAATTGGTCTGGTCCAGGAAAAAATCAGCATACCCTTGACAGCAAAATATATAAGCCCCGGCAAGGTCAGGCTAAGAATTAATTTATTTCTGGTAATGAACCAAATAATCAATCCCAGCAGGAACATAAAACTCCATGGTGCACAGGTATTAAAGAAAAACCATTTGATTAGACCAATTTTTTTAACAGCGAGGAAATAATAAGAGCTTTGGAGGGTAGCAACAACTAATGTGATAGCAAGTAAAAAAGGTAAGGCATTCATGGTTTAGTAATTATTATGTAGGTTAGCTAGTATTTTACCTAACTCGCATTTTGGAAACAAATCCTTGGGGTAAATTGCAATTAAATTTAAATTATGCTTTTTGATGATTTTGATTTTTCTCTTTTTGAGTTTATCATAAGATTCTAGTTCGCCACTAAGCCCAAAAAATTCAATCCAGTAATTATCAACCACAAAGTCAGCAGTGAGCAATTTATTATTTGGATAAGGAACATTTATTTTGTGTTTGATCTTCCTTGAGTAAAGCCAATCATCGATAATTTTTTCAGGAAGTAGTTGTGTTGTAAAGCACAAAACCAGCTATTTAATATAGCTGGTTTTGTGACCTTTCGGGAAGCCGGGAATCGGACCCGGACCGCACGGCCCCCAGCCGCGCATTCTACCATTAAACTACTTCCCGGAATCAGACTAGTAGTCAAAGACTACTTGCATTTTACCAAACTTTCTGCGAAAATCAAAAGCGCTATGGCAAGGGATAAAAAGAAGCTTCAGGCCGTCAAAATAGCTATGGAGCAAATCGAAAAACAATACGGTAAAGGAGCGATCATGAAACTAGGTGAGGGCGAAGTCCGCAAGGTAAAGGCGGTTCCTACCGGGAGTTTGACTCTCGATGTCGCTTTAGGAGTGGGTGGTTTGCCGCGAGGTCGGGTTGTTGAAATATATGGACCTGAATATTCTGGCAAAACTACTTTGGTTCTTCATATTTTGGCTGAAGCTCAAAAGCTGGGTGGAACAACAGCGATTGTTGATGCTGAGCATGCCCTTGATCCAACCTGGGCAGAAAATATTGGTGTTAAATTGGATGATCTTTTAATTTCTCAACCAGATACTGGCGAACAGGCTTTGGAGATTGTTGAGACCCTGGTTCGTTCTAACGCTGTTGATGTGGTGGCCATTGATTCAGTGGCGGCTTTAGTGCCGAGAGCCGAAATCGAGGGTGAGATGGGTGACGCCATGATTGGGGTTCAGGCTAGGTTAATGTCTCAGGCCTTGAGGAAACTGACAGCAGCCATTTCAAAGTCTAACACCGTGGTGATCTTTACAAACCAGATTCGTCACAAAATTGGGGTGATGTTTGGTAATCCGGAAACTACTCCTGGTGGTTTGGCTCTCAAGTTTTATTCTTCGGTTCGACTCGATGTAAGAAGAATCGGCCAGCTTAAAGATGGTGACTTAGTGATTGGTTCTCGGCACCGAGTTCGGGTGGTTAAAAACAAGGTGGCCCCTCCTTTTCGAGTGGCCGAATTCGATATCATGAGTGACAATGGTGTTTCCCGCAGTGGTGAGCTTCTGGATCTTGCGGTTGAATTGGAGGTAATTGAAAAGTCTGGTTCCTTTTATCGGTTTGGCAAAACAATGCTTGGTCAAGGCCGAGAAGCGGTTAAGGAATTTTTAAAAGATCCGAAAAACAAAAAAATTGCTAAAGAAATTGAAGTGACAGTTTTGAAGAAAATGAAGGAAGAGAAAAAGTAATTAGAAATTAGGTAATTAGTAATTGGTAATTAGATATTAATAAATCCCGCGAGGCGGGTTTTTTAATGGTAGAATAGTTTTAATAATGCCGCAAGTTACCAAAATCACTTCTCAAAAATCTCAAAAGCGTGTCAATATTTATCTTGACGGAAAATTTACCTTTGGTCTTGATATGGATAATTTCATTAAAGCAGGGCTAAAAGTTGGCCAAGACTAGCTCATCAACCATTTCTTCCACCAAACTTTGAGCCAACTTTTGCCCCACTCCTTTTCTTCTTAACTCCATCATGATGGCCCTTTTACCTCTCGGCCGAAAAGTAATCCTTTGGTCAATAAACCAACGAGCAAATTCTTCATCATTCAGCAACTTTTTTTTCTTAAGCTTGAGAACAGTTTGATCGATCAGTGAAGAGGTTACTTTTTTTCGGCGAAGATAATTAATGATCTCCTTTTCGGCTCTGGGCCGGTAAGAAAGAAGTCTGAGGGCCCATCCGAAAACCTTTTCTCTTAAATCCTCATTCAATAATTTTTCAATGTCCTTTTCACCAAGGTCTTGGCCAACTTTTAGCCCTGCTTTAATGAAATTATCC
>JBHPGO010000020.1:0-18721 GCA_042570465.1 Patescibacteria group bacterium
GGGGTGGAGGGTGTGGTAAAATGTCTTCAAGATGTCATTGAGTGTGGGGACTCACTTTTCGCTGTCCCAACTTTTGACTTCTTCTTCAAGGTAGCTATTCCAAAATCCAGAAAAGGTAGAGAGATTATTAAAAGGGATTATTTAGGTCGGATTGTGGCCGCTAAAGTTCCGGAGTTACCCCTGTATGCCCAAAAATAAAATCGCCAAGTCAAGATCAATAAAGCAAATAAGAAAATCAATGATTAATTCAGGTATTGGCTTTGATTCGGATCATATCCTAAAACTTGCTGACAAAGAGGTTAGTAATACCAAGAAGCTTAATGAATTTGGCCCGGAAACATATTTTTATAAGGCAATCACTTTATTTGAATTTGAGAAGGGTTTATTATTGGCTTCCTCAATCCCTGAAAGATACCGAATCTTTGCCATTGATTTCAGCCAGAACTTGCAAAAAGAATACGATTGTCTTACTCCAAGCGAAAAGTCAATGACAGAGATAATTGCTTTAAATTTTGTCAGAACTTTGGAAATTCAGCACAGGATTGATTCATATCTTAATATCGGCAGCATCACCGACATGGGAGTCAAATATTTGGGAGTGTTGAGCAAGGAGCTGGATAGGGCTCAAAGGCATTATTTAGCTTCCCTAGATGCCCTTAAAACGTTTAAAACACCACCACTGGGAGTGAGTATTAAAACTCAAACTGCCATAGTTGGTCAAAAACAAATTGTGCAAGCAAATAATCGCCAAAATGTTCCTAATGATTCTTAATAATTATTAATACTCTCGGTAAAAATAGATGTTTAGGTATTCCTTTGATAAGAGGCCAGTCGTTGAAAACTCACAGCGGGTCAGTGTCAGTGTGATGGTGAGGAACAGCTTTTTGGAGTTTAAAAAGGCAGCTTCTGAGGAAAAGAAGAAAAAGTTTGACCTTAAAAACGAGGACTTTGTTAAAGATTTGATTGAAATGATTGAATCCGGATCAACCCTTAATTTAAAACAGGAGTCTAACGGGGAAGTTGAGTTTACAAAACCGAATAAAATTAAACTGGCTTACACAAAATCTAATCTAGGAAAAGGGTTTGTTTTTTGGTTTATTTGTCAGGTATGCGGGAGAAAGGTGCGTTATTTATACTTTCCTCCAAATTCTCAAACTTGTGCTTGTAGAATTTGTCACCGATTGGCCTATAAGCAACAAAACGAAAATAAACGTTTTCGGAATCTAAGCAGATTTTTAAGGTAGTTACCCCACACCTCAACCCAAAAACTGGTTACTAACTAATTACCTCAGCCTTTTTCATTAACCAATCAAGGTTGTATCCTAACTGAATATTTTTAGTCTGTTCATCTAGCTGCCTTATAGAATCATACGAAAGAAATTTAACCACTTTGTCTAAAGATAAATATTCATTTGCAAATGTTGGTCTTTTTAATTGATCGAATACTTTAAACTTTTTGTCTCTACTAGCAATAATGAAAAGGGGATAGGTTGAGTTTGGGGTTAGGGTTCTTAAATCTGATAAACGCAAGATTCCTGAATAAATACTTGTTGAATGTTCTATTTCAAAGGCGGATTTAATAGAGTGTCCCAATTTCCATACAGCATCAATATTTTTAATATATGTTGGTACATCAATAGACTCTTGGAATTGTTCTATAACATAATTTTTAAACGTCTCACCATTAAACTCTCTATTTTGGTCAGCAATTGGTACCCACACATCATAATGAGATCTATTCCCAAGACGAATTAGTCTCCATTGCATTTCAGTATGTTCGGTTGGGGATTTTTCAATTTGTTCGTCTATTGCGACATTTATAATCTTTTTCTTTTTAAATTCAATTTCTTCTAGTTCTTCGCCATTGCTAATTTTTTCGAGCAAGGAAGGCAAATCTCCATATACCGAGAGTAATTTGTCAGTTTTTACCTGGTTGATAGCCATAAATCCCATCGGGTGGTAATTACTTTTAAATCCAAAGTATTTATTTAATTTCGGCATCTCGATGTTGAATGGTTTGTCGTTAATTAGGAAATAGATTAGCTCCCAAGTGTTCCCGTTTGAATCTATATTCCAAAAATATTTTGCTAAGCCATCGTTTCTGGTTTTTAGAGCAATTTCTGCTGAAAGAATAATTTTTCCTTTTCTGTAGACCATTACATAATCACCATCTTCCATTGTTTCCCAATTTCTCAAGTTGCTTGGACCCGTTATGGCACCCCAGACAGCGAATGGTCTCCCATGTCCAAGAATTTTAAGAGCGTTAATCTCCTCTGGTTTAAGAAACTTACCAAATTCATCGATAGAACGACGATTCTCAATTGTATCGTGGTAGTGTTTGTCTGTGTTGTGCCCACCACCAGCAGTAATGATGAATATTTTTTTATGTTTCATCTACTTTAATTGTATATTAAATTAAGTTACAAAAAAACTACCCCACACCCTAACTCACTATTGTTTTTTCTGTATTGTAAATTAATATTTGATATCTTCCGGGCAAGGGACAAACGAACATAGTGGCGCTACTCTGCCAACATATGAGCCATCTGGGCATTGTCTAACATCAGCGGCACATCTGACATTCTCCGGATTTGGTGGGTTTTTAAACCGTAATGATGGGGGTGACGGAGAAGTTTTATCTATAATTGCAGGAACTGCATCCGACATGTTATTTTTTAAATAAAAAGTTATTATTAAAATAATTATCAATAATACCAGAATAGTTAAAAGTGCGAATCTTAAATTAAATTTTAAACCCCTTGCTCTCATTGTATTTTATTATTATAATAGTATCATACATATAAGAGATTGAGAGGTTGAATTTTTCTATATTATAGGATATAATACATGCAAGATACGTATTATGTTTAAAATATAGAGAATATTTATGGGAAAAAACATTTGGAGAAGAATTGCCTCTGGACTGTCAATTGCATCGCTATTGATAAATTCTCTATTGCCATTTGGCCTAGCTAGTCAAGCATATGCTCAAGAATTGCCAGCCCCAGAAGTTCAGGAAAGTATAGAACCTTCGTTACCAGAAACCCCTTCTGTATCCCCAACGCCTTCACCCGATTCAAATCTTACTCCCACAGTCGATCCAATACCAACTCTGATCCTAGAGGCAACTCCAACACCTACACCAGAAATAACACCAACAGCTACACCTGAAGCAGAACCTGACACCCGTTCTCCCCCTACACCAACACCTATTCTTGCCCCCGCCGATTTAGATAGTAGAGCAGCTATCTCTCGAGCTTTGCCTCTAAAAGAAGATAAATCTAATGTTTCATTAGAACCAAAGAATCAAAGTCGAAATTATAAACCTGGTGAAGTAATTGTTAAGTTTAAAAGAGAAAGATTAGATATAAGAAGCGCGGAAGGTAAAACACAGATAAATACTTTTGAAAAGAGGTACGGGCTTGAAAAAAAGAGCGAAATAAGTGAATTTAACACACACGTTTTTAAATCAAATAAAACAACTGCCGAGTTAATAAAGGAATTGAAAGTTGATCCTAATGTTGAATATGTTGAACCGAATTACAAACGCAGTCCAGCATCGATTGGTACAAATGACACTTACAAAGATTTGCTTTGGGGTTTAGATAATACAGGGCAAACAGTTAATGGAACAGTTGGAGTAAATGACGCAGATGTTGACGCTCCAGAAGCATGGTCGTTGGCGGAAGGGAATAGCGTCATTGTTGCAATAATTGATAACGGAGTTGACTACAATCATCCAGATTTACTTAATAGTATGTGGAGTGGATCTGATTGTAAGTCCGATACCGGTGTATATCTTGGTGGTTGCAATCATGGATATGATTTCGATGAAGATGATAAAACACCTCTTCCTAGCGGAGACCACGGTACTATTCTTGCTGGTATTATAGCCGCACAAAAAAATAATGCGTTAGGGGTTATAGGAGTTGCGCCTCAGGTAAAAATAATGGCTCTAAAGTTTGATTTCTATGTTGACAATGAAATAAGAGCTATTAATTTCGCTATACAAAATGGAGCGAAAATTATCAATGCGAGTTTTGGCGGAGATTCTTATTCTCAAGTAGAATATGATGCTATAAACGCGTTCAAGAATGCTGGAGGAGTTTTTATTACCTCAGCGGGCAATAATGGAAGTAATAATGATGGTGGAATTTCCGATTATCCATCCAGCTATGACTTAAGTAACATTATTTCGGTTGCAGCTATTAATCAGAGCGACACTTTGTGTGAGTATTCCAACTACGGACCCACCTCAGTTGATGTTGCAGCTCCTGGAGTAAATATATATAGCACAAATACGGAATTTACAGCCAATTACCCATTAAATGAGAGTTTTGACACAGTGAGTCCTCCGTCGTTACCAAGCGGTTGGACAACAACTGGTACCCCGGGAACATATTATTTAGGTGATGCGTGGGGAAATGTACTATATGCAGATTACTATTATCCTTACGCAAATAATTCTAATTATTTAATTAATCCACCAGCAACGTCTCTAAGCGGTGCTTCTAATGCTAAAATCGAGTTTTGGACTTCGTGTGATACCCAATATTCAACAACAAGTTGGACTGATTATTTGTCTCTTGAGTTCAGTGCAGACGGAACGAATTATTCCGAAGTATTACGATGGGATGAAGTAGCAATAGATGATAATACTGATCCGAATGATGCTGCTCTTGATTTTATTGAATACGATATACCTTCTAATTATTTTACCAATAACTTTAAAATCAGGTTTCGATGGGTAACAGATTCTTCAGATAATGATTACGGTGGTTGCTTGATAGATGATGTAAAAATTACTAAAAATACTTTAAGCTCTGGTAACTATTATAGATATACTGATGGCACCTCAATGGCTGGACCATTTGTAGCAGGAATAGCAGGATTGGTTTGGGCATATAATCCAGCGTTGACCGCAACTGAAGTCAAAAATGCTATTTTACAAACCGGAGATTCGCTCTCTTCTTTATCTGGAAAAACAGTTACCGGGAAAAGAGTAAATGCTTATAATGCTCTTGCATTTGTAGCACCTAATAATCCTCCAACTACAAGTGGAGTATCTGTATCTACAAATGAAGATGAATCGAAGCTTATTACATTAGCCGGGAGTGATTTAGATGGGGACTCATTAACTTATTCTATTGTGTCAAATCCAGCAAACGGTTCTTTGGGAACTGTTACTGGAAATCAAGTTACGTATACTCCAAATTCAGATTATAACGGCACTGATAGTTTTACGTTTAAAGCCAATGATGGAACTTCCGATAGTAACGTTTCAACAGTTGATATAACGGTAGGTTCCGTTAATGATGCTCCGGTAGCAAATGATGATTCTTTTTCAACAGCAGAGGAAACTTCTCATCTTATTGATTTGACTGCATCAGACATAGATTTACCGGCCCAGACATTGACTTATTCAGTTAATACAGGAGTAAGCCACGGAACACTATCTGCATTATCAGGTAACCAAGTTACTTATACGCCCGATGAGAATTATGTAGGATCAGATTCCTTTACCTTTAAAGTTAATGATGGAGTCATTGATAGTAACACGGCTATAGTTGCAATCACAGTTACACCAGTAAATGATGCTCCTGTTGCTAATCCAGATACAGAATCTGTTGATGAAGATACAGTTTTAACTCTTGCTAAGTGGGATCTTGTTGGAAATGACGAAGACGTAGATGGAGACACATTGACCCTTACCGATGTTTCAAATCCAGTAAACGGCAGTGTTCTTATTGATGGGGATGTAGTCTTTACCCCAACAGCTAACTACAATGGTCCTGCTAGTTTTGATTACACAGTGTCTGATGGAGCCTTAACAGATACGGCCACTGTTTCTATCACAGTCGACCCAGTAAATGATATTCCGACCGCTAATGATGGATCAGCTACAGCCAGTGAAGACGGTTTAGTTGGTATTACATTAACAGGAAGTGATATTGATGGAGACACATTAACTTACTCAGTAGTTGACAGTCCTATAAATGGAACTCTAGGGTCAGTTGTTGGTGACAAAGTTACATATACTCCAAACGCTAACTATACAGGTTCTGATTCATTCACATTCAAGATAAATGACGGTAGCATAGACAGCGATCCTGCCACTATCTCTATCACAGTAAATGAAATCAACGACCCTCCGGTTCTTGATCCCATTGGTAATAAGTCTGTAAACGAGCTAGACACGCTTAACTTTACGGCATCTGCTTCTGATCCGGATAGTTCACTAACCTACAACCTCACTGGTGCGCCAACGGGAGCTATTATCGACTCAGTATCAGGAGCATTTAGTTTTACTCCCACAGAAACACAGGGTCCGGGTGAATACACTTTTACGGTAAATGCAACTGATGGAGTAGAAACAGATTCTGAGGAAATTACAGTTACTGTGAATGAGGTAAATGTTGCACCCATAGCACAAGATGAGAGTATCTCTACGCAAGAAGATACGTTTGAAGTAATCACTTTAGTAGCAACCGATTCCGATATTCCAGCGAACACCCTGACCTACTCAATAGTTGATAATCCAAGTAACGGAAACGTTTCTTTGGATGGCAATGAAGCTACTTATACACCAGATCCGAATTACAATGGTTTAGATTCATTTACATATAAGGTTAATGATGGAGTTTTAGATAGTAATGTAGCAACAATTTCTATAACAGTCTCGTCAGTAAATGATGCTCCTGTAGTGTCGGACAATGCAGTTACAACAGATGAAGATTTGATTAAATTAATAACTCTATCAGCCACAGATGTCGATACACCGGCTGAATCTTTGACTTATGCTATTGTAGCCAATCCAACCCACGGAACAGCATCTCTTTCGGGTAGTGAGGTTACGTATACACCAGACCTGAACTACAACGGTTCTGATTTATTTACATATCTAGCTAATGACGGAAAAACCGACAGCAACATAGCAACTGTTTCGATCACTGTTAATTCGGTTAATGATGAACCGATAGCTGATCCGCAATCAGTTTCCACAGACGAAGATACTCCATTAACAGTTACTTTAGCTGGTTCTGATGCTGATGGAGATACATTAACTTATTCAATAGTAAGTACTCCGACCAATGGGGCTCTTGGGGCGCTATCGGGAAATCAGATTACTTATACTCCTAACGCCAATTTTACAGGTGACGATTCCTTTACTTTTAAAGTTGATGATATTGATTTATTAAAGCTTGCTGGTTTTAGCTTATCCGTAGATGAAGAAACTGAGCGTGATTACGATTTATATAATCCTATTACTTTTAGATTAACAGCTATACAAACTGACACAGCTACTATTTCAGTTACTGTTAATCCAATAAACGATGCTCCAGAGGCAGTGAATGATACGAAATCTGTTGATGAAGATACTACCCTAACATTGGCTAAATGGGATCTTGTAGGTAATGATATTGATGTTGATGGAGACACCTTAAGTCTCACCAGTGTCTCAGCAGCTCTTAATGGAAGTGTGATTATTGACGGAGACAACGTTGTCTTCACTCCGACGGTTAACTACTTTGGTTTTGCTAGCTTTGATTACATGATCTCTGATGGAACCTTAACTGATACCGCAACTGTCGCAATTACTGTTAATCCAGTTAATGATGCACCTATTTCCGATGATGGATCTACCTCAACCAATGAAGACACCTTGGTTACTATCGACCTATCAGCAAGCGATGTTGATGGGGATAGCTTGACTTATTCAATAGTTAGCGGTTCTACCAATGGAATCCTAGGAGTAGTTACTGGTAATCAAGTTGATTACACACCAAATACCAACTATACAGGCTCTGATCCGTTCACCTTTAAGGCTAATGATGGTAGTGTTGACAGTAACACCGCAACAGTCTCTATCACAGTAAATGAAGTTAATGATCCACCCGTTCTTGATCCTATCGGTAACAAAACAGTTGATGAACTTGTTACTCTTACCTTTACTGCAACAGCTTCTGATCCGGACAATTCACTAACATATGCTCTTATCGGTGCACCAACTGGTGTTACTATTGCCAGTGATACAGGCGTGTTCAGCTTTACACCAACAGAAGCACAAGGGCCAGGAAGTTATACTTTTACAGTTGAGGTAACCGATGGTACCACAACTGACTCTGAGGAAATCACAATTACCGTTAATGAGGTAAACATCGCTCCTGTGGCTCAAGATGATTTAATTTCTACAGACGAAGATACAGCCAAACTTATTACCTTGGATGCAACTGATTTAGACTTACCGGCGAACAGTTTAACTTACTCTATTGTTTCAGGTGTAAGTCATGGAGTATTAAGTGTAATTACGGATTATCAGCTAACTTATACACCTGAGTCAAATTACAATGGGGAAGACTCGTTTACCTTCAAAGTTAATGATGGAAGTACTGACGGTAATATTGCAACTGTATCAATCACCGTTAATCCCATAAATGATGCTCCAGAAGCAGTGGCTGACGCAGCATCTTTTGATGAAGATGATACCCTAACTCTTGCTAAATGGGATCTCGTTGGAAATGATGCTGATATAGATGGAGATACATTAACACTTACCAGTGTGTCAAGCCCGGTCAATGGTAGCGTTTATGTTGATGGTGACAATGTGATTTTTGCTCCAACTGCAAACTATAATGGTCCAGCAAGCTTTGATTATACAATATCAGATGGTTTGTTAAACGATACTGCAGCTGTTTCTATTACTGTTAATGCAGTAAATGACATTCCTGTGGCTGATGCACAAAGTGTCAGTCTTGAGGAAGATAATAGTATAACAATAACACTTACTGGTAGTGACGTTGAAGGTGATTCACTATCATACTCGATAACTACGTACCCTCTTCATGGAACGCTTGGGTTAGTTTCTGGTAGTCAGGTTGACTATAGTCCTGACTCCGACTACACAGGTTCTGACTCGTTTGAGTTTAAAGTAAATGACGGTACTGCAGATAGCATTCCTAGTTTAGTTGATATCACAGTAACTCCATTTAATGACCCACCCGTTCTTGATTCCATTGGGAATAAATCAGTAAACGAACTTGAACAACTAACATTTACTGCCGTTGCAAATGATCCGGAAGGTACAGCTATAACTTATTCTTTAGACAACAACCCTATTGGTTCAAAAATCGATTCTTCCTCGGGTTTGTTTGAGTGGATTCCAACTGAAGCACAAGGGCCAGGAAGTTATACTTTTTCTGTAATTGCTAGTGACGGAGCAAAGTCCGATTCTGAAGAAATAACAGTTACCATAAATGAAGTAAACGCCACTCCGGTAGCTGATAATGATAGTGTTACAACTCCCGAAGATACTGAAAAAATAATTAATTTGTCTGCAAATGACAGTGATTTACCTGCACAGACATTGACGTATTTTATTGTTTCAACCCCAACCAACGGCGATGTTACTTTATCTGGTGATAATGTAACCTATACACCCAATGCTAATTACAATGGAGACGATTCATTTACATATAAAGCCAATGACGGTGAATCAGACAGTAATATCGCAACAATTACTATCACTGTCAGCCCGGTAAATGATGTTCCTGAAGCAAATGATGGTTCTACATCAACGGATGAGGATGCAGAAAAAGTAATTGATTTAAGTGCAAGTGACGTTGAAACGGCATCTAACAATTTAGTTTATTCAATAGTTTCTGACCCAACTCACGGATCGGTTAGTATATCTGGTTATCAAGCAACATATACACCGGCGGCGAATTATTACGGATCCGATAACTTTACTTTTAGGGTAAATGATGGGGAAGCAAATAGTAATACGGCAACAATTAACATAACTATTAATCCGATAAATGATTCACCAACTGCTGATACTGTGGGCACTTCAACTTCTGAAGAAACACCTGTTGATATTAATCTTTCAGCTACTGATATTGATGGAGATCCACTTTCTTATTCAATAGTAGACAGCCCCACTCATGGAACCTTAAGTGTTGTGACTGGTAACCAGGTGACATATACACCAAATGTCGACTATGCAGGAGATGATAGTTTTACTTACAAAGCAAATGACGGAATCGCTGATAGCAATACAGCAACAGTAGATATTTCGGTAAACGAGATTAACGATCCTCCAGTTCTTGATCCTATCGGTAACAAAACAGTTGATGAACTTGTTAACCTTAACTTTACAGTAACAGCACAAGACCCCGACAGCGTGTTAACCTATTCTCTTACCAATGCACCAGAGGGCGCAACAATAGATTCAGATACAGGAATATTTAACTTCACCCCAACAGAAGCACAGGGACCTGGTCAATACACCTTAACAGTAAATACAACTGATGGAGAGAATACAGATTTTGAAGAAATCACCGTTACTGTAAATGAGGTAAATGTGGCTCCTGCAGCACTGGATGATTCTATTTCTACGGATGAAGATACCCAGATAGTAACTAACTTATTAGCCACAGATTTTGATTTACCTGCAGATACTATTACGTTCTCAATAGTTGGGGGTCCTATACACGGAACAGTTGACTTGGTTGGAAATGAGGCTACATATACACCTGATTCCAATTACAATGGCGCAGACTCATTCACATACAAAGTGAATGACGGAGAAGCTGATAGCAACTCAGCCACAATTGATATTGTAGTTAACCCGGTTAATGATGCTCCAGAGGCGTTAGATGACACTAGGTCCGTTGATGAGGATGGAGTTTTAACAGCTTCAAAATGGGATTTTGTAGGAAATGATACTGATATAGATGGTGACACTTTAAATCTTATAAGTGTTTCGGATCCAGTTAATGGAAGCGTAGTCATAGATGGAGACAATGTAGTCTTTATCCCAACACCAGACTATAACGGATCTGCAAGTTTTACTTATACTATCTCAGATGGATTTTTAACTGACAACGCAACGGTTTCAATAACAGTAAATCCCATAAATGATGCTCCAGTTGCAGACGACTTATCTGTAAATACTGCTGAGGATACGCAGACTACAGTTACTTTTTCAGCAACTGACATTGATGGAGATACCTTAACTTACTCAATCGTAGATACTCCAAGCAATGGTATTCTTGGAGTCGTAAACGGGAATCAAGTTACATATACACCAGGGAACAATTATGTCGGTTCCGACTCATTTACCTACAAGGGTAATGACGGTAGTGTTGATAGTAATATCGCAACTGTAACAATAAACGTTACATCTGTAAACGATACTCCAGTTCTTGATCCTATTGGAAATAAGTCAGTAAATGAACTTGAAAATCTAAGTTTTACTGTTACGGCCACTGACCCTGATAGCTCACTTACTTATAACCTTACTGGAGAGCCAGCGGGAGCATCAATTAATGCAGATACTGGAGAATTTAGCTTTACTCCCACAGAAATTCAAGGCCCTGGCGACCTCACTTTAATAATTAATGTTACAGATGGAGTTAATACCGATTCAGAAGAAATTGTGATTACAGTTAATGAAGTCAATGTCACCCCCGTAGCTGAGGATGACAGTGTAACTGTCGATGAAGATTCAGATATTACAATTAGTCTAAATGCAACCGATTCTGATATCCCGGCAAATACCCTTAGTTACTCGGTGGTTTCAGGTACTGGTCACGGATCTCTTGGTGTGATAAGTGGAAACCAACTAACCTATACACCTTCAACTGATTTTAACGGAACAGATTCATTTACCTTTAAAGCTAATGATGGTTCACTAGATAGCAATACGGCAACTGTTTCACTGACAATCTCACCAGTGAATGATACTCCTGTAGCCAACCCGGACACAGCGCCTGTTAATGAAGATGAAGTCCTTACGGTTGCCAAGTGGGATCTAGTTGGTAATGATACTGATGTTGACGGAGACTCTCTAAGTCTTACCAGTGTCTCAGGACCGGTCAATGGTGAGGTTGTTATTGATGGAGACAATGTTGTTTTCACCCCAACAGCTAACTACAATGGTCCTGCCAACTTTGATTACACAATATCTGATGGAACCCTGACAGATACAACAACTGTTTCGATTACTGTTAATTCCGTTAATGACACTCCAGTGGCTAATGATGGTTCTGCCTCAACTACTGAAGGTGCTCCCGTTACGATCACATTATCTGCCAGTGATGTTGACGGCGACTCTTTAACATATTCAATAGTAGATGGCTCGGCCGATGGAAGTTTAGGAGATATTTCCGGTAACCAGGTAACCTACACACCCAACGCTGACTACACTGGTGCCGATTCGTTTACCTTTAAAGTAAATGACGGAACTGATGACAGCAATACAGCGACAGTGAGTGTTACGGTTAATCTACCTCCTGTGATTTCAAATGAGGCCACTAATACTCCCAGTGAAACTAGCGTAACCATAACATGGACCACAGACCATTCGAGTACCAGTAGGGTGATCTATGATACAACTTCACACGCTATACTGGATGCTGCTCCAAACTATGGTTATGCAAGCTCCACGGTAGAAACGGATACCTCTCCCAAGGTCACGTCGCATTCTGTAATTATCAACGGGCTTACATCGGGAACAACTTATTACTATAGAGCAATTTCCCATGGTTCACCTGAAGTGGTGGGTGAAGAAAATAGTTTTGTAACTGAAACTGAGACTGGAGAGGAAAATAACGGGCAAGTTGCGGGAACGTCTACTGCTACTTCTTCTAGTCCCCCTGTGTGTTCCGATCAAAAACCTGGAAGCGCTCCTATTCTTGTTTCAGCGATTTCGAGCGGACCGAATGAAGTTACTTTGACATGGTCAAGTGCAAAAGACCCGGTAACTTACTACCTAGTAGCTTTCGGAGTTAAATCAGAAGAAATGATTTATGGCAATCCAAATATTGGAGGTAAGGATACTGACTCATATACAGTAAAAGGCCTATCGTCTGGGGCTACATATTACTTCAAGGTCAGGGCTGGCAATAATTGTATGCCGGGAGACTTTTCGAACGAAGTCTCTACAAGTGTATACGGAGAAAAATTAGAAAATAATATTCCAGAAGGTTTTGTAGAAGGAGTATTAGGAGAAACAATCGTTGATAACAATCTTTCTCCAGAACCTACGCCTTCACCAGAACTTACCAATGTACAACAGATAGGTCAGAATGGGGAAGTATTGGGAGAGAAAACTTCAGGAATTATTAAATATTTATTATGGTCGTTGCCAATTCTTTTGGTATTAGGAGTAATTGCAACAATAGTGTATAGAAAGAGGTCTAATTAATCACTTTTTATAACCTTATCCTCCGGGACAAATATCCTCACAAGGCACCCCGTCATCGTCTCCGTCTCTTATTGAACAACCACAGTTATTGAGTTGAAAGTAGGCTTCTTCACAGGAGGACATGTTTGGGCAAGTTTTAGAGCAGTTACAGGCGTATGATCCGCTTGACGGTGCTTGAGTTGGAGGTGGAGAGGTGGGTTGGGGGATATAAACCGGAATAGGAGTATTAGTAGGTTTTAAGATTACCGGAATGGGGGTACTTATTGGTTTACCCCATGTATCGCAGTAACTACCCCATAGCCCCTTACTTTCCTCCCGAGCATTTCTTTGTGCTTCCACAAATTGTTCTTGATATTTAATGTCCGGAGGATAACTGCTGGACATGGCGAATCCTTCCCTGACCAGAAGTTCATTTACCATTTGATCACCAACCCAGACATACCTTAAAAGTCTAAGCGTGCTCAGTTTGTTTTCCTTGATAACCCGGAAAGAGAGCTATGGGTGCAAAACTTTAACTTTGCCAAAGATGACTCGGCGGAGGCAATGGTTGATGCTCGTAAGTTTGTCATGGCTATCAAGATGCTAAAAGACAAGCTCTATCAGAAATATTAAAAAAATGTGAATCAATAACGAAAAGAGGATAAAAATGCTTCAAGACATTGGAAACCTAATCAAGGCAATTGATGATGATGTTGATTGGTTTATAGCTTCGTTTGTTGAGAAAGACCCGAGGAAAAGAGCGATTGCCAGATACTTTGCCGATAGGAAACAAAACGAATTAGCCCAACTGGCAAAGGAGGTTTATGAAAGACACAAATGAAAGACCGCCAAGGGGTTTTAATGAACTTATAAAAGAGGAACTGGGTGTCGAAGTGCCAGCCAAAAAAGAGGAGAAAGGGGTAATTTGTAACGCCTCAAATTTTAAGCCAATTGCCAGTAGCAACTTGATAAAGATTCTAGGCCTGACCATCAAGCGAGACGAAACCAATAAAATCATTACCTTTCTAGCCCAGCTTTCAGCCTATACGGAGGATTCACAAATCAATATCAGTTTTAATGCTCCAAGTTCTACCGGAAAAAGTTTTATTCCTTTGGAAATAGTCAGCCTATTCCCAGCGGAGGATGTGATTAAGTTGGGGAGCTGTTCACCGACAGCCTTTTATCATGAACAGGGGGAATATGACAAGGAAAGCAATACTATTAAGGTCGATCTGTCGAAAAAAATAATCATCTTTTTGGACCAACCCAGTACTCAACTTCTTGAGCGGCTCCGGGCGCTGTTATCACATGACGAAAAGGAAATAAAAGCCAAGATTACCGATAAGAACATGAAGGGAGGCAATCGGACAAAAACGGTGATTATTAAGGGCTTTCCGGTGGTAATTTTTTGCACGGCTGGGCTTCGCTTGGATGAACAGGAGGCAACTAGATTTTTACTGCTTTCCCCGGAGATAAGCTACGAAAAAATCCGGGAGGCCATCTTCGAAAAAATCAAAAAAGAAACTGATAACGCCAGTTACAAAGATATTACGGAAAAAGATTCGGACCGTAAACTGCTTAAAGAGAGAATTTTAGCCATTAAAGAAGCTGAGATCAGGGAAATAAAAATTGGTAATCCTAAGCTGATTCAGAAGTTATTTTTTAAAAACATTAAACAACCCAAGCCAAGGCATCAGCGAGATATTGCTAGGGTGATCAGTTTAATCAAGGTCTTGGCGCTTCTTAATCTCTGGTTTAGAAAGAAAGACGGACAAGCTGTTATCGCTAACGACCAGGACATAAAAGAAGCTTTCAAAATTTGGGAGACGATTTCTGAATCGCAGGAGCTGAATCTTCCACCCTATGTCTTGAATCTTTACCATGACGTCATCGTCGAGGCTTATAAGACGGTAGATAGGGGCTTAAGCAGGCAGGAGATAATGAAGAAGCATTTTGAGGTTTATGGGCGGTTCTTACCCGACTGGCAACTTCGGCAATGGATTATTCCCATGCTTGAGACTTCCGGTTTGATTACTCAAGAAGCAGACCAATTGGACAAAAGAAAGATTTTAGTTTTCCCCTCCATCGAAATATATAGTGAGTTGGGGGGTGGGGTAGAGGAAATTTTCGGAGGGAAACTAGAATGAATAAGGTTTTGGTGCCAAAAGTAACTTTTAAAGATGTTGTTCCAGATGAGGAAAGGATTAAAACAGCTTATTCAAGGCTTTTTAGGATTGCCAGGAGAAACATCATTGCCAGGAAACGCTTGACAAATGGTCTGGCAAGAGAGTACACTAAAATACATAATGAAAAAAGAGTACCTGACAATCGAAGAAGTGGCCAAAAAGCTTCGGGTTAACAAGCGAACTGTTTATCGAATGGCAGTTAAGAGACAGATTCCGGCCTTTAAGTTTGGAAAATCTTGGAGAATTAGCAAAGTAAAGTTTGAAAAATTTATTGAGGATAAGCTGAAAAAATGAAAACTGACACAAAGGCAATCAAGAAACCTTTAAACGCTGCTATGTATGCGAGAGTTTCAACTGGTAGGCAGGAGAACGAGCAGACGATTGAATCTCAACTGGATGAAGTTAAAAAAAGGATTACTGACGACGGTAATGTGCTACTACCTCAAAACATTTTTGTTGATGATGGTTGGAGTGGGGAGATTCTTGCCAGGCCAGCCTTAGACCAACTTCGTGACTTGGTTAAAGAAGATAGTCTTGAGGTTTTATATGTTTATGACCGGGGGAGGCTTTCCAGAACCTTTGCCCACCAGGAAATTGTGATTGAGGAGCTTTCGGATCGGGATATTAAATTTATTTCACTTCATGATATCGAAGCTGACACACCAGAGGGCAGGGTGATGCAGGCCATGCAGGGCGTCTTTCATGAATACGAGAGGGTAAAAATTGTTGAAAGGATGAGAAGGGGCAAGCTCTACAAAGCAAGAAATGGGATTATTATTAACGGTTCACCTCTTTATGGCTACAAGTATGTTAGAAATGATCCTAGAGAGCCGGTTAGCTGTTTTATCAATGAGGATGAGGCAAAAGCAGTAAGGCTCATTTGGAATTGGTTTGGGAATGACAAGCTTTCAATAAACCAGATTAAAAAAAGGCTTTATGATTTAAAAATAAAACCACGGAAAAGAAAGAGCGATTTTTGGACTAAAGGCCCGATTATCAGAATTTTGAAATGTGATACTTATATCACTGGCAAAGCCTACTACAATAAGTCGGAAGCAGTGGTGGCCAAGAACCCGATCAAAAACGACAAGTATAAGAAGATTAAAAAAACAAGCAGGCGGATGAGGGATAGGGAGGAGTGGATTCCTTTTGAGGTTCCCAAAATTATGAACGATTATTCCCTTTACGAAAAAATCCTAAAAATATTAGATTTTAATCAAAAGTATGCCTGTAAGCGTAAGAAATACAACTATCTTTTATCAGGGCTAATTTACTGCGGGTGTGGTAATCGGAGATCGGGGGACGGAAGCAGCAAGTACGGACACTTTTATTATCGTTGCATTGACCGGCTTCGGAGCCATCCTTACCCCAGAAAATGCACTTCAAGCGGTGTCAATGCGGCCGTTCTTGATGCGGTGGTATGGCACGAACTCAAAAAACGCCTTATTAGTTGTTCAGTTATGAGAAAATATGCCGAAAAATGGCTTAAATCGTTCTCGGTTATGAATAATGAGGATATGCTTGAGAGGCAGCGATTAACCGAAATGATAACCAAAACCGAGAAAGAGGAAAATCGATATTCTAAGGCCTATGGAGCTGGAACTTTGGCGTTTGAACAATTTCAAGAATTGATGAAAGATACCAAAAAAAGAAAAGTCTCTTATAAAAAGCAATTAGCTGATTTGGCCGAAAAATCTGCCCAAATTACGGTGAAGATTGAAGTAGATGAGTTGTTAGAAGAGGTAAAGAAAGTAATTGAGAATATAGATTTCACCGAGAAATTTAAAGTGGTAAGAGATATAATAGACAAAGTAGTCGTTTCAGAAAGGAGCGGTGCAGAAGTATGGGCGCATTTACCATTACCAGCCATAATCACCGAAAAGTTGGGATACCATGCTGAGCGTAGGGATAGTCGGACTACCAAACGCAGGGAAATCGACGCTTTTTAATACCTTGCTGCAAAAACAAGTCGCTTCAGTGGCCAATTATCCTTTTACGACGATTGAGCCTAATGTCGGGGTAGTTGAAGTTCCGGATAAGACTTTGAAAAAGATTGCGATTCTCATTAAGCCTCAAATAATAACTCCAGCAATGGTTAAATTTATTGATATTGCCGGTTTGGTTAAAGATGCTCACAAAGGTGAAGGCCTGGGTAATCAATTTCTAGCCAAGATTCGAGACTGTGACGCCATCGTTCATTTGATGCGTGGTTTTCAAGACAATTCCATCGTTCATTATTACGGTTCGGTTGACCCAAAAAGGGACAAGGAGATGATTGAAATTGAGTTGGCTTTGGGAGAAATTAAGAAACCGACTCTGAATGTCGTCAATAGTTCCTCAGTTAATGAATTAACGAGTTCACGAGTTAAGGGGGAATTGGTGGTGAACGCTAAAACAGGGGGAAACGTGGAGGAGCTAATCAAAGCTGCTTATAAATTACTGAACCTGATCACTTTTTACACTGTCAAGGGAGGCAAGGAAATATCGGCGCGGGCGATAAAAATTGGGAGCACGGCTTTGGAAGCAGCTGGAAAAGTTCATACTGACATGGCTAAAGGGTTTATCAAGGCCGAGGTTATTTCAGCTGAAGAGTTATTAAATTCACAAAGCTGGTCGCAAGCTAAAGCCAAAGGCAAGGTTCGGCTCGAGGGTCGAGATTATTTGGTGCAAGAAAATGACGTCATTGAGTTTAAGTTCAATCTTTAATCAGTTTTTCAGTCAAAATTAATAGGGCAGGGCAAGAGCAAAAAAGGGGTTGATGATCAACAGAAAAATATGCTATACTTAGTCTCAGTTTAATTGGTGTTTATAAGAAAAAAAGGATGCGAAAATACGAATTGGTTTTTGTTCTTGATCCGGATTTAACATCGGAAAAGCGAAAAAATATTTTGGCCAAAATTAAGGCCATGGTGACTGACCTCAAGGGAAAAATTGAGAAAGAAAATGACTGGGGTCTCAAGGAGTTTAGCTATCCCATTCAGAAAAAGTTAAAGGGATATTATTTTTTTTGGGACCTTTCGTTACCTGAATCCGGCCCACAAGAGCTTGATAAAAAAATTAAGTTTTTGCCTGAAATATTTCGCTTTTTATTAGTCAAGACCGAGAAATCAAAGCCCAAACAAGGAAAGAGAGCCAGTAAGGGAGGTGAAGGGTAAGGCATGGCACAAAGAGCATTAAACAAAGTTCAATTAATTGGTAATTTAACTCGAGACCCGGAGCTTCGTTATACTCCTCAAGGAACTGCGGTTTGTACATTTGGTTTAGCGACCAATCGAACTTGGATGACTGAGGGGGGAGAAAAAAATGAAGAGGCGGAGTTTCACCGTTTAGTTGCCTGGAACAAGCTAGC
>JBHPGO010000021.1:0-17400 GCA_042570465.1 Patescibacteria group bacterium
GTGCCTGACTCCAAACGATTGGGGCCGACAGTGGGTTATTGATTGGCCAAGCGTCAGCGTGTCGGATTCCCCGGCCTTCGGTTTCAATAATTACTCCCTTGGCTACCCCTGAATTAGCCAATTTCCTTGCTTTTTTCGGAGGTTTGGGGGGAATTTCATAAATGATTGAAAAACAACCGGGGAAGGGTTGGCCCTGCCGATTGGTGTAATACACAGAAAGGGCCGCTGGTGGGATACAATTATTTTCTTGCTTCTTGGCAATTCTTGAGATGGGGTTGGAGTCACTTAAGTGGGGATGGCGCCAATATTCTTTTTCAATGGCTCTTCCCGCCCAGCCTCCTGAGATAAAATGGGGGCCCTGGATGGTATTGACTTGGATGGTGGGCGTAATGGCGGGATATTCAAAGATTGATGGATTTCCGGCGGCACTGTTAATAAAATCCGGATGGCGAATACTTTCACCCCAGTTGGCCCTAACACCATGGTAGCGATTTAATTTACAGATTTTGGGTTTTTCTTGAGGTAATGGTGGCTGATCACACGAAGGCAAAAACATGCCGGCAGCTGCCAGTCCAAAAAACTTTAATATCTCTCGGCGACTGAATTCACTTTCCATATATAAAGATATCTTATTATATCACTAAAGATAATAATTTGAAAAACAAGATTTGATTATTGGTGTTATAATAAGAAGAAATAAATAATTCTATTCCCGAGATTTTCGGGACGGGGGGTCAGAATATGAGTCTTGCTATTGAGGTAGCGTCAGTAACTAGGCCCGAGTTGGATTTATCTAAGTTTCCGGATGCTTCTGATCTGAAGTTACCTGATGGGGCCAATGACTTGGCAAGAAACTTCTATAACAAACTAAAGGATATTAATTTTGAGCAATGGCTTCACAATTTTCCAAGACAGCGTCCTCCAATAGCTGCAGAATTATCTTCTGAACAAAAAAAACGTTTAAAGATAGCAGCGGTAATTTTAGGTCCGCCTCTGGTTATGGGTGGTTTGTCGGCTGCTTTAGTAAGTCAGAAGGAGGCTGATTCATCTGATACCGCTAAAGTAGTTTGGGGTGAAGCTATCGCCGAAGTCGAAGCCTGGCCCTCTCCTGATAATAATCCCAGTTTAGCCATCAATAAAGTATCTCTAGTTAAAGCGGGGTTAAAAGAAAAACTTAGGCTTAATGGAGAAGTTTCGGCAGTCTTTTTTAACAGCCATGATCAGAAAGACACCGCTGGCTTGAATGGGGTTAATGGGGCAGTCTTTGCGCCGGTTTTGCCACTGGTGAGGGGAGGCGAAATGGTTCAAGCTCAGGAAGACGGTACTGTTAAATATGGTGATCAGGAAGTTGGTCGGTCGGTGTGGCCCCTTATTGATGGTCAGTCACCAAGTTTTGAAGAAAACAAAGGAGAGATTTTTGCGGTTTACTCCTTGAGCCAGTCAGAAACAGTTAAAATTCCGGTAGTTGGCAATCAGGACCCGCTTTTAAGTCTGTCAAAATTAGTGCCGGCAGAAGAACAATTGGTTTTATCGGCGGTAGCAGATGTGAACACTTCAATCAACAACGAACAAGCTTTACAGCAGGCTAGTTGTTATAAGGTGGTTAAATTCGGTCCGAGTGACAATTTGCCAAATTTTGCCCGGAGTCATGGAGTGCACCCAACAGCAATTCTGGCGGCTAATGGGGTAGGAAGTGAACATGCTCTTTGGAATTTAGGAAACGTGAGGGTGCCAATAACCTGTCCGGAGACTAAGTCGAATAGCCAGGGCGTCTCTAGTGGTGGCTCAAGTTCTAACAGCGAAGCCTATTGCGGTTCGGTCTGGGTGGTAAAGAAGGGCCAAGCTCTATATTCGATTGCCACTAGGTGTGGTCGGACGGTGAATCAATTTGCCGAATATAACGAGTTGAAGGATCCAAACAAAATTTACGCTGGTCAACGACTAATGGTTCCCCCCCAAGGTTACAAACCGCCGGCCAATTCTTCAAAAAAACAACCAAACCCGATTCAAAAAACCGGAAACACTATTACCGAGGTCCAGCCAGCCAATACCCCTGAAGCCAGGCAATTTCCCGAGACTTACCAACTTAAGGTTCCTGAAGTTGGTAAGTCTGGAAGTGAGAGCTCCAAAAGCTTGCCTTACATTGCTCTACTGACGAATTGTTCGCCTGAACAAATCATGGCGGTAAATCCGGACAATCAATTGTTAAAAGCAGGTTTTCTTCCCCCGGGCGAAACGATCACAATTCCTAATTCCTGTAAGGGTGAAAAGGCCCAGCAATTGCTTGAAAAAGCCGTTTTAGTTCCTTACCAAGTAGAGCCTGGTGACAGCTTGGTTGATCTGGCTGTTCAAAATAAGTCTACGGTTTGGGGAATTGTTAACGCTAATGAGAAGATCGACAGTTCGGCTGATCTAGTGCCTGGTCAAGAAATTTTGATCCCTGTCAACGGTAAAAAGCTTGAACTTGAGGACAAGTTAAGTTTGGGGTGGGATACTTTAGTTTCTCCTTCTGAATATTTAAAAGATAATCACGGCGAGCTGGTCAGGGATGAGCAGGGAAGGGCAGTCTTGGCTGACAATAAGATCAAGAGATTGCCTGAGGGCACTCAGGTAGAGGTGGTTGGTTTTGGTTATGATCCGGATTTCAAAGAAACAGTCCATATTAGAGCCACTGAAGAAGTTATTGATCCAAAAACCGGAGAAGTGGTGGTAAAAAGGGGCGATATTTTTCAAGCCTGGCCGGGGGCCTTGGCTGTTTCAGAAGAGGTTCCTGTTGGGGGTGTAGACCAGGCGACGGAAAAGATTGAGCCAGAAGGGCCTCTTGATTCGACTCAGCCTAAAGTAGCGGTTATTGCCAGGAGCTTAAATAATGAAGAAATTATTGTAGATCCAAGTGCTGCCAGCTGGAAAGAAATTGGCCGAACTGAAAATGAAGTTATTGTTCAGTTTAAGAGGCCTGACGAAACTTTTGACCCACGATATTTTACAGTTTCCGATCCAAAATTGTTGGAGCAGACTGGGTCGGTTGTTGATGAAGAAGATTCTCAAGTTTCTGGCGATGAACAGCTAGCAGAGTTAATTTTAGAAGAAACCATTTTAGAAAGGGATTTGTTTGCTTTGAAGGCATCCGGGCAAGAGGCTGTCAGGCTGGACCAGAACGAAAAGATCTTTGTGATCGGCGAAGAAAGGGAAAGCGGTTACCTTAAGGCCTTGAAGTGGGATTCAGAAAATCAAAGATGGGGTGAAGAAACATTGAGAATTCGTAAGGCAGTTATGAATTATCAAGCACCGACTGAAGTGGAGGTAAATATTGATGACTTTGTTAAACAAGATGACGAAGCTAATCAAGCCAACATTAAAGAAATTATCGATTCGGGCCAGGAAGTTAATTTGGAGCTAGGTTCTTATTCTGTAACAATTGATTCAGAAAGTTGGCATCCGACTGAACAGCAAGTGTTAGCTGAGCTTAGTCAGGAATTGATGAGTTTTTACGATCAATACTACGGATCTCCTCCGCCGGGGACAGAAGTGGTGATTCACGAACTAAGCTTAGATCCCTACCCTGAATTTCCGGAAGGTAGCCTGCACGAATTGGCTCAGGCATACACTCGTGGCTCGCATATTTACCTGGGCAGAGATCATTTTAAAAGAGGCAGAAACGACTTGATTTTTAAATTGGCCTGTGAATTGGCTCATACTTGGGGCGTTCCCCCTTTGGTAGGGCTAAGAGATAATCAGGATAATCCGATTGGCTGGAGTACTAATAGGCAGGAAGCTGATTGGGGTTTTGGAATTGATGAGAAAGTAATGGCTCGCTCTGCCCAGGTTTTTCTGGACGGTGATCCTTGCCAGGGGGAATATTGCCACCCTATTGACTCAGTCGAAATTCTTAAAAAATATCCGGATTTTTTTCTTAAAGCCAGGCAAATGTTGGAGGAAGGCAATCTTGAAGGGCTAACCAGCCAAGAATGGCTGGGTTGGGCTGAAGGTGAGTTTCCTGGTTTTGGGGAAATGTGGAGTGGTATGTAAACAGGCTAGATTTGGCTCGACTTAATCAATACTAAGAATGCTTGACACTTCCTTCTAAATACTTCACAATGGTCACCATAAGAAAGCTTGGATTATTAATCAATCTTTCAAAATGACCGAACATCAACTGCCCGAAGCTTCAAAAAATAAAAAACCTTTATTGATAAAAGGGATTTTTATTCTTCTGGTTTTGGCCTTGCTGGCATTAGGAGTTGAAGCAATTTATTTTTGGCAACTTAAGCAGAGTCGTTTGAAAACCAGCCAAGATTTAGAGCCCACGCCTACTTCGGTAAAAAGCAAAATCATTGATTTGCCGGAAAAAGGTCCGCTCTATAAAGGGGTTGAACAAAATGATGGTTCTTTGATGACTAATATTGTCGGCCAAGTGGAGTTAGTGGCTTCAGAGTCTGGATTGATAGTGGTAGAGAAAGATGATCAAAAACAAGAGATTTTGGTCAATAAAGAAACACTTTTTATCGTTTTCGAGCCTGGAGACACTGAAAGTGGTAATCGGTTAACTAAAGTCGGCCCTGAAATATTCGAATTAAACCTAGTTGGTGGAGCGATTAATGTTGACAAATTTGTTGAAAAGGATGGTCAAGTAGTAGCTGAACACGTCCTTATTTTTTCAGAAAGGTAAAATGAAAAAATTTGTTTTAGTACCAACTATCGTTATTTTTGTATTGATGTTGGTTTTTACTGGGAATACAAAGGCTCAGTGCGCTTCTGATCCCCCTGCTGCGGAATGTTGCTGTAACTGTTGGTGGGCGGCTTGTCATCCTGAGTTTAATCCAAACTGTTGCCTGGGCGATATAATTTTTATTTCTTTTTGGATTTACACTGATAGTGATTGCTCTGGCGCTCCTTGTGGTAGTGGAGCCTGTAGTAATTGCTCAGGAGACTGTAGTACTAGCTGCAGCGGTTGTTTTGCCGGTGAAACCTCAGTGGATACTCCGGTTGGCCAGAAAGAGATTAAAGATCTACAAGTGGAAGACGAAGTCAGTTCTTTCGATCCGGTGACCGGCCAGGAAGTAACCAGTTTAGTGGATAAAATTTACGAGGTGACCCGAAGTGCCCAATATCGAGTTAAGCTTAAAAATGGTCAAAAACTAAGGGTTACCGGTGAGCACCCGCTCTACGCGACTCAAAAAGACCAGGGGGATGTTTCGAGGGTAGAGTTAGATTTTTGGGAATATTTAAAAACTGAGTCATTAATTAAAAAAGCGATTAATCATTTTTTGAATTGATGTTTTTGCTTAAATATTGGAAACTGTTGTCAGTTGTTATTTTCATTTTTGTATTTTTGACTTGGTTACCCTCAGAGGTTATGGCTTCTGAAGATCTATCTCCAGGCTGGTTTCAGGTTGATAAACTAAAGATCGGCGACCTTTTAAAAACTAAAGATGGTTGGCAGGAAATTGAATCAATTGAATTAATTAATCAACCTGGTTCGGTTTACAATCTTTCAGTTGGCTTTCCCCACACTTTTTGGGCCGGCGGTGTTTTGGCTCACAATAAGGACTTTGTCCCACCAGTTTGCCACAATCTTTTTTTTAAAAAATATAATACAGATGTTGGTGGTAATCCTGCCTGGGAGGATCTTACTGGTAACTACAGTAACCTTGATTTTGAGTCAAGTACAGACGATTGGACAGTAGAAGATCCTGGTGGCTGCATTTCATCAACTTTGCAATTTTTTGATGCAGGTGGTTTTACTGAACCAGGTGGTCGTTTTCCTGGGAGGTTCATTAGAATTCAGCATAAAACCGCTGATCCGAAAATGACTCGAAGGGTAATCGTGCCTCAAGGTGATGTTTATCGAGTCTTGCTTTGGTCAATGGCAACGAGAAAAGAATATGGTTGTCCTGACTGTGAGTGGGTTACAAATATTCCTGTTTTAGGGGTTCAGAGTGGTTTAGTAGGAGAGGGACTGAGGCTGACAAGCAACGGAATAAGACATAATTGGGCGCCTGTGCTTGACGATACTAGGTGGGTAAAAAACGGTGTTATTATTTGGGCTCAAGAAGGCTGGATTGACATTACTCTGGGAATTAGAGGTGGTGCTTATTCAAATTTTGCTCCGGGGGCACTGTTTGACGCGGTGACTATTGAAAGGCTGCCAGTTCAGGACGCTTGCTTTGGTGATGCTGATACTTTGTTGGAGATTTTGGCGACAGATGCAGACGGTCTTGACGATATGGAATTCAGTGATGATGGGGTCGACTGGCACACTCATCTTGACTTTAAACCGGTAGCCAATACTAGCTGGATAGAAAATCCTCCGGGAATTTGGAACAAGGAAGTGCTGCCTTTCACCCCGGCGACTAATGATATTTGGGTGAATATTATTGATGGATCGAGTAACGTCTCTGACCCTCCCTGCCATATCACCGCCCCTTCCTGCCCAGTACCAACCTGTGATGCTATTGGGGCCTGTGTCATTAACCCTGGCAAAGTTAACTTGGATCTTGGGGAAACAACGCCAACTGGTTTTAGCCTGACGATTACAGATGGGGATGTCAGCAATATCACCAATATGACCTGGTCAACGCTCAACAATCGAATTTCCTGGAGCCCTTTGCCTTTGCCGTCAACGCCGCTTCCGGGAAATACCGACAACCCCTACACGAATGTCTTTACGGTGACCGCTGATGAGATAGGTCCCGAGACTCTGACTGTGGATGTGACTCTGGACAGTGGCAACACTTGCAGCTGCTCGACTAACTTCAATAGCACGGCCATTGATGCCTGGTATCGGACTCAGTCGGCCGATGTTTACGCTGGGGGAGGCATTCTCACCAACATTCCTCCTGCTCCAGTCGGTCACGCCACTCCGTTGGACTTCTCATATTCCCTAGACGGAGATTACACCCCTGGTTTTCCGGGAATCGTTTATTCCTTTGCCGAAGCTGGTTTTGAAGGGGGCTTAGGGACTGGCTATGATCGGGTTTCTTCCAAAAACTGGCTGGTCAGGCCGACTGATCCATTTAATCGGTCGGAAAAATATGCCTACTTCGAGCAGATCATTGAATCACCAATACCTATCACTGATGGTGATACTCAGTGGATACGGAATAATCTCGGGGGGAGCTCATCCAACATCTATTACATAGTTGAGAATCCTGTTGGTTTCGATGACTTGATTCTTGATCATAATTCTGAGAAGTCAGTTGTCTCTGGCGGCCGCCGGATCGTTATTTTAGTTCCGGATGATTTGAGAATTGAGAATGGCCACACTATTCAAGTAGATGAAGGCAGCTTTTTGGCTTTCGTGGTGGGAGGAGACGTGATTATTGCCGAAGATGTAAAAGATAAAGACCTCAACGATAACGCCATCGACGGAGTTTTTATCGTTGACGGAACCTTCAGGACTCTCAGCAACATCAGTGATCCAGCTGTCGACTGTATTGGTCTTCCGGAAGGGGATGAACTTTTTAACGCCGAGGGTATTTTTGTGGCCAATAATTTTGAGCTTAACCGGAACGTCTGTGCCTTCAATAATTACGAACCAGCTGAACACTTTACTTATCGCCCTGACTTTTGGGTCACCTCTCCCTATGAGCTTTGGCAAGCTCCCTTTACCTGGCAGGAACTGGCACCATAGGAGATAGATATTGAGAAATTGAGATATTAGAAATTAAGTCCCGACTTAAAGTCGAGGTCCGATGACTCTCGACGAGTCGAGAGTATCGAGACTCTGTCGGAGATTCTCGGCATAGCCGGAATAATTGGGTAATTGGTAATGAGGATTGAATCGAGTTAAACAATTTAAACATTTTGCTTATTAGGATCTTTGTTTTTTAGATTTATTCATTCATAAAATCTTCAATTTTAATAACCTTTAATAACCAACAGTCTCAATATTCTTTAAAACAGATACCACGATCGTGGTATCTGTTTTAAAGGTTCATGAGGCTGAGAAGTGAAAAAAGTAGAAATAATGGTTATGGTTTTTGAAGAATATATTTTAAGATTAGTTTAGGGAGCTAAAATTCGCTTAAGATAAGAAGGTGGGGCGAGATAGGAAACGAAGAACGAGGATAAGAGTGATGAGTTGCGGACTAGTAATTTGGATTGAATCGGGTTAAACGTCTTAAACGTTTTGAACATAACCAAGATATTGAGATATTAGAAATTAGGGATTAGATACAGGGAATTAGATACTGGATATAAAGAAATTAGTAATTGGTAATGAGGATTTGATTAGAAATTAGATCAATTAGGTAATTAGAAATTAACGTTCAGCCTTCTTTCCCCTGAATTCCCAGAAGCCAGAGAACCGCTTCTTTTCGGTAACGGCGATCACCGCGACTGTTGATCCTGATCGCTGGTAATTTGCCTCTTTTACCCCAGCGCTTAATAGTCAGGGGAGAGACTCGAAGGATTTCAGCGACTTCACGGACCGTCAGTAAATCTGGAAGATCATCGAGTTTAAGAGTATTTTTCTTCCCTTGGGAAACTTCCTGATCTTTTAGTTGTATTTTTGGTATAGTTTGATCATTCATAAGTCTGTCTTTATATGTATAAATACTGTCTTTGTATAACAAAAATATCATAATACCTTAAAAGGTGTCAAGTCCCTCTTTTTTTAAAAATTATCAGGAAAAATTAAACTTGTTTCTTTTGCTCAGTAAAAGAGGCTTGATTTAATGTTTTCTTTATAATAGTCTTAAATTAATGGAACTTAACCAGGTTCAAAAACTTCTAAAAACCTTTTTATTGATCATCTTGCTTTCCTTTGTTTTTAATTCTTTCAAGGGTCCACAGAGCTTGGTAGGCCAGGTAGAGGCTTATTCAGACTATATCATTGCCAAAACCATTGAAGACTATCGTTTTGGTAATTTTGATGGTGACCTGACGCCTTATGATCCGGTTGAGCACCCTTTTTCAAATCATGCTGACAATAATCCTGAAAAAGCGATTGTCGTTGAGTGGCATGACTTTGATGGGTTTGATTATCGTTTTGTTTTTTGGCACGAGGCTTCTTATGTTCCTTTTTGGGAGTTTAGTGATGGGACAGGTTTAAATTACCAGTTTTTTGAGGGGGCCGATAATTGTGGTGAATTATTTAATAAATATGGTCGAAGAGAAGCCAATTCATACGTCCAGATTCTGGAAAGTGGTCCCGACAGGGCTAAGATCAAATGGGATTATTTTTGTACCAATAAAAATACTGGTGAACGGGTTGGTCATGGAATTGAGTACTACACCTTTTTAAGAAATGGCTTGGGTTTGAGAGAAATGGCCTATATTCCTTTGCCTCCTGATTTTTGCGGTTCATTTGAGCCAATGGAGATGATGGTAATGAATCCCCGAGGCACTTATTGGTGGGATAATGTGCCGGTTTTCCAGAGTCCGGATAAATACAAAACCTATACCTTGTTGGACGTTGATTCTTCCAAGTATCGGTACGGGACCGCCAAGCCGAATTTAGCTGACCATAATAATGTCAGAGTAGAAGATATTGAAGAATTTGGTGATTCTTTAGCTGACATGGAAATGGCTGAGAATTTGATCGTTCGGGTTCACATGAATAATCTTGATCCTTTTACAATTTATGGAAGCAGTACCGGCATTACTAATGCACGAGAGGAGATTAAAGAGGTTGGTAGTTGGGGTTACCCCCATTTTGTTCATTGGCCGATTGGTTGGATCAATGATGAATGGAAGGAGGGGACCAGAACTGAGATTGCCTACTACCCGAGCCACACTTCAGTTATTGGGGTGAACCATCCTTGGGAAGGACAGCTTATGCGGTGGCTAATCGGGGTGACAGACGCTCCGGATGAGGTTTTAAGAGATTTAGGTCAAGAGTGGTTGCAAAATCCGAGCCAGATTCCTTCAACTTTTAATAGCGCTCGAATTGCCGGGCGGGTTCATAGTCCGGAAGGAGAGGGGCAATATTGGAGTTCGACTTGTTCGGCCGGTTGCGTTGATTGCCAGTTGGCCGAGTCAATGCAGATTGTTTGTGATAGTCTTTGGGGTGATGATGTGACTGTTTCCTGGGCCTGCGATAACTCGGGCCAGGCATATTTTGTGACCGATTATGTTTTTGAAGCGGGGGATGTTCCCCTTTGTACGATTACTGGTTTGCCTGAAGGCTATTATTGTCAAGATGGTTGTCGGGGTACGCCTGGACTCATCCAAGATGGCACCAATGACTATTGGGTTGAGATTGGTCTGATTGAGCCGGCCCAACCTGATTGCCTTGAGATGTATGTTGACGACCCCTCGCCAATTGTTCAGGGAACATTCACCACCTTTCACGCTCGGGCAATTGCCATGGAACCGGAAATTGGCATCATGGATGTTGATTTTTACTATGCGCCAACTTCATCTTCCAATTTATGTGACCCAGGTGTCTGGACACTGTTTTCATCAGTCCCGGCTGGTCCGGAGTGGTTTAGAACATCTTATGATACCAGTAAAATTCCTCCGGGCGAGTACTATGTGATTGCCAATCCATGGGATGAATACGATGGGACTTGCTCGGCCAACCCAGCCGCACCATGTGATGGTGAAGCAGTTTGTACTGATTGTTTGTTGACAGTCGAGATTGTTGGGGGTTCAGAACCCACCCCCATCCCAACCGTGACCCCCATCCCATCGCCAGATGATCCCGAAACTCACTACCTTTTTAACAATAACCCTGATGACTCTACCGGGAATAATCACACGGCCAGCATGTTACCATTAACGGATGGGGCCACCTACTACACAGCCAGCCCCTTTGAGGGCCCTGCTTCATTGCTGTTAGACGGTGTTAATGACTATGTTAACTTGCCGGAGACAATTTTTGACACAGCCACTGACTTTACCTTTGCTGCCTGGGTTTACTGGCAGGAGGACAAGACTAATCGAAAATTATTTAACTTTGGCTACAACTCCAACAACTCCCTGGTTTTAACTCCCAAGTCAGGCGCTACCAATAAAATGCGGTTTTATGTTAGGCACCTGGGGGTCACCTACGGACAGATTAATGGTTCTCAGGCTTTGCCTTCTGACAGCTGGCATCATGTGGCCGTGACCCTTGGAAGTAAGCAAGCTGTTCTTTACCTGGACGGAGTTGAAATCGGCCGCAACGATAACACAAGCTATGATATTGGCGATCTCAATATGGTCGACAACTACCTTGGTAAAAGCATGTTTGGCGACCCCTACTTCAAGGGCTATATGGATGACGTTCGGATTTATCTGGCTGGTTTGAGTGATTCTCAAATTCAAGAACTGGCTACTTCTTCAGAACCCTCCCCAACCCCTCCAGATGGAATTTGTCCGGCCGATGTTGATGATAATGGTCAAGTCAACGCTAATGATTTTAGGTTAGTTTTAGATGCTTACCATCAAGATTTGGGCAATTATGATATTCATCCGGATAGTCAGGTAAACTTGTTGGATATCAGCCAAGTTATCGTCGATTGGGGAGCTGATTGTACTGTAACTGGGTCTCAAACTAATCCGATTCCTACCCCCACCAGAACACAGCCAACAGATTTAGTTTGTGCCTCATACTTTCGGAAAATTGATACCGAACGGATGATTCAAGGAACTTGGACAGATGATTCTGTGGCGACTGGGTCGATTCCAGCTTGTTTTAACTGGATGGATATCAATATTTTAAACCAACCTTATTGTGCCCAGCCAGAAGGGCAATTCATTACCATCGCTTTAATCGACGTTGAAAAACACACTTATGACATGCCGGAAATCGATATGTCAACTGAATTTGTTCATTCTCAGTTTTGCCCGATTCCTACCCCAACCAGAATTCAACCAATACCTGAGCCAACCCCAACCAGAATTCAGCCATGTTCAGATTGTGACCAATGGTGCGACGAAACTTTTGGTAATCCTTGCTCAGTTTGCAATGGGGTCCAGCTTGAATGTTTGTGTCCGCCAGGGATGGTTTGTGCCGGTTTTCAGGGCAGATGCTTAAACCCCAATTGCCCCGAAGATATCAGCTGTCTTTGCCAATAAGTGATTTTGGAAAAAATGAACTTGCCCTTTGCAATTAGAAAAATAATCGGGCTTCTTTTATTCTTGGTGATTGTTTTTTTGGAAGTTGGTTTTGGTCCTCTTTATGCCCAAGGGCCGGATTTTTCAGTTGATGTTAATCTGGTTGAGGTTATCTTTGATTGGAATACTCAGCGTTGTAACGACAGTGATATTCCGGACTCTCCAGTCAGGGCTTTTATTGATGATTCGGGAAATGTTCAATTTATTGGCTCTTTTTACCAAACCAGGCGCTTTATTGGTGACAATCTGACTGATGTTAACCACGAATGCGAGATGATTTTCAGATCTCACGTTAATGCTGATCCGGAAATGTATGATGATTACGAATGGATCAGGGCGCTTTACACTTTTGACGGCCAAACCATTTATGGCTTAGACCATAATGAATATCATGGTTACGCTCACAGCAATTGTTATCAGCAAGACCTCAATAATTGCTGGTGGAATTCAGTTAATTTGATTAAATCAACTGACAGTGGTCAATCCTACTCACATTTACCGGCGCCGAGTCATAATATTATCAACTCGCCGGTGGAATTTAACCCCAATAACACTCAGGGGAATGTTGGTTATTTTCATCCCAGTAATATTATTGAAAAAAATGGCTACTATTATTCCTTGCTTGAGGTTCATAATCCTCCTCAGCCTCAAAAAACTTGTTTAATGAGAACCACCCAGGCAGGCATGGATGATCCTCAAAGTTGGCGACTTTGGGATGGGGTGGGTTTTAGTGCTGATGTTGGCAAGACCAACTGTACCGGTTTAGTTAATAAGCCGTACAGCACTCATCTTTCTTACAATACCTATTTTGAAAAATACCTGACGTTTGATTGTAATTGGAATACTCGTCAATGCCATTATGCCCTTTCCGATGATTTGATTAATTGGAGCCAGACTCAAGTTTTGCCATTGCCGGTCGGTTTTGACCCCTGTGCCTATGGGACTTTAGTTCAGCCTGGGGTTGAGGGTCGAAACTTTGAGCAAACCGGGCGTTCACCCTGGCTATATTATGTTCAGTGTGATGACAATAGCTGTTCGCCGGGATGCGGGACTGTTTCCCAAGACCTAAGGCGGTCCAGATTAAGGTTTAATAAAGCCGGAGAGGAACATCGGTATGAGCTTCTGGATCTTCAGATGAATGAAATAAAGGGCAGCCGAACCTTAGATTCTTCATTTTATGTCAATGATGGTTTTTTAAACGGCGGCGTTAGTTTTGCCCAAGATGGAGGCAGAAATATGACCCGGTTTGACGGTTCTGGCTACATTCGTGTTCCTGACAGCGCTTCTTTAAATGTTTTTGGGAAAATGACTCTCGAGGTGAATCTAAGAACCTCAGCTGTGGTTGAATATGGTGATTATCAAGTGATTGTCAATAAAGATGATTTTAGTGTTCCCGGCAGTGGTCTGAGAAACTACGGCCTTTTTTTGACTTATCCAGGCAAGTTGTACTTTAGTATTGCTGGTGATGGGCAAGACAAGAGTGGCTTCAGTCAAAAAACAATTAATGATGGCCAATGGCATAACCTTAAGGTTATCTATGATAATATCTCTGGTTTTGCTCATTTTTTTATTGATGATGAGCAAGATTCAAGCCATTATTTTGGTTTGAACTTAGAGTCAGGGTTTAATAGTCGCCAAGTCATCATTGGCGATGGTTTTAACGGCGATATTGATTCAGTGACAATCCATAATTACCTTAATTCACCGCCGGTTTGTGATACCTCCTGGGAAGAAGTGGGTAGTTTTTCAGGAGTGGGCTGCAACCAATCTTTTCCGGCTAGCTTTGACGCCACGGCGGTAAAGATGAAAATGGTTGGTGGTGGTGGTACTGACGGCAGAATTTCATTTTATTGCTGTGGCTCAGGTGGAGCTTCTTGGTTGACCGGCAGTGGGGAAGAGCATCAGGTGACTGACCAAAGTTTTGCTCTTGAGAGAGGCGAAGTGAGGTACACTGCCAAGTTTAGTGAGCCTCAGAATTTCACTAGTCATCATTTTTCAGTCGGTTGTAGTGACAGTGAAACCATGGATGTTTTGGTTGAAAGTTGTCAGTCAGGCCAAGTACCAACTCCACCACCGCTGTCTCCGGACTGCACTGATCTTAGGGTATTGCCAAGCCAAATTTTTACTCAGGGGGAGGTAGTAACTCTGGAAGCTCAGGCAACTTTTACGAACCCAATGCGCTACGTTGAGTTCCACCTTGCTCCGTTGGGGTCAGACTACTGTGAGGCCAGTAATTGGACTTTTATCGGTGATACTTTTCCGATACCTGATCCTGATAATTGGTGGTCGATGGATTGGGATACCAGTCTTCCTCCCCCCGGTGGAAGTGAGCCGGTTGCCCCCGGTGACTATATGTTGATTGTCAAGGCAATTGATACGGTTGGTGAATATTGCAGTGGTAATCCCTCAGCTTCAGTTTGTGGGTTAGAAGCTTGCAGTGATTGTTCTCAAGTGATGACCATCAACCCGGCGTCGTCACCACCCACGCCGACGCCTGACCCTCTTTGCCGGGCCAATGTTGATCCCTCTGGTAGCCTAGTAGATGTCGGTGACTTTTTATATGTTTTTAAAAACTGGTCAGGGAATTTTTCCGGGGCAGATATTACTGAGGACAATAAGGTCAATTCAATTGATTTGAGTTGGGTGATTAAAGGCTGGGGGAAGAATTGCCCGTAGAATAATAGATAATAGATAATAGATAATAGATAATAGATAATAGATAATAGATAATAGATAATTGGTAAGAGAGCTTTAATGAAAAGGAACTTAAAGAAAACAATATTTAAGGTTAAACAAGAGTGCTTTAGTAAAAGCCAACTGGCCGTTTTATTTTTCGGCCTGCTGTTTTCTTTAGTGATTATGCTTTCAGGGGTGGTTGACTTGGCTCAGAGAAAGCTTCAGGAAAAAAGAGGTGCCTTGACTCCTGAAAGCTTAGTTGGAGAACAGGTTCCTCTTGGTTTTGATTTTAATGGGCTTCGGAATGATTATGCTACTTGGGTAAGGGACAACCTGGTCATCGATAAAAATGGTCGGCTCATGGGGCCATTTACTATCAACGATGATGATGGGATGTGCAGTACCTTGGCAAACGATGCTTTTCTTTATTTAATGTATAGTGACGCCAGTGCTAAAGACAGATATCGCTTCCAGCTTTTCCACCTTAAAGACATTAACTACAACTTTCCTGAAAACGGCCAGCGCCAATTTGCTGATGTCTTGGAAATTTACATCGCAATGCGTGAAAGGGGTGTTTTTATTAACCCGGGAGATCCAGGCAATCTAAGTGAAGAGAGTGATCTGGAAAATTGGTTTAAAGAGCGAACTTACTATTTATACGATAGCGAAGACAGAAGGCGAGGAGCCCAGTATCAGGCGGTCGGGGCCGGGATGGCGGCGGTGGCTGGTTATGTCTTGAAAACAACCAGAACCGGCAATGATTATGAAGATAATATCAGGGATTTTTGGAGATACGCCAAAACTGCTAATTCTTTTAATGACGAGCCTGATGGTTGGTCCACTCATGTTAATTCAGCCCACTACGTTAGTTATGTGGCGATGTCGATGTTGCGGGTGGGAATATATGTTAATAATGATAATATCGACTTTCCTAACCCCGGTGGTTGGATAATGTCTGATCATAAGGCAAATTTTGCCAAATTGATTGAGTGGATTATTAAAACCTATCCTCACAACGGGAATAGTTTGGCTTATGGAGTTACCTGGGGTCGAGATCACCTGAGGCCACTTTTCAATGTTTTATTGGCTGGGTCTTATTATCTTCAAGGTTATGATGACGAATTGGCCAAAAACAGTAAATGGCTGGCCAACCAGATGTTTCGTTACAGCTTAAATAATAATCAGGAGACATATTGGACAAATAATCCCGTGGGTCGGTTTGAGGCTAACCCAATTTATGTCTGGTGGTACCTGAACGACTTACAATCAGAGCAGATGCCGAGCGTGAATCGGTTCAGTTCGGCTTTTATCCAGCGTTATATTGCCCAAGATAGTGCTGGTTGGGACTATGCGGTTGGGGCCGACCACCTAATGAACGATAAAATCGTTCACCGAAGCGGTTGGGATGACCAATCTTTTTATTTTCAAGTCGAAATGGCGCCCACTAACCATAAAGGTCGGCCCTATGCCAACAGTATTACTCAAATAGTTTATGGCAATGAAGTTTTTTCAACTGACCATACCAATGAAGACAATGACTGGAAAGAAAGCTGGTGGCAAGAAAGAAATGTGGCTTATGTCCCTGGTTGGGTGTTTGCCAAGATTGCTTTCAATGCTTACTCTGATCCGGTAAACTATCCGGAGCATTTTATTAACAATGCGACCTACTCTGAAAGTCGTTCCTATATTTTTAATTGGGAAAGAAAGGTCAGGCTCAACAAATCCGGTGACAAAAGGGTTGAGGTAACTGATACTTTACCAGCCAATGGTCAGGTGTATTGGCATTTCCAGGGGAATCCAACTTGGAAAGATGATAATAGTGGGGTAGTTTTAGAGAAAAACGGGACAGTGTTGGAAGTCACTTGGAACGGTAATGCCACTCACCGTTTGGTCGATACCTATACTGGCGATCGTTATAATGACTTTGAGTGGGGCTATACTGGTCTCAAAGAGTATGAGGTAGTTTTATCGGGTCGCAGTGATTATACAACAGTTTTTCGACCCGCTGGTCCGCCGGATTGTAGCAATATGTTGATTCTTCCGAGTACAAGTTTTACCCAGGGAGAAGTGATTACTTTAGAGGCCCAAGTAATTTTTAAATCCAGTTATCGTTATGTTGACTTTTATATTGCTCCGGTAGGGTCAGATTATTGTGATGCCAATAACTGGACTTTTATTGGAGATGCTTTTATGTTTCCTGATCCGGACAACTGGTATTCAATGGATTGGGATACGAGTTTGCCTCCATTTGGTGAGACAGAACCGGTGGCTCCCGGTGAATATATGCTAATTGCCAAGCCAATTGATACGGCCGGTAACTATTGTACTGGCAACCCTTCGGCTTTGGCTTGTGGTCTTGAACCGTGCAGTGACTGTTCTCAGATAATAGAAGTTTTCCCTAAGCCAGTCATTAATCAGTTGACCAGTCCTTCAATTGAGGCAGGTGATTCGATTAATGTTGGCTGGTTGCCTGTTGAGGTAGCTGAAAGCTATGGGATTCAAAGGCGATTAGTGGGAGAGGCTAACTGGACACAGGTAGTGGCAAATTTGGACCCAGGTATTATTGAGTATACTGATACCAGTGAGACAGCTAGCCATTGTGGTGAGCATGAGTATCGATTGGTAGTTAATCGAACTGGCTTACCTTCAGCCTATTCTGAGCCAGTGTCAATCACTCAG
>JBHPGO010000022.1:0-15854 GCA_042570465.1 Patescibacteria group bacterium
TTGTCTACACCCCCTACGTCCAAGCCCCAGCCGAATGTGTCTCGACTCTCAAGAGGCTGATTCGTCAAAGAATGCGCTGGGCCGAGGGGCATAGCAATAATATTCGCCGGATGTTTGTGAGGTTGATGTTCGGAAGATGGATAACGCCAATTGAAGCGAATCACAAGCCAATGAAAGCGAATGAGCGAACAAGCCATTCGCTCATTAGTGACAATTCGCTCAAGGCCAAGGGCCGCATTGGTTTAGATTCGCGAAGGGCTGGTAAAGTCTTCATCCCCAGCCCGTTAACTCTCATGGAAAAGCTAGAGGTCTTCTACCTCGCTCCCTACTATCTCCAAGCTTTTTTCTTCATCATCGGCACCATGAGCTGGTTAATTTCTGAAACCATCTTCCAGGTTAAGCTGCCTTTCTGGACCGAGCTTTGGGGATGGAGCCTGGTCTTAACCAACCTTTTCTCTCTACCCTTGATGAACGCCGTTGGCATGTTTCTGGAAGAAGCAGAGGAGAAAGACTACATTGGCATCCTTTCCTTCATGCTCCTTTGCTATATCCTGGTTCCTTTCCAAGCCTATGCTGCGGTCAAGGGACTTTTAAAGAAAGACGAAGGCCCTTGGTTTAGAACCCCTAAGACCGGTAAAGTCACCGACGTCTTTACTAGAGGCCAGTTCTACCGTTGGATCTCAGGGATTATCCCGGGCAAGAGACCCAGCTTTGCGGCAAATATGTCTGGCCTTAAAGGAACACCGGGTGTTGAGATTGCTTTAACTGATCACCCCCGGGGTGGGGCCACAACCAAAGCTTTTCTCCCCGGGGGTGGAATATTAGGGAGATTGGGGGGATTAGGGAAATTGGGAAGACTTTTTGGCCTGGTTCCCAAAGCCTGGCATGCCCTAGAACTCAGACCGGCCCAGGTCAGACTTCTGGCTAAACTCTCATTAGTCATTCTTCTCGTCACCTCGATAGGCCTATCTTGGCTGACCCCAACTGTCCCTCTCGTCCACGCCGCTCCGGACACCTTTTACTTCCATGACTTTGGGGCTGACCACTTGGCCAGTACTCCGACTGACGGTAAGTATTGGATGGACAGCACGGCGGCTGACACTGACAACCCGGTCAAGAGCTTCACCTTAGATTCATCAGGGGATACCTACTACACCTTGACCGACAACATGAACAAGCGGTGGCAGAGGTATGAGGGGGGAGATGATACGTGGGAGGAGACGGGGAATCTTAATGTTAATCGTCAAGGACACATCGCCACTTTGTTGGCCAGCGGTGAGGTTTTGGTCAGTGGCGGGAGAGGGCTGAGCTATCTTTCCTCCTCCGAATATTACAACGGTAGTGCCTGGTTTGTCACTGGCAGCGTGCTCGGTGATGAAATTTACGGTTGGCGGGAGAATCACACTGCTACTTTATTAAATAATGGCCAAGTTTTGGCTGTTGGCGGAGAATATTACATTACCGCTACTCCTTACTACCTTTCTTCCTCACAGCTCTACGATCGTTCAGCTGTTGCCTGGTTTGAGACTAGTAACTTATTGGGGAATAGTACCTATGGTGAGCGAACTAAGCATACTGCCACCCTGCTTAACGATGGTCGGGTTCTGGTTAGTGGAGGGATTAATAGTGCTTCCCTTTCTTCGACCCAACTTTATGATCCTTCCACTAGTACCTGGAGTGAGACTGATGACCTTTTAGGCGGAGGCGTTTACGGCAGTAGGTACAACCACACCGCTACCCTGTTAAATAACGGCAAAGTTCTGGTTAGTGGAGGGATTAATAGTGCTTCCCTTTCTTCGACCCAACTTTATGATCCTTCCACTAGTACCTGGAGTGAGACTGATGACCTTTTAGGCGGAGGCGTTTACGGCAGTAGGTACAACCACACCGCTACCCTGCTTAACAATGGCAAGGTGTTGGTGGTTGGGGGATTTAATGGATCAAGCGATCTATCCTCTTCAGAGCTTTACGATCCTTCGACCGAGTCTTGGACCGAGACTGGCAGCCTCATCGGAGCTGGCACCCATGGTAGACGGTCCGGTCACGCCGCCACTTTAATGAATAATGGTCAAGTCCTAGTCAGTGGGGGAGGTAACACTACAAATAGCTACCTCTCTTCAGCTCAACTTTATGATCCCTCTACTGGTACTTGGGCCGAAACCGATAATTTAATTGGTGGAAGTATTTATGGTGAGCGGTCCGGTCACGCCGCCACTTTACTAAACAACGGTCAGGTTTTAATTAGTGGGGGTAGTGGTGATAATTATCTCTCCTCCTCCCAAATCTTCTCCCCCTCCCGTCAAAATGACCTCAAGGTCAGCCCTAATTCGCCTCCGAACGCCGAGCAGAGAAACCCGGACGTGGCTGTCGACTCGACCGGCAATACGTTTGTGGTTTGGGAGGATAACCGTAATTCCTTGGACCAGAATACGTGGGACGAATCGGGGAATTTAAACTTAAACTACAATAGCCACACCGCCGCCCTGTTAAATAACGGCCAAGTTTTAGTTGCCGGAAGTTATTTGGATGGTAGTCGTTCTTCCTCTGAAATCTATGACCCCTCAACCGGCGTCTGGTCCTTGGCAGGGAATTTAAACTTAGCGCACTATGACCACACGGCCACCCTACTCAACAATGGCCAAGTGTTGGTGGCTGGTGGGGGTGTTGCCGGCTCTCGTTCTTCTTCTGAACTCTATGACCCCTCAACCGGCGTCTGGTCCTTGGCAGGGAATTTAAACTTAGCGCACTATGACCACACCGCCACCTTGCTTAACAATGGCCAAGTTTTGGTGGCTGGGTCTGCTGGTCTTGGTACTCAATCTTCATCAGAACTCTATGACCCCTTGACCGGTACTTGGACCATGGCTGACGATTTAAACTTGAAACATTATGATCACACCGCCACTCTGCTCAACAACGGTCAGGTTTTGGTGGCTGGGTCTACTGGTCTTGGTACTCAATCTTCATCAGAACTCTATGACCCCTTGACCGGTACTTGGACCATGGCTGACGATTTAAACTTGAAACATTATGATCACACCGCCACTCTGCTCAACAACGGTCAGGTTTTGGTGGCTGGGTCTAATGCTAGTGGTTATGAATCTTCCTCCGAGCTCTATGACCCCTCAACCGGCACTTGGTCCTTGACCGGAAATTTAAATCTACAGCACGAAGACCACACCGCTGCTCTACTCAACAATGGCCAAGTTTTGGTGGCTGGGTCAGCTGTTCTTAATGCTCAATCTTCTTCCGAACTTTATGACCCCTTAACCGGTACTTGGACCATGGCTGACGATCTGAGTAATCAGTATTTAAATAATACTGCCACCTTGCTCAACAACGGTCAGGTTTTATTGGCTGGGTCAGGAAAACCTGGTTTTGGATCTTCCTCCGAACTCTTCACCCCCCAAACCTACGATATTTACATGCAGAAGTTTAATACTTCAGGCACGCCGGCATGGATAGAAGACAAACGAGTTAACTCTGATGACGGTAACCGGGGAACCAGTTCACCAAACCATCCAGCTAACTATGATCATCTATCTCCTAGTATATCAATCGATAGCAGTAATAATATGGTCGTTGCTTGGCAGGAGTCAAGAAACAGTGTCTTTGGTGACGACATCTATGCCCAGAAATATGACTCCAGCATGAACAAAATCTGGCCGGATACGGGGGTGGGGACCAAAAATACCTGGGCCAATACCGGAGACTTAATTACCAGGCGAAGTAATAGCTTGAGAGTTCTTTTAAATAACGGTAAGGTACTGGCTCCTGGAGGCTATGACGGCTCGACTTATTTTTCTTCAGCCGAGATTTATGATCCGGCCACCGGCACTTGGGCATTAACCGACAATATGCTCAACAGACACAATCAAGATTACACACTTAATTTATTAAACAACGGCAAGGCCCTGCTTGCTGGGGGAAACTATGTCACCACCAACCCATCATCATTTTCTGAACTTTATGATCCGGCTACTAACACCTGGACGCTTTCCGGGCATATGAGCACCAGTAGAAAACAACATGCCTCTGTTTTGCTTGGTAATGGAAAGGTTATGGTTATGGGCGGGAAGGAAAACGTAAATGATGAAGTTGACACGGTCGAGCTTTACGATCCTTCAACCGGTACTTGGAGTCTGGGGACCAGCATGAGTACTGATCGATCTAATCACGAAGCTGTTGTTTTAAAGGGCGGCAAAGTTCTGACTTGTGGGGGTAATGCTATCTCCGGGGATTACTTGTCAGCCTGTGAGATCTATGATCCGGTTGGTGATACCTGGTCAGCCACCGGTAACTTGGAGCGTGATCACTATGGTCATGAAATGATCCTTTTAAACAGCGGCAAGGTTTTATTGGCTGGTGGTTCGTATAATGATGCTGGGGCCAAAACTCTTTCAGCTTGTGAGCTTTACGATCCCGGTGCTGGTACTTGGACTTATGTTGATAACTTGACTTACCCGATTGGATATCCCCACCAAATGGCCTTGATGGACAACGGCAAGGTTTTACATGTTGGGACTGTTTATGCAGAGATCTTTGATCCTTCAACTAATACCTGGACGGTTAACGGCGAATTAAGCGGGGGAGCTTGGTCAACCGGTCCGTTAGTTTTGCTCAACAACGGCAAAGTTTTGTCATCCGACTCCTCTTCCGAACTTTTCACTCCTGAAGGGGATGTCCAAGTCTCTAACGACGGCTCGGCGACGAACCGATCCGGAGTGCCGCGGCCAGAACATCCTAACAATGGCCCTGGCTTGGTGGGGGAGCAACGGAATCCAGTGGTGACTGTGGACTCCAACAATGACTTTATCTTTGCCTGGGAGGATGACCGTTATGGCGTGGTCCAGGATTGGGGGTTAGGCAGTAATGTTTATGAGAACAACTTAGGGGCCAGTGGAGCTTGTAATGGGGGTGGGGCGACTAACAACTCCTGTGGCGCCATCCAGTCAATCCTTTCCCGCCCTGTTAGGATCATGGGCCAGAAAATCAATGCTGCCGGGACCAAACAATGGGGCGCTGACCAGGCAGCCTACAATCAGAATAATCCTCAGGATTTAATACTTTCAGCGACCGGTGACACCAACACTAACCCCGCCATCGCCACCTCCGGTACCGAACTCTTTGTCGCCTGGGAAACCAATGGTGGTCAGCCTATCATGGGTTCCAGACGAAGCAACATCTATTCTCAGAAATTCGACTCTTCAGGTTCACCATTATGGGGAGGGGAGTGGGAGAAGGCGAGGAATCTCAACCTAAAGAGAAGCTACCACATAGCTACTTTAATGAACGACGGTCAGGTGCTGGTGACTGGTGGTAGGGGTCCTAGCGTACTATCCTCAAGCGAAATCTTTAATAATTCGACTAATACATGGGCTGAAACCAATAATATGAATGAAAGGAGAACTTATTCTGGGGCAATTCTTCTTAACAGTGGGGAAATATTAACGGTTGGTGGGAATGATAACGACGACACCTTGTCAACTTCCGAACTTTATGATCCCTCCACCGGTACCTGGGCCTATACCACTGGAAGCTTATCAAGCGATAAAAGTGATTTCACTTTGACCCTGCTCAATAGCGGTGAGGTACTGCTGGTTGGCGGGAGGAATTGGGATGGGGCATACACAACTCTTTCAACTACTGAGCTTTATGATCCGGTGGCTAAAACTTGGGCATTAACTAATAATCTAAGCCAAATTAGGTACAGTCATACCGCTACTTTGCTCAATAATGGCAAAGTTTTGGTTACCGGTGGATATACCGGCTCGAATAATGTTTCTTCTTGCGAGATTTATGATCCTAGCACTAGTTTGTGGACGGCTACCGGCAATATGGGAACCAAGCGTGATGACCATACCGCTACCCTCCTCAACGATGGCCGAGTTTTAGTGGCTGCTGGTCATGACTCAACAACTTTATCCTACTCCACGGCCGAACTCTATGATCCTTTAACGGAAGCCTGGACATTTACCGGAACAATGAGCGAGGGTCGTGAAGAACACATTTCTCTTCTTTTAAACAATGGCCAAGTTTTGGTGGCCGGTGGCTATGACGATGGTACTGACGAATCTCTTAATTCAGCTGAAATTTATGATTCTGGGTCGGGTACTTGGAGAGTGACCAATTCTCTTGGAGAAATAAGGGATCAGTTTACAGCAGTACTCCTTAGTAATGGTCAGGTTTTAGTGGCTGGTGGTTACAATGATGTTGCTAGTTTTGATCTCTCCTCTTCCGAAATTTTCTCCCTCGACCAACCAGTTAACATGGAAGGCAACTCCGGGGACCAAAGATATCCGGATATAGATACTGACAGTGAAGGCAACGCCATGGTTGTCTGGCAGAGCATGCATGGCTCAAGTGGGGGAGATGGTTCTTCTGGCTGGGATATCCACTCCCAGAAGATCTTTGCCGACAGTGGGGCAACCAGATTCCCTGATGAGAGTCAGGCTGCTTGGCAAAACCTTGATGACCTGGTTGTCAACCGCAGGCAGCACCAGAGTGTCTTTCTTGACAATGGTCAGGTCTTGGCCGCCGGAGGGACTGATGCCACCACCGCCCGTTCTTCATCTGAACTCTATGATTCCAGTTTGACTTGGGCAGAAACCAACAATCTGGTCATGGATCGTTACAACTTCAGGGCCACCAAGATGGGGGATGGTCAAGTTTTGGCCACTGGCGGCTATGATGGCACTGACCGGCTTTCCCATTCAGAGCTCTTTGATGGCGTGGACACCTGGACCGCCTCCGAAAATATGGTTTATGGCCGGGAAGAGCATAGCTCAACCCTGATGGACAACCGGAATATCTTAGTAGCTGGCGGCTACGACGGCACCAATGTTCTTTCTCATTCTGAGCTTTGGGATCCAGGCAATTCCACCTGGACTTTGGCCAGAAACATGGTTCTGGAAAGATACCAACACGCGGCTGTTTCCCTGACCTCCAGTGAAATCTTGGTCGCCGGCGGCTATGATGGGGCTGACACCATGTCCCACAGTGAGCTTTACGATCCAGATGCCGATACTTGGACGGCCACCAACAACATGAGTACCGGCCGAGCTCACCATACCTTGGAGCTGTTGGATAATGGGAAAGTGTTGGCGGTGGGAGGGCATAATCGGACGGGTTCAATAAATCAAAAATCAAATCTCAAAGATCAAAATGACAATGAAAAAATCAAAATTGCAGAGCCAAGCCAACCCTTAAATACCCTTAACGAACCCTTGGAATTAGATAATAGGCAGCAGGCGGTAGGCAGTAGGGAAGAAGATGACTCACCCTTAGAGACCTTTAAAAATACCCTTAAGGAAACTCTTGGGGAAGGGGAAACAATTGAATCGATCGAGATTGACGAGGAGAAGGGAGTGGCCAAGGTAACCAAAAGCCAGACGGCCTATGCCCAGGATATGGCAATCAAGCCGATTGAAGAAGATCTAATTTCCTCTAATATTCCTGTAGAATCCTCTAACGAGAAGACAGATGACAGAGTAATGAAGACAGAAACCGAAGACAGAAGTGAGATAGAAGATAGCTTAGAGTTTAAGGTAGGGGGCATAGAGGAAGGGGATAATCAAGTTGACGAGCTGTCATCCAATGACTCACTATTTAATAGTTTGATCCAGTCAGTCAAGGCTGTCATTTCCAAGCTCCTATCCGTTTTTAAAATCGATTCAGTCCAAGCCGGGGAGAATGAAGAGCTTAAGCTTGAGCCAGCTGACTTTAACGCTAACCAAGCCCCGGTCTTTGATTTAACCTTAGATAAACTTTCTAAGGAAAAAGAGCTTTCAACGGTCGAAGGTCTTTGGCAAAAGGTCCTTAACCTCTTTGGTAATCACCAAGACTTAAAGCTTCAAGAGATCAACCCAAGCGAACTTGAAATCAAAGTTACCAACAGCCAAGGAGAAGAAGTTGACCTGTCATACCGGCTTAAAGAGAAGGAAAACGGGAATATTGAAGTGGTGATTGACCAAAACCAAGATAACCTTTCTCCGGGCGCTTACCAAATTGAAGTTATTAATCCTCAAGCTCAAAAAACCATTACCCAAGATTTCACCTGGGGAGTGCTCGCCATCAACGTTCCTAAGAGTATCTACCTTCCCGGAGAGCAAGTTGATTTTCTGATGACGGTCCTGGATGACACGGGGAGGACGGTCTGTGACGGAAATGTAGAATTAAGAATTAAGAATGTAGAATTGGGAATTGAAGAAAATTTCTCAACTGAGGATGGGACCATTACTAGGTCAGACGAGTGTGGTCCCAAGAATGTCACCTATACTCCTGACTACCAAGCAGGATTCCAGCTGGGCAATCAAGTCGGTCTTTACCAAATGACAATGAAGGCCACAACTCCGGCTGGAACTAGAGAAATGGTTGATGTTTTTGAAGTCAAAAATTCGGTGGATTTTGATATCAGCCGATTCGGCCCGACAAGGATTAATCCGTCATCCCCCTATGAAGTAAAGCTGACTGTTAAAGCTAATCAAAATTTTAAAGGAGAAGTGGTTGAAAAAATTCCTGTGGATTTCAAGATCATTTCCTTATCGGATGATGGCAGAGTAGGCCAGGAATTTTCCCTGGGGATGGTGCTTGACGACTCCCGTGGGGTGGATGGACAAATCGTTTGGTCCGTCGACTGGCAAGCCGGCGAAACCTATGAGTTGAGTTACCAGTTTGACGCTCCGGATATTTCTCCCTATCTTTATCTTCTTGGCCCGTTTCAGGTAAGAGATTTTGAGGAAGCCCGCCAATGGCAGATTGCCTCTGACTCACCTCGGGGTTACACCGAGAAAAGCGAGAGCTGGACTGTCACCACGGCCGATACCTGGGAAGACATGAATCTTTCCGGCTCTCCCTACAACGTGCCATCTAACGCCGTAGTTGAAATTGCTATTGGTAATGATGATGGTAGCGACGCTTGGCACGCTGGAGTTCGAGCCAATGGTTCCACTCTTCCTCGTTTTTTTGACCTTGATGAGGCTGAAGGCGGTGGTCGGGATTACGTGGTGATGCACGCTCAAGCCGATGCAAGTTCAATTATTGAGCAATATGCCGATGATGACAGTGAAGTCTATTTTACTCTTCTTGGTTATTGGGATTATGGCACTTATGTTGAAAAAATGGAGAACATTGTCGATGAGGCTGCTGACGAGTGGAATAAAATCTCAGGTTTTTTGGGAGGGACAGGTGTTTCAGCCTTGTGCTTTGATTCAATAAACAATAAGGTATATTTTGGTGGAGCAGCCGGTGCTTTTGGTGTCTACGATCCGGAAACTCTTACCGCCATTGACCAGTCAGATGAGATTTCGGGTTTTTGGGGGAATACCATTGCGTCCCTTACTTTTGACACGACTAATGAAAAGGTTTACCTTGGGGGGCTTGGCGGGGAATTTGCCGTTTACGACCCGGGCACTGATACCGCCACTGACCAAACCGATGAGATTTCCAGCTTCTGGTCGACAAATGATATTCGCGCCCTTACTTTTGATTCTACCAACGACACAATTTATCTTGGTGGAGTCAGTGCCAAATTTGCTGTCTATGATCCGGGTACTGATACTGCTACTGATCAGTCAGATGAGATTTCCAGCTTCTGGTCGAGCAGTTATCCCATTTATGCCCTTACCTTTGATTCTACCAACGACACGGTTTATCTTGCTGGACAGTCTGGTGAGTTCGCCTCCTATGACCCGGGCACTGATACCGCTACTGACCAGTCAGATGAGATTTCGGGTTTTTGGGGTGGTGCTTACACCTATTCCCTTACCTTTGACTCAATCAATGATATTGTTTACCTTGGGGCAGGTTCTGGTAATTTCGCCTCCTATGACCCGGGCACTGATACCGCTACTGACCAGTCAGGTGAGATTTCGGGTTTTTGGTCTGGTACCGTAAGAAGTCTTGTTTTTGATCCTATTTATGAAAAAATTTATCTTGGAGGAGGATCTCCTGAGTTTGCTGTCTATGATCCGGATACCGATAACGCTACCGATCTAGTTAGTAAAATTTCAGGTTATTGGGATACAGGAGGTGTCGAGAATATAACCTGTGATCCTGCCACCGGCAAAATATACCCTAGTGCGGAAGCAGGAGAGTTTGTGACTTATGACACTGCTGACAACCACAGTATTACCGCGACGACTTGGTCGGATGTTACTTTGAGTGGTTCACCCTTATCAATACCCGCTAACGCCGTGGTGGAAGCAGTGATGATGCATGGTGAAACTACCGACTATGAAGCCGGAATTAGAGAAAATGGCAGTAGCTTAGCAAGAAAAGAAATCCTTCGAGGAGTCGAGAATTCTGCAGAGGGCGGCCATGATACGATGACAATGCTAGCCACCGCCGATTCCAGCTCGATTGTTGAAATGTACTTAGAGAATATCTCTCTTGTTGTTCCCTATATCGTTGGATATTGGAGTACTCCTCCGGGGGAATACTCCGAAAAGTATGTTGAAATCAATGACCCAACTTCAGACAAGACTTGGACTGATCGTGATCTTTCAGGTGGCTCCTATACCGTACCCCCCAATGCCATTACCGAAGTCCTGCTACTTAACGGTATGTCAAATGTTGAAAACATGATGGGAGTTCACACCAATGGTTCCGGGTTATCAACTCGTTACCTTGACGTTCAAGAGGCGGAACTCGGTACTAGTGGCCGAGACGCTGGTCGGATCCATACCACTGTTGACTCGGGTTCAATTTTGGAGCTTTATATCGAAGACGCCTCTGATACCTATGAATTCCAGTTGATAGGCTACTGGGAAGTCTACACCACTGTCTCCGGTAAGGTTTACCTGGACGATGAAACAACCGAAGCCACTGATGGAGCTGGTGGTCCTTGTGACGGTTCAACCAGCGTTGTCAACTTCAAGGTCAACGGTTCTGGTAGTTATACCGCCACTTGCTCCATCTCTGACGGTTCCTATTCTAAAGACATTGTTATTCCTGATAGTGTTTCAGGTAGCACTGTCACCGCTTATCTTTCTTCCACCGATAAAGCCAACACCGTTTATGTCTCTGATGATGGAGATACTGATACCGACATTGATCTTTATCTGGAAACCGTGATTGTCCGAGATGATGCCGATGGGACGGTGACCATTCCTGACCTTTGGGACTATGACAGCACCCCTGCTGATGACACCAATATGCTTTTTAATGCCGTGGACGACACCATTGATACCTTGTCGGTTGAAACCAGCAAAGAGCTTCATATTTGGGACTCAGATACTTTTACTCCGGGTGGCAACGTCACCACTGACGGGACTACCGGCCACCTTCATTGTGACGGTAGCTTTACCGGGACAACAACTGAAGACCACGTCATTGACGGCAATGTCCAGATTGATTCCGGAGCCACTTTGACAGCCCCGCCAACCGAAGATGACGGGACAATCAGTGTCGGCCAAGATTGGGACAATGACAACAGTGGTACTTTTACTCCGGGAACTGGCAAGGTCAAGTTAACGGCTGTTTCCGGTACGCCTGATGTTTACTCCGGCGGTGGCTCATTCTACGACCTGGAGATTGATGACACTAACAACAATATTACCTTTACTCTGGAAGACGCTTTAGACGTTAATGGTGATCTGACTATCACTGGCGGAACCCTTGATACCTATGATACCGAAGACAACAACGTTAACATTGCCGGCTCATTGAGTAATTCAGACATTTTTACCACCAACGACTCAACCGTGGAGTTTGACGGTACCAGCGGCTCTCACACTATCTCCGGTAACTTAACCGGGACTAGTGCTTTCTATGATCTGTTTTTTGACGGTTCGGGTGGTGCTTGGTCATTTGGCAACAACAGTGCCGCGGTCACCCGGGACTTTACCATCACCAACGGTACTGTCACTGCCCCTGGCTCCGGTTACACCTTGACTGTTTCCAGGAACTTCACCAACTCTGACACTTTCACCCATAACGACGGCAAGGTCATCTTCAATGATTCCGGCCAGACTTCCAACATCACCTTTTCCGGTGACACCACTTTTTATGACTTTGAAAGCACCACTGACAGTAAAACCCTTCAGTTTGAGGCCAATGATTCTTTTGCCATGATCATTGCTGCCGGTGGGACCTTTGTCATCCAGCCAACTTCGGCCGATTGTGTTTCCCGGATCACCATCAAGTCAGAAACCAATGGTGATGATTGGGACTTAGACGTTGATGCCGCCGCTTCAGAAACCGTCAACTATACCAATATCCGGGACTCAGATGTCTCCGGAGGCGCTGAAGTCATGGATGCCACCAACTCCGCTGATCAAGGCGGCAACAACGGCTGGAACAGTATTGCTGCTGGTGCCTGCGGCATCACCACCCAGGGCAATATCTACACTGATGATGGAGTTTCAACCTTAAACTGCATTGCCGAAGGAGCTAAAACCGTTGATGTCCGAGTCAATGGCATAGGAGCGATGACCGCTGAATGCACTCAAGCTGACGGCCAGTGGAGTACCACGGTGGCCGCCAGTGCTGATGATGTCATCACCGCCTACCTTGACGAAGAAACTGAAGAGGCCACTCATGTCCTGGTCTCAGACGGTACCAACCAGACCAACATCCACCTTTACCAAAACAGAGTCATTCTCAGGGATGATGCCGGCAGTAACATCACCAATGACCTGGTCTACGACGGCACCAATGCTGACAGTGACGACGACATCAAAGTCACGGTAGACGCGGAAACCAACGGCAACATGACCATTGATGATGGTTTTGAGCTTCATGTCTGGACCGGCGACACCTTTGCTCCAGGTACAGGCACCGTCACCACCAGCCCGGCTGCTGACTCCACCACCCCTGACGGCGACATTCACATTGATACCAGTGCTGTCCTCACTCTTTCCGGAGGCGTTTCCTGCGGTGGTGACTGGACCAATGCCGGTACCTTCACTCATGGCAGTCAAACCGTCACTTTCACCGGTACAGACAGTGATCCGGACTTTGCCATTGATGACGGCGGCTCAGATTGGTCAAGCGTCACTTTCAACGGTACCAGTGGTGAATTTGCCTTTGCTAACTCAACCATCATTGCCGCTGACCTAACCATGACCAACGGCACTCTCAACGGTACCAATGACATCACTGTCAACGGGGGAGACGTCACCGGTGATGGGGATATCAACCTCACTTCAGGCACCTTTACCGTTGACGGGGCTAGTGGCACTGGTTTTGGGGGAGACACGGCCTGGGACTTCTATGACCTGACTTTTGGTGGCGTCGGTGGCGCCGAAACAATCACCGCCATTGGCACCGGCGGGGTGACGATTGCTAATGACCTGAACATCATTGAAGCCGACCAAACCCTCAATGCCGGTTCTAAAGTCTGGACCCTTTCTAAAACAAGTAACCCTTTCTCAGTCACCGGCGTCTTCACTGCCTCCACTTCCACTTTCAAGTACACCGGCAATGGCAGTTACACGATCACCGACCAAGACTACTACAATCTCTACCTTCACCCTGCCGGTACCGTCACCTACACCCTGCCTTCAGGCACTTTGCTGATCAACAATGACCTTGAGGTAGGAGATGGCAGTAACGCCGGGATCATCACTGCCGATACCAACGATACCACGGTTGATGTCAATGGCAGTATGACCATCAATGCCAGTGGCACCTACACCGCTGATGACACCAATAACCTGACCATTGCCGGTAATTTCACTAAAAACGGTACCTTTACCCACAGTAACGGCAAGGTGGTCATTGACGGTGATGCCGGAAGTACTTCCACTTTGCTTTACGGAACCAGCACCACTTTCTATGATTTCACTTCCACTACCGCCACTAAAACCATCAAGTTTGACAATAGCTATCGAACGATTGTCAGTGACAACTTGACCATTAACGGTGGCTCTTGTGCCAATGCCATTTCCATAGATAACGATGATGGGGGCGCCACCCAGTTTGAGATTGAATTTGATGTTGCCAAAGATGACCTGGAATACATTAAAGTCAAAAACTCCCACAGTATCAACGCCGTCTCCGTCACCAACTCTGAAGACCAGGGCAACAACCATGCCAACTGGACGATTACCGATGGTGCTTGTGTCTGGACTGTCTACCATGCCTCTTGTGATCTTTATGACCCTGACACCGGTACCTGGGCTGCCACTGGCACCCTTAACACCGCCAGAGCCTACCACGCTACTGTCAAGCTGACTAATGGCAAGATTGCTGCTATTGGAGGCCTGGATACCACCACCTACCTTTCCTCAGTTGAAGTCTATGACCCAGCCACCGCCACTTGGACTTCAGTCGGCAACCTTAATACGGCCCGGTCCTATACCACGGCCCACTTGGTTGCCAAAAACCGGATCATTATTGCTGGTGGTTATGATGGGACCAATTACCTTTCCTCCAGTGAGATTTTTGAGCTGAGTGATAATTGGGTGGAGACGGGGGATTTGGTGGGGGGGAGTGATTATGGTGATCGATCCTACCACACTGCTACTTTATTAAACAGCGGTAAGATATTGGTCGTCGGGGGTCAAAGCTCTAGCTATTATTCCTCTTCTCAATTATATGACCCTAGTAGTGGAGAGTGGACTAATGCTGGTAATTTGGTAGGAGATACTGCTTTCGGTCGACGGAGACAACATACTGCCACATTGCTCAATAATGGTCAGGTTTTGGTTAGTGGAGGGGATTATGGTACCGACTACCTTTCCTCTTCGCAGTTTTATGATCCCTCTACTGGTACCTGGAGTGAAACTGGTAATCTCAATCAAGAAAGGAATACTCATACTGCCGTCTTGCTTAACAACGGTAAGGTGTTGGTGGTTGGTGGTTATGACGGATCTAATTTTCTTTCTTCAGCTGAGATTTATAATCCTGGCACTGGGGAATGGACTAATACTAACAATTTACTAGGTGGCACCAGCTATGGAAAGAGAGGTGGCCACACTGCCACTTTGCTGAATAATGGGGAGGTTTTAGTTAGTGGGGGGGCAGTAGGTAGTGTTCCTCGAGTTTCCTCGTGTCAACTTTACAACCCCTCAACCGGTACATGGACTGAAACCGGCAACCTGATAGGTGGAACTGCTTATGGCGAGCGATCTGATCACACTGCCACATTACTCAATAATGGCCAGGTTCTGATTAGTGGGGGGCGTACTGCAGCTAACTACTATTCCTCATCCCAGCTCTATAATCCCTCAACCGGTACATGGACTGAAACCGGCAACCTGATAGGTGGAACTGTTTATGGCGAGCGATCTGATCACACTGCCACATTACTCAATAATGGCCAGGTTCTGATTAGTGGGGGGATTGATGGATCTAACGACCTCTCCTCCTCCGAGCTCTTCATCCCCGACGGCGAGCGGCCGGTTTCTGTCGATCATTCCAACCAAGGTGCCCAAGAGCATGCTCAAATTGCCGTTACTGACGAAAACAAGGGAGTGGTGGTCTGGCAGGATGACTTGAATAATTCGGCTCCTTCATACTTTGGGGACAGCAATGGGGATTGGAATAACAACAACCGAATTCTGATGCAGCAGATTGAAAGTGACAATGGGGTCCAGCAATGGCCGGAAAGTAGCAAGCCCCTTGATATCCGGGTTGACTCTAAGACCAGCTATACCGGGGATTGGACGACTGATCTGCACACCAGAGCAGTCCCGGCCATTGCCCATTGGAAAGACGTTGATGACAATCGCCATGCCCAGATTGTTTGGCAGGATGATCGCAACAGTCAAATCGGCTCTCCCCATGACATCTACGGGGCCAAATATGACACTAATCCCTATTCTATTGCTGATCAAAACTGGTCAGTCTATCTTAAAGTGTGATCAGATCGCTCGCCATAAGCAGTTCCACCTATCAGGTTGCCGGTTTCA
>JBHPGO010000023.1:0-14802 GCA_042570465.1 Patescibacteria group bacterium
CTCTTAATATTTAGCTCATTTTATAACAAATTAATAACTCAAAATGCTTATTGGTCTGGTTTTACTCATTGTCGGCTTTCTCCTCTCTCTTTCGGTTCACGAAGCGGCTCACGCCTATGTTTCTGATCGCTTAGGAGACCCCACTGCCCGACTTTCCAATCGGGTCACTCTCAACCCCCTGGCCCACTTGGACCCAATCGGCACTTTATTACCCATATTTTTGATCATTACCGGTTCCCCAATTATTTTTGGCTGGGGCAAGCCAGTTCCCTTTGACCCCTTTAATCTGCGAAACCCCCGGCGAGACACGGCCTTGATTTCTCTCAGTGGTCCACTGGCCAACTTGGCCATGGCCACTTTTTTATCAATCTCAATTCGCTTATTTCATTCTTTTTCAACTCAAATTGGCCTGAATTTAGAGTATTTACTAACCCCAATCATTGCCCTCAATATTATGTGGGCCATCTTTAACTTAATCCCGGTTCATCCTCTGGACGGAGGCAAAGTTTTGATTGGTCTTTTGCCAAAAGAATCAGCCTATAAAGTCGATGAGGTCCTCAACCGCTTTGGTTACATATTAATTCTTTTTCTGCTTTTACCTATCTTTGGCCGCTCACCCTTGATGATTATCGCCTCTCCGGTGATTAATTTTTTTCTCTCGATCCTTTTACCCGCTACACCTTTGGTTTAATCTGCCTCCTGCCTTGGTCTTGAAACCACTTCCTCTCTAATCGAGGCTACCGGCCCTAAATTTCCATCTATTTTCACACTTGACTAGTGTGTGAAAACTTGTTATTCTAAAATTAATCCTGCCTAAATAGGAGAAGGAAGGGAAAGAATTTTCCTCAAAGCGAAAAAGGGAGGTTCACTTCTCGATCCCCGTGGGGTTCGGGAGAGGCCACCCACCTGAGCAAAACAGGATAAAACCTTTATCTTCCGCCACTTGGGCAGGATTTTATATCCCAATAATCTTCATTACTTGTTTTCAAATTTATTAATAAAGTGGTAAAATTAAGCTACGGTTGGTTTTGTCTGGCCCGTAAATTTGCCGGAGTAACTCAGGGGTAGAGTAGCTGTTTTGTAAACAGCAAGTCGTGGGTTCGAATCCCACCTTCGGCTCAAAGAGGTAAATTTTACGGGTTAAACCGTGGCTTTCGATTTCTACACCCACCTCCTCTGCCTGCCTGCCGGCAGGCAGGGTGTGCTAGGCCCGCCTTGACTCGCGTTCGGCGAGGCAGGTAAACACCGAAGGTTTTTTGGAAATTGGTGTCTATATTTCTATGAGCCTGGATCGGGATTTGAAGATAGCCGTGGATCTTCATCAATCGAAATTCACAAGACTCATTTCAGTAGCTTTAAGGTAAATTGAAAGTCTCTACTCAGGTGGGTTCAATCAATCCACTCATGAGCCTGGAGTGGGGATTGAAGAGAATCCAAACAGTCTGAAAACTCACAAGTCACAAAACTAATACCAGTAGCACTAAAGAAAATCAAAAGAATTTACTCAACTCGGGTTCACCCGATCCAACCTAGAGCCTGGATCGGGATTTGAACCCGAGACCCCCATCTTACCAAGATGGTGCTCTGCCACTGAGCTATCCAGGCACTTCTTCACTGCACTCCTCAGAGTGCCGGGAGTAGGATTTGCACCTACGTAGGCTTGCGCCGGCCCGCCTAAATATTGTGCTGGAGGTAGGATTTGCACCTACGTAGGCTTGCGCCGGCAGTTTTACAGACTGCTCCGTTTGACTACTCCGGCACTCCAGCATATTTTTGGCGGGCTTCGTTTGACTACTCCAGCATCCCGGCCAACAACCAGATTTTACCAAAATTCAAGCAAAACTTCTAGCCAATGAATATTTTGAAGCAAACTAAAGAACCGTGTTAATTACCTTACCTCTTCCCTTTCCGACCCAAAGCATAGACCCCTCCACCAGCCACCGCCGCCACTGCCAGTGCTGAAGAAATTGAAGCCAAAACTCCCACCAAAGCAAGAAAACCAATTGCTTTACCCGCATTTTCTTTTCTAAACAACCCTTTGCTTTCTGATTCCGCCATCTCAAGTAAACCTCCTTAATTGCCAAAAAGCTGGGCTACCCAATCACCAAGAAAATGAGTCGCCATAATCACCACTAAGGCAATCGAAAGATGCTCCAGGGCCATTTGCCAACCGTTTGAATTTCTTTTTCTACCCAAGAGATAACTAAAGATGGTCAGCACCAAAAGACCCCAAATAACACTGATGACCACCGCCGGTAAAAGATCAAGAAAAAAGATCGGGACCATGAAGCTTAAACCGATTAATAACTTACTGACTAAAGCTGAAAAAGTGGCCGCCCAAACCTGTTTTTTACTGACTTCTTTTTGAGATTCCTGAGAAACATGAATTCCCAAAGCATCTGAAAAACTATCAGCCAAGGCTATCGTTAATATTCCCCCGGCCACAGCGGCCTGAGAATGAGTCCCTGAATGGAGACCAACCATCAGACCTAAGGTAGTAATAATCCCGGAAGTTAAACCAAAACTAAAACCAGTTGACAAAGAAGTTTTCATAAATGATTACCCTTGCAATTCTTACCCAAGACACCACGATCAGTTATTCTTTTTTGGCAATTGGCGCCAATAATTCTTTTTCAGAGAGCCAAGGAGCAATTTTCTGAAGCTTAGCCAAAGCCTTTTTCTTTCCTTCTTCAGTCTTAGCCTTAGTGTAGGCTAGGCGAAATTTAGCCAGCTTGGCCTTTCTTTTTTGCTTGACTTTGATCTGGTGGCGGCGTTTTTTTAATCTTAGTCTGCCCATAATAAATGATATTTTACCATTTCTCCTCTTTGATGGCAACGGCTAGACCACCTAAAGCTCGCTAAAAAAATGCATCTTGGCAAAACAAAGTCGATTAAACTACAATGAATAGGGGTCACTTATGATCAAAAAAATTTCATTGGTTTTGGTTTTCGGGCTTTGCCTGGCACTTCTGTTCCCTTCTGCTCTAAAAGCCCAGGACAGAATTAATCCGACTATTGACCGCAGCCCAATTTTTAATCAAGCTCAAACTCCCCCCATTGGCACCATCCCGACAGCTAGTAACAATCCTATCCTACAGCCTGAAACTCAACTCAACGACTATGACTATGAAATTCTTGACTTTCATAGCAACATCCTCCTCAATCAAGATACCAGCCTGAGTATTGATGAAACCATTAAAGTTAATTTTTTCGTCCCCAAGCACGGCATCTTCCGGATCATTCCCGTCATTTATTCAAATAAAGGAAAAACAATCAATGCTCGTCTGGAAGTTATTTCAGTTGTCGATGAAAACGGACTTTCTTATCCCTTTGAAATCAACCGCTACCGGCAAAGTGTCAAAATTAAAATTGGCGACCCTGAGAAAACTATCCAAGGAGAACATGTTTACAAAATCAATTATATTGTTGATTCGATCGTCCAAAGATATGAAAATCACGATGAAATATACTGGAATGTGACTGGTTTTGAGTGGGATACCCTGATCCAAAAGACCACCGCCCAAGTCAATTCCCCCTGGGCGAAAATCAACCAAGTTGATTGCTTTGCCGGCTCTTTTGGGTCTCGGGAAAAAATGTGCAACTCCAGTTTTGAAAAAGATCTGGCCCGATTCTCAGCCACCACTACCCTAGGCCAAAACAAAGACATGGCTCTCTTGATCGCTCTGGACAAAAACAACCAGATTCTCTTCCCTGGTCCATTTGAAAAAATGCTGATTTTCCTCCTCGATAATTGGGGCTACCCACTGGCCCTGATTCCTTTACTCTTGATTTTTTTAATCTGGTATCGAAAAGGTCGGGACAAACGCTTTTTAAACGAAAACATTTTTTCAATTCCCGAGAACAAAACCACGAGGACAGTCTCTTTTTTTGAACACAAACACCTACCGACTGTTTATTCACCGATCGACAATATCAGCCCCTCTCAACTGGGGGCAATTATTGATGAAAAAGTTGATACTCAAGACGTCGTCGCCGAGATCATTGAGCTGGCCCGCTTGGGGTATTTAGAGATCAAAAAAATTGAAGAAAAAAAACTAGTCGGCAAGAAAATCAACTATCTTTTTATTAAAAAAGAAAAAGATCCCACCCCTCTTAAGGATTACCAAAAATATCTTTTGGATAAATTATTTATGGGTAAGAAAATCAACAAAATTTTAAAAAAGGCTTTAAAACTGGCCAAAATTTCTGAAAAACAGATTCTGGCTCTGACCAAAGTTGCCGCCAACGAACCCCCGGCTTACCACGGAGCCGTCTTACTTTCTGACCTTAAAAACAATTTTTACAAATATTTGGAAGGCTATAAAAAAAAGCTCTACCAAAATCTCGTTGAGGAAGGTCTTTTTGCCAATAACCCGGAAAATACCAGAAACAGCTCCTTGGTCGGAGCCATCATTATGATTGGGATAACTTCCCTCTTTTTGTTTGCTTTTTCTTCTCCAACTGGTAATTACGGACCGCTAGTCTTGCTTTCATTCTCAGCCATTCCGATCTTTCTCCTCACCCAAAAAATGCCCCGTAAAAAAGCCTGGGGCTACTCCCTTTTCCGCCAAGCCGAGGGGCTCAAGTGGTATCTTGAAAAAGGCAAGTGGCGCACAGAAATTCACGAAAAACACCTTTTTTTCGAAGAGATCCTGCCTTTAGCCATTGCCTTGGGGGTTGTTAAAAAACTAGCCAAAGAGATGTCGGTTCTTGATATTGATCCCCCTAATTATTTTCAAGGAACCACTGTCGGGAAATTTTCAACTGACTTTAGCCGCTTCAACCTCAGTCTGATGAATTCATTGATCTCTACCCCAGGCGGACAATGGTCCGGAGGTTCGACCTGGTCCGGTAAGTCTTCCTGGTCTGGCCGGTCTGGCTTTTCCGGTGGCGGGGGTTTTTCTGGCGGTGGTTTTGGCGGCGGCGGTGGGGGTAGTTGGTAACTTGTGTTTGTAAGCTGAATTACAGTAACAAGGATTAATTTTTGCTAAAATTTGATGCCACTGAGATGCCAAATAAAGAAGTTGAATCCACTGAATCTGAAAAAGACCCCTTTGCCGGGGGGACAAAAGGCCGCTTATCCGGCCAACCTGGAGAAGAAGGTGCAGAAGCTGTAAAAGCTTTTAATGAAATGACCTTCGGGACAAATGACCCTAAAAAAATTAAAGACATCCTTAAAAGAGTGAGTGACAGAATTGCTCAACGTCATGCTATCGGCAAAATACTCTCAGGTAAATAATTAACAAAAACTAATCAACAATTTTCCTTTTATATTCCAGATATTTATGCTAAAATAACTCCCGTTATGGCAAAAAAAGGATCCAGACAAATTCTTGGCTTAGTTTGTGCTGAGTGCAACAGCCGAAATTATGTCAGCGAAAAAAACAAAACAAATACTACGGGCAAGCTCAAGCTTAAAAAGTTCTGTCGGAGATGTAGGAAAAAAACTTCTCACAAAGAGACTTCTAAATTAAAGTAACTAACCTCTTTCCCTTTTTAATCTTTTTTAATTTTTGAGATTTGATCTTTGAATTATTTATTCCACCGTTACGCTCTTGGCTAAATTGCGAGGTTTGTCTATCGGCTTGCCTAAAATATCGGCCAAATAGTAGGCCAAAAGTTGTAACCAAACTGCCATGGGAAAGGCAGCAAGCAGCCCTTCACATTTGGGAAACCGAAAAACCTTCACCTTGCCTTGAGGCCAAAAACTCCCCATCTTATTTGTCAAAACAATAATTTGACCACCCCTGACAGCCGCCTCATTTAGGCTGTTGAGATTTTTTTCAAAACTTTCATCATCCGGTATTAGAAAAATCATCGTCGTTTCCCGATCTACCAAAGCCAATGGTCCGTGTTTGAGTTCACCGATTGGCAAGCCTTCGGCCGGAATATAGGCAATTTCTTTTACTTTCAGGGCCGCTTCCAAACTTAAAGCATAACCGATTCCCCTGCCCAAAAAGTATAGTTTTTCCGAATCTTTTAGTTTTTTGGCAAGATTTTTAATCACGTTTTTTTGAGCCAAAACTTGGCTCACTAAATTAGGTAAACCGGCAATTTCTTTCAAAAAGCGGCGGTTATCTTTGTAAGTAAAGCTTCTTTTAGCCCGACCCACCAAAATCGACCAAAGTAAAAAAGCCAGTAGTTGAGCGGAAAAGGTTTTGGTGGCCGCCACCCCAATTTCATACCCAGCTCGCAAGTAAACCCCGGCTTTGGTGTCCCGACTGACCGATGAACCGGCAACATTAACCAGACCTAAAGGAAAAATCCCCTTCTTGCGGGCCATTTTAAGAACAGCCAATATATCAGCCGTCTCTCCGCTTTGGGAAACAAAAATCACCGGTTGACCCCGCTTAAATGGATAACCGGTTCCCACCAGCTCAGTAGCGTCTTCAACCACGACCGGCAAATTAGCAATTTTTTGAAAAAAATATTTGGCTACTAAAGCGGCATGAAATGAAGTACCACAAGCTACCACCGGAAGATAGTCTATCTTTAAAAAGCGGTCAAGGTAACGCTCAATCCCGCCTAACTTGACTCCTTTTTTCGGCTCAAGCCGACCCCTTAGTCCGTCTTGGACCACCAGCGGTTGATCAAATATTTCTTTGAACATAAAGTGGGGATAACCAGCCTTGGTAACCCGCCGACTTTCAGCTTCTAAAACAATTTTTTGGTAATCGGCCGACTGGCCGTCGATAGTTCTGATTTCAACTCCTTCGGCCGTGATTTTGGCTACTTGACCGTCTTTTAAAGTAGCCAGTTTTTTAGTCCAAGGCAGTAAAGCCGGCTGGTCAGAGGCAATAAAATTTTCATTTTTCCCGAAACCCAAAATCAACGGACTAGAAAGCTTAGCCACAATAATTTGGCCGGGAAAATCACTGCCAATGACGGCAATCCCGTAAGCCCCGATAATCTTTTTCAAAGACTCAGTCACCGCCCAAAACAAATCTTTTTTCTTGCTTAGGTTCAGCTCAATTAAATGAACTAAAATTTCAGTGTCGGTTTCGCTGACAAATCGATGGCCTTTTTTAATTAAAGACTCTTTTAGCTCTTGGTAGTTCTCAATGATGCCGTTGTGAACTAAGGCAACTTTTTTTGAACAATCAAGATGAGGATGAGCATTGACCATCGAAGGTTTACCGTGAGTCGCCCAGCGGGTGTGACCAATGCCGCTGATCGCCCCATTTTTCAAATCCCGGGTTTTTTTAATCAACAGGTCAACTTCACCTTTGGTTTTAATAACCTGAATCTTCTTTTTCCCTTGAAGAGCCACCCCACACGAATCATAGCCCCGATACTCCAAGTCTTTCAAGCCAGACATCAGAAATGGAAAAGCCTTCTTCTGACCAACGTAGCCAATAATCCCGCACATAGTGGAAATATTATATCATCAAGGGTATAATTAGGGAGCACAATTTAGGGAAAGTTTATACAAGTCGTCGTATGCTTGAACCAAAGCTAATATACTATGAAGCGTATCAAAGTGAAAACAAAGCAAAAAATAGAGAAAAAAAACTTAAGCAATACGGTTCAAGCTATCAGGGCCTGTTAAAAAGAATTGGCCTTAGATAATAAAGGGGCACATAACGTGGTCTCCATCCAGCTATTTATGAACGACTGGGGTATAAAACCACATTATCTTTAGAACATTTATAAGGTTAAGAGAGTTGGTATAAAAACAAAGGCCCGTGGTGAAATGGCTATCATGAAAGTCTCCAAAACTTTTGTTCCAGGTTCGAATCCTGGCGGGCCTGCAAAAGGGCTACAAATAGGGCTATTTTATATAAATAGGGAGCCCTTATTAGTTTTCCTGGCCACCCTCTAACTGCTTATCTTGGCCTTCTGTATCGGGCAAGCCTAGGTGAAGACTCAATGTGAATCTCTCTTGAAATCTGGTCCACTTCAGCGACCAATCTCATACCGCTGATATGCTCATCTTCTTTCCTGTCAAGATATCTATTAATATCATCCTTTATTTCCTCAGAGGTCATGCCCAACCATCGCTGGCTTTCTTCCTCAGTTGGATCAGCAAGAATATTTCCAATAGCCCCCTCTCTATCAATCACTCTCCCTCTAAGGTCCCTCCATGAATCATCCCAGTCTCTTCTAAATTGCCTTTTTCTTCCCTCTTGCGCTGCCTCATTACGAAGTCGTTGAAGCTCCCAATCTGACATTTTACCTAGATTAAATTCTTGGCTCATTGTTTAAGCTTATAACAAAAATAAGTCGGTAAATCAAGTAAAAGCATAATTCGGAACAGCTAGCCCACTCGTTTCTTCCAAGAAATAAGTTCGAACAAAGTTCACTAGCCCCTGCAAAAGGGCTATATATAGGGAAAATTTTATTAAGGGGTGGTCAACGGTTATCTCCACTGCCATGAAGCCTGTTTCTTTCTTGGCGTGAGGACAGTTTGTCAAGGTTTTCCTGAGCAATTGCCTCCATGTCAAGACCCAACTCAGTGGCTAAATTGGCCACATACCATAGTACATCTCCCAATTCCTTTGATAACTCTCGTCTTGTTTCATTATCAACAACTCCCCCTTTATCCCGAAGAACCTTCTTTATTTTTTCGGACACTTCTCCCGCTTCACCCGACAAACCAAGCGTAGGATAAATAAAATTACTGTCTTTGTCAGGATAAATTGCCGTTTTCCTTGACTCAGCTTGGTATTTTTCAAAGGATAACGGCCTTTCGCTCTTGCTCATAAAACTTATTATATCAACTGAAGTTAAGTATAAGCAAATCCATCTGAGGCTGGAAAAGTAGGAAAAGTGCTTAACACCTCCCTAAAATAGGTTCCAACAAAGTTCACCAGCCCCTGCAAGGTACAAGTCTGCACCTTGCTTCGCCAGACAGGTACAGTCTTGTACCTGTCCAGAAGAAAAGAAAGACTTTACCGCAGTCAGGTGCCGAATGGTATCTGACCAAAACAAGTCAGGTGCCGAATGGTATCTGACCAAAACTATCCCCCTAGCAATTTGCTAAACTAAAGCTGGTGAAATATTACTACGTTTACGTTCTTCACAATTCTCAAAAAAACTTCATCTACATCGGCTATTCCGAAAATCTAAAACAAAGATTTGAAGAACACAACTCTGGTAAATCTAAATCAACAAAACACTATATTCCCCTAAAGTTAATCTTCTATGAAGCGTATTTAACTAAATCTGATGCTAAAAGACGGGAAAAATATCTAAAATCTAATCGAGGAAGAACAACTCTGATGACAATGTTGAAAGACTATTTCAACAGCAGTCAGGTATAGCTTTGTCGGGTGCAGTATTGTACCCGAAATTGTACCTGACTATGCTAAAAGATTACTTTAACTGAATTAGGGATGACGAACCCCACAACTCCTTCAAACTTACAAACTAAGAAAAAACTTCCTAAGAAACGTATGATAGGTTGCTAACTAAACAACAAGGTTGGACCCTCGGTGAGATTCCCTGCCCGCCTAAATTTTACGAAGTAAATTTTGTCGGGCCTCCGCCCCTGCTAAAGGGCTATATATAGAACTTTTATTATCGCGAGCCTAGAGGTATTATTAAGGTTAATTTTAAAACTACTCCCTGCCTTTTTGCTCTTCAAGCCAAATACCCAACGAAACTATTTGCTTACAGCGCAGCGTGCTTGCCTTGAGGATGAATTTTTTGGAGAACCGAAACTTGATCTTTTAGCCTAGTCATTTGGCGCGATTGAATCACTCTTTCTTCTTGACCAACTTGAATTTCTTTGAGAATAGCATCCAACTTGTCAAAAATGTCGCTTTTTAATTTCCTAAACTCATCTTTTGTGGGAAATATTTCTTTCAGCCTTTTTTCCAAATAATCAATATCGGTTTCGGTCAAAAATCTTTGTTTGGGCATATTCTTATCTTAGCCACCTCAATTATTTCTGTCAAGGTTTCCTATTCCCTAAGCCAGATTCCAACCATGAACTACGTTGAGTTCACAACTCGGCAAAGTTCCCGCTAAATCCACCAGAGGCGGACAAGGGCGGGCAGGCAGCAACCCCAGTAATTTAGCTACAAGCTGTTCCCTGCTTCAATTCTCACAGCGAGATTAATTACCCCCCTACTAGCCGGTATTTACTTTATGAATTAATTTTACTAAAATATTGTTGTGTTAAAGATGATTATTAAAAATTAAAAACCATCAAATTAAAATTTATGCCAAGGAAAAATCTCGAAACTCCCGAATTAGACAAAAAGCAAACAGAAGATCTAGTCGATCATCTGAGAGGCCTATCAACCCCTGATTTAAGAAAAGCTTTGGACCAAACAATCAAAGATGCTACCCTTGACCAAGGACCATATCCTGAAGGAGGAATGCCAGCAAATACAAACAGAACTTTTTGTCACATACAACAAATACTTGGCGAAAGAACGGCGAACAAAAATCCTGGAGAGGAAAAGGGTTAATTTTTCACTTCAATTCCCCATTGGCCTGCACAACTACGAAGCCAGTCTTTCTCATTCCGAGAAATATGAGGGTGAAAACCTCTAATGAAACGTTGAAATTGCCAGGTGTCAACCCGTCTCGCCTCGGCTCGCCTCGCGTCCGCCTTGTCTTCGACAAGTCGAGACAGGTCGAAGCGGGTCAATCCGAGGCGCACCTAAGATATCTTCCAGATATATTCCTCTTATCTGTATGGGTGCACAAGATAAAAATGATGCTTCGGAAAAACTATTCAAAGCATCAGGGACAGCATCAGGGACGGGGCTGAAATTAGTCTAATTATCTTGATAAAAATGATATATTTTATTATTAGACACAAGAACTAGACAAAGAAGCTAACTCGCCCAGGATTGAATTAAAAAAATAGTTTAAAATTAATTGATTTATTATGGACTTTATTAGACCCGTCCCAAGTTATTGACTGGGTAAATTGTTATGTTACACCTCAACTTAACAACTAATTATATAATATACTGATGTGTCTAGTAAGTACACACCGGAGGTGGGAAAAATATCCTATTACCTTGACATTTTTTTCATCACAATGGTATAATACACTCTATGACACAAGTAGAAGTGAAACCAAATTATGTCCTTTCAGCACTCGAACATGGTGGTTCTGGCTCTGGGCCAAGCACAGTGGGTTGGACTGGCGTTCGCAGGCTTTTTGTTACAGGGATAAATAATGAAGCTGACCTGGGAGAAGCTCTTGAAGCAGCTGGAGTAACACCAATAGACGTCACTGACGATGGCTACGTTCAAGTATCAGAAGGTGATTTGAAAATACTAAAACCCCACGTTTAATCCACTTCGATCAACTAACATTCTTTTTAGAATTACTAAAGACGGTATTGTCCGTCTAGCCTCACAAAAAGACTGGGAGGCACGCCTCAAGCCCCATACTCCCGAACATCAACCAAAAGAAGTTTAATCCTCACTTGTCTACCAACTCCTCAGCCAACAACAGTCTTCTGAAATAATTCCTCTGAGAGTCACTCAATTAACCTCTACGTACCCCTCCGACTTAAACAAAAAATTATTAGTTATCCACTGCGATACGGCGCCGTATCGCAGTGGATAATAAATAAATTAAATAAATATTTCATAGCTAAAAGAAAAAACAATCACTTTCTTAAAGCTTCATAGTTCGACCACTAAGCTCCTGCCCATTGTCCAAATAACAAATTTCCAATCGCCTGTCTCCAGTTTCAATAACTTCAACTTCGACAACCGGGTGCTCTATAGAACCTATCTTTATTTGGCCTAACAACCTCTCTCCTTCCTCAGTGGTAAGAAAAGTAAAGCCAGCTTTTCTAAATAAACTATCGGATAAGGTGTAAAATTCTCTTTCACTTATTTGAATAAATTGTTATTAATTATTGGTTTTGTTCTTTCACTCTTTCGACATTCATAAAAGAATTAGTTTTGAGAATAATTATCTTGCTTAGGAAGAAGGGCGGCAGTTCTGGCTAGTTTAGCTTCAGCCCTTAAACCAACCTCCGGAGCAAGACCCCTGACACTATTTGCAAGTTGCTCCAACTCCCTGGCGGTATTTAATATCTCACCTCTTTCACCATAATGTGTATTTGTGATTTTAATTACTCTATCAACAATATTGGGTGGAACTGGATAAACATGAATAATTTCACTCATAAGGCTATTATAACATATTATGCAAATATTATGGGCCTAATAGGGCGACCATTATTATAAATTATCAATCAATCCAGTTGTCTTTAATAAAATTTTGGGAAAACAAATTAAAAAGACAAAAAACAGTTAATCATTGACTTTTGCCTGATCGAGCAATAAGATTAAGCCGAAATAAAGAATAATACTTACTCTCATGAAAGATAAGGCTTTACTTTTTGTCGGCATCATTTTACTTTTACTGGCCATTGGCGGCGGGGCTGGTTTCTACTTTTTAGGCCAGGAAGAGAGCGATTCAACCATTCAGCCAACGCCTTTGCCTCCTCTACCAACCCCAACTTCATCCTCCGAACTAACATCAACCCAAACTCCACCGGAAAGCACTATCCCCACTAGCTGGCAAACCTACACCAATTCAGAACACGGCTTTGAAATCTCTTTCCCAGAAAACTACCAAGCCCTAGACGACTCAGAAAATCTTTACGGTTGGCCAAACGGGGTGGTCTTAATATATGGTGGCGGTCAGTCTTATGACTTACCGATTGAAGTTTGGGACACTACAGCTGAATACGAAACTAAATATCAAAACCAAATGAGTAGTCTGACCGTAAAAGAAGTCGGAAATAAGTTTATTACCCTACTAAATCAAAACAATATACCAGAAGTCGACCAAATCATCGCCACTTTTAAGGTTTTAGATTAGTTTCCCTAATTTTAAGAAAGGAGGTAACAATGGCAATTGGAGTCGTCGGAAACCCAGGTCGAATTTTCGAACGGCAAGAAAGTGGTTTTCCCAAAAAAAGAGTAGTCAGAGATAATCTTCCTTGGCAAAATTAATAATATTTGCTAAAATTAACCCATGATTGACAGCTTCCTCGTTAGTCAGCTAGTAACTCTTGTCAGCCAGAAAGTCATCAAAATTGGCTTGATCTTTGTCGGTGCTTGGTTGGCTAAAAAGGCTGTTAAAATCATTGTCAAAAAGGCCAAACTGGCCCCTCAGTCTGTCGGCCGAGAAACTTCCGTAAGACAAAAACAAAGAGTTAAAACCATCTCCAACTTAATCATCAATTCAGCAAAGATTGTCATTAATTTTCTTGCTTTTGTGATGATCTTGTCCGAGCTGGGAGTCAATATCACCCCCTTACTTACCGGGGCCGGAATATTGGGGCTGGCAGTTGGCTTTGGTGCCAAAAGTTTAGTCTCTGATATTATCGCCGGTTTTTTCATTATTTTTGAAAACCAATTCAACGTCGGCGACAAGATCAAAGCCGCTAACCATGAAGGCAAGGTGGTTAAAATTACCTTAAGGACCATTACTCTCAGAGACAAAGATAAAATCCGCCATATTATCCCCAATTCGGCCATTAAAACCGTGACCAAACTTCCCCAGCCAAAGAAGTAAGTTCCCTCCACCCCGGGGGAATCCTCGACCTTCGGTCGGGACGCCCCCGGGGTGATTGACTCACAAATCCCAATAAGCAAATAGGCAATTACTAAACTCTAAATCCTAAGCACTAAATTCTAAACAAATCTAAATGTTCAAAACTCAAAATTCTAAACTTTTTATTCTGTCTTCAATTTCCTAATTATCCCGGCTTTATTAAAAGCCGTGGTCCGATGACTCTCGACGAGTTGAGAGTATCGAGACTCTGTCGGAGATTCTCGACCTTAATAGGTCGGAACTAATTACTTAATTTCTAATATCTAATTTCTAATTACTATTTACTAATTACCAATTACAAATTACTCGATTATTTAGTATAATTAAAACAATGAATTCTTTAATTATTGGCTTTATGCTCGCCCTTTCCGGCTTTCCCGGACTAAAGATTGCCTTAGAAAGCGATCTTTCAGCCGCGGCCGGCCGAATCTTAGGGGTTCAAGATCAAAAGACAGTCCAAGTTGCTCCCTCCCCAACCATCACCCCGCAACCAATCGCAGTTACTGAAGAAGAGCAGAGCTCCAATTCTGAAACTGATCAAACGACTGGTGACCAAGCTTTAATGACAGCCGTTAATCAATACCGCCAAGACAATCAACTCTCCCGTCTTCAAGAAGATGGGTCACTTTGTTCTTCGGCCCAAAACCGGGCTAATCATTTGTCGGCCCTCGGGGCACTCGATAATCACGCTGGTTTTGACTATGGCTTGCAAAACAATTTCAGTAGTTTTGGTGAAGTTCTATACGGCAGCACCGAGCAAAAAACGGCCGAACATATTGTCAGCGCCTGGGGAAATTCTTCACAACACCGAAGCGTTTTAGCAGACCCAAAATGGCAATATGGCTGCGGCGCTCGGGCTGGTAATTTTGCTGCTTTTATCTTTGGCCAGAAATAATTTTTCCTTTCAAACAAACCACTCCTCGACAAAAATCTTCACTAAAGCAATATTTTCTTAGCCAAACACCTTTTTCTCTTCCTGCTCCCTTTTTTTAAACTTCAATTTCAACTAACTGACCAAAGTGGTCACTGAGATACTCTCCCTTTCGGTTAAAAACTAATTTCCCGCTCAGTTTTTTAAAGCCTTTCACCAAAACATTATCAATTTGAAAATCTTTTTCTTGATCACGGTGGCAAAGCGGGTTTTTGGTTGGGCAAACGGTGCAGTAGCCCTGACTAAAAATCGGTTTTAAACCAGTCATTTTGAGCCAATCTTTGATAACTGTGCTTCTAAAATCAGCGTTAAAATCTCCGGCAAT
>JBHPGO010000024.1:0-14005 GCA_042570465.1 Patescibacteria group bacterium
TTTTTCTACCAGTTCAGCTTTTACTCCGAATATTCTTTCAGCAGCAGTAATAGTTTCTTCTACCCCACCCCCTGACTCACTATATTTTCGTGCCTGAGATATAGTGAGTGGGGTGGTGGGGTAAACCAATGTTCTCCTTTTATCGTTAGGGTCAGGTTCTTGGGTAATTAAGCCTGAAGCTTCTAACGGCGGAATTATTTGTTGGCGCAGTTGCCATTCAGGAAGGTGTCTTTGGTATATTTTATAGTGCTTTTGGAGAATGTCTTGTCTGGTTAGGCCGAATTTTACCCCACCCACGTTCTCACTATTCTTTTCCCGGTTAGCCTCAAGGATAATTTCTTTATAAAGGTTGAAAACGTATGGTGGTAGGTTAAGCTCTTGGCTTACGGAAATTTCGTCCCAAATTTTATAAGCCTCCCTGATATCGTCTTCATTGGCTATTAAAGTGTTACCTTCCCTTTCGCGGAACCAAAGGTTTAAGAGTGCCAGGACTTTAACGATGCTAATAATTCGGCCAATATCTCTCTGGTGTCGTGGCTTAAGATTTTTGGTTTTTTTGAAAAACATAGTTTCCAGGAGTTTGGGATTTCCAATTTTAATTTCTCCAATGCCTTCTTCCTTGATGGTCGACACCCTTTCCTTTAATTTAATTCGCTCAGGGTCAGACTCCAAGAAGCTATCGTAGGCTGAGCTATCAGCCTCTTTTTTAATTTTTTCGTGGACAGCCTCCCTAATTTTTTCTTGGTCAATTTGGGGTGAAAGGAGAAGAAACCTAGTTCCTTCTTGCTCGTCGAGCTTAAGCCCAACGGTGCAGAAAGTGACTGATGGGTAGCCAATCAGGCGAATGTTTTTGGTCCGCAACCCAGACCTCTGGTTCTTATCGGTTATTTTAATGTTAATTTCTTTTTCATCGTGTGATAGTAGGGGCCGAAGGTGTTGAAGGAGCAGGGTGTGGGGCTGGTCAAGGAATATCAATATTTTACCTGATAGGTCTACAGTGTAACCTTTTTTTTCATCATCCAAGACGCCATGGTCGTGGAAGAAGGCGGTTGGGGAGCAGTAGCCGACTTTAACTACGTCCTCAGCAGGAAAGAATTTAGAAATTTCGATGGGTATAAACGACTTGCCAGTAGATGAAGGGGCATTAAAGCTGATGTTAACCTGGGAGTCTTTGGTAAAAGCTGAAAGTTGAGCCAGAAAGGTAATAAGTTTGTTAGTTTCATCCCTTTTAATGGTTAAGCCAAGCACCTCAGTTAGGTCATCAATGGTTATGGGTTTGAATTGAGAGCCATCTTTTGGGGGAAGGTTATCATCCATAATTTCTTGGTAAAAGTCGTTAGTTTTCAAATTTTTGTTTTTCATCTTTTTTCCTTGATAATGCTTCATTTAACTTTTTAGCCAGATAAGCTACCTGGTGGTCAATTGGCTCAAGCATCATATTGTCGATAAACTCAACTGCTTCCCAATCGCCTAAGTAAATTTTCTTAATTCTTTTAACGAATGCCTCGGTTGAGAGGTCAATTTTTTTCAACACCAAGTCGGTGTAGTAGTTCCTTAGCTGTTTACTTATTGCCAAGCCTCCTCTCCTGCTGAATTTTTTCTCTAAACTCAAATATCCTGTCCCTAAAGCTGTCGACAGCGTCTAGTAAGGTCTTAGGGTCAACAGGTGGTGCTTGTCGAGCCATAAAGTCATTGGCTAGTTTCTGGCACTTATCAGGTGGTGAGAATTGGAAATATAGTATTGAACCATCGAGGCGAGTTCCAAGGAACTTAACCTTAGGTTGGGTAAGAAGAAACGGAACGACTTGTTTATCTTTTGATTCGAATTTTTCCATGGTTTTTTCCTTTGACAATTTTTAACCTTTTGACCGTACCGCCAAAGAAGTGGCCATTTTGGTATTGTTTAGCGTTAATAATTTTTTTTAATTGCTTCATTCTTTTTTCTTATAATGAATAGCTGATTCAGGGCGGGATTGAGCCGTCTTAAAATGAATTTATTAAACTTATTTTTATCGGATAAATTATTACTAACTTTAATTATTTTCATTTAGTGGCCACTTCAAAAACCACCCTGACGAGGCCCAATTCGTTTGTCAATAGGAAAAAAAGAGAGAAAAACGAACCTAGGAAGAGTTAATCGTTGAACATTTTGGGGCGGACTTTATGCCCCAAGCGGGAGCGAAAGCGGATTATTTGAATTTAATGTTTACAATCAAAGATAAACCTTTGTGGTTTTTGTCTTTTCGGAAGATAATAATATTTTTCAGAACTTCATCGTCTAATATTTTGTCATTTAAGTGCCGAAAAGTGTTTTTGAACCACTGACTGTCTAATTCTTCATGCAATTTTTTCGATGCTTTCTTGATTATTTCATGTTTGAAGATTGGAGTGTTTCCGTTTGCCTCCCAATGATAAAAGAGTATTTCAAATAATGTAACCTGGTAACGCTTATTCCTTTGGGTAGAGAATTTGATCGGTCGCCATTTCCCCCTTACATAGATGGTAAATTGTTTAGAATGAGGGTCGTAGTTGTACTTGTCAGGCTTTGAAATTTTTGGTTTTTTCTTCGATTTTGGATCTTTTGCCTGAAGCTCTAGTTCTGCTTTGAGTTTCTTTTTTTCCCACACAGCTCTCTTTATGGCTGGTCTATGGGCTTGGTACGTTATTCCGTCATTTGGAGAAAAGCCCTTTTTTTGAAATTCTTTGTTAATTCTGCTGATTTCTTCTTCGCGCTCTATGTCGATGAGCTTACAGCCTGATTTATAGAGTTTTTTCGTTGACTTGTCCATTTAGTTTTTATCCTTCATCATTCATCCTGCCTATAATTATATCATCAACTATAAGCTTCATTACCCAAACCATACCTAATTTGGTTTAACTTTGAAAATTTATTGCGCATTGAAGAAGCGGTTTGAATTAATAGTTCAAGTTTTAAAAGAGGTGATATGGGGTATCGATCAATGCCAAAGTAACTCAAGTGGTAAAATACAGACAACATGGCTAAAAGTGTCAACGTGCCTAAAAACTTGGACAGCTTCAAAGGCTACTTATTAAGAAGAAAACTGGCCGAGGGGACTGTCAAGACCGTTACGCTCTGCATCAGAAGAATTAGGGAGGTTTATGGCCTTTCTAAGTTGACCCCATTAAGAATAGAGAAGTTGTTTCAGATATTAGAAGACGAAGGGTGTAGTAAGAACTACCTAGCTAATTACCGCCATGCCATCGCCAAGCTGTGCCAATTCAAGGGGGTTGAGCTTGATATCCCGCCGGTAAAGAAAAGAAGAGACTTTAAGCCAGAATTCGTTTCTGACAGTATTGTCAAACAGCTTTATTCTTTTCCCAAGCGTAAGGGTGCTTTTGGTCGGTCAGACTGGATGTGGAACTTGGTTATTGAGCTGATGGCCAAAACTGGCTTGACGAGAGAGCAGGTAATTAACCTTAAGGTTAATGATGTTGACCTAGAAAGTAAACTAATTCGGGTTAGGTATAAAAGACGCTTCTCAATTCCCATTCCCAACGATATGTTAGATAAGCTCAAGGAATGGACAGGGGATAAACCAAAGCGACATTATCTTTTTTCTGTCGGTGGGGAAGTCAAGACTTGGCCTGCGTCGGTTAATAAGGTGTTTTGGAAAAGACTAGAAAAGCTTGGGGTAACCACCAAGGTTTCGCCAAGGATATTAAGACATAATTACCTTAAGAAGTTGGTTGAAAGAAGATTGCCGTTGTCAGAGTTAAGAAGACTTGCTGGTGGTGTTAATTTAAGGCACTTAAACAGGTATTTTGAAATTAAGAAAACAAACAACCCCTCGGCATAAGTGCTTCCTTATGATTTGGGGTTGAATGTATGCCCAAGGTTTTTTTACCAACCTCCAAGACCCTTCCTAAATGAGTCTGAATAGTTCATCACTTCATACTCACCGCACGGATCGCTTGCAATTTCTTGGATTATGGCAAAACTTCCCCAGATAACTGGACCAATTTCATCACCTTCAGCCGTATACCAAACGCCATCAACCAATTCGGCATCTTCTGGAACAGCGACTATCTTCACAAAGTCACTAACTGTGCAGGTATCATAGACTTTTACCGATGTTCCATCTGCTGTCCAAAATAAGTGGTTATTATGACTGTCATCAAAGGTACCGCCAGTTATAACACCGTTACCTATAGTACCTTCAAAATCCCCAGTATAAAGAATTGGGTCCCTGTCGTAATGTAACTGCAGAGTATCGCCTGATACAGTACCTACTAATGTTCCACCGTATTCCCATACCCCAGTGTGTAGCCACCAAAATTCCCCGACTACATTACCTTCAGCATCTTGGACTAAATTACGGAACTCTCTGTTATCAGTTCCTCCAGCAAAATCAAGTAACCAGTTGCCTGTTACATCCCAATGAAATGTTGAACTTTCATAAGTCCCTTTTGCGTGGTTTGTTAACCAGGCTCCAGACCCGATGAAGCTATCATAGCCGTAGTGTTGATCATGTGATGGGTAATAATCTCATCACAATTCTTATTTGATAACCAAGCATCATTCCACTTCATTTGTAGATCAACATTCCTAAACTGCCAGGTCCAATGTGATTCTGCACTTAGATTTGCTGCTAAATATGCTTCATCATCTCCAGTATAGGGAGGAAGCTGTGATCCCGGCCTACCAAGATATGCATTTGCAAAGCTGTCATTGAACATATGGGCTTGAAAGTTATACCCAAAGACGTCGTATCCCATTGTTAGTAGTTCACCTTCTAAATAATGCCCTGAATTATATGTGAGAGTGCCGTCTTTGATGTACTCGCAAGTATCAACTGGCTTTGCAGCCAAAGCAGGAACAGCAACAACTAACAATGCTAAGGCTGCTACTAAAATTCCTAGTTTTTTCATTTATTTTCACCTCCTCTCTTTGTAAAATTCTATCCTTGGGGTGAAGCACCCCCAATTGAAATTTCCATCAAAAAACCCGCCGATTAGCGGGTTGATAAAACTGATTTTAGACCAATATATGGGAAGATTACTAGCCTACCTCTCATTAAGTACACGGTAGCAAACGCTAAGAAAGCGTGTCAAGTGGAAGAAAGTGCTGTAAACAGAGACAATCTGCATCCTTTGAGCAGGGGAAAATTATTGATTGGAATGGTAGAATCACTTAAAGAATAAAATGTTACCCAAACAAGCCATTGATGAATTTAATAAGATTTTCAAAGAGGAGTTCGGAACTAAACTATCAGACAAAGAAGCGACTGAAAAAGCAACTAACCTTATTAACCTTTTCAAAGTAATTTACAAGCCTATCCCTAAAAAAGATGGACATCCAAAAAGCCCGAAAACTATTAGGAAAAAAACTAGAGGGAAAAACTGATCAAGAAGTTCAAGAGTTTATTAACCGGAGTAGTATTTTAATGAATTTAGTAATTGATAGTTTCCTAGACAAGCAAAGAAAAAAAGGTGAATAAGAGGCAAAAGGTTATTTTCTATTTGTTCTTTATCCCCGGCATTGCTTTCCTGACTTCCAGTACTCTCCTTTTCATTAGGCCTAAGTTATACTTTTGCAGAGTTAAAACTGAAAGAATTGACAAGCAATCCCTTTACTGTCTAATCAATAAGTTAAGACACAAAAGCAATCTCCAACCCCTAAATCCCAACCCTAAACTTGAAAGGGCTGCGGAATTAAGGGCCTTGGATATTGTTACTCATAATCAGTTCAGTCACGACTCAATAAGCGGAAGGGATCGTGAGGAAGCTTTGAAAGAGGCAAATTATGAGTGGCTTATTAGCGGCGAGGTTTTAGCTAGACGATTTAACACTAACCAAGAAGTTTTTGATGGCTGGATTAAATCTGCTAGCCATTCTGCGATCATTCTTGATTCTCACTATCAAGACATTGGAATAACTGTCATGGATGCTAATAAAATACCAGAAGAAAAGGTGGTGGTAGGGCTGTTGGGGTTGGAATAATAAATTCAAGATTCCTGTTTATCCATTTATCGTCCCCTTGGACAATAATTTTCTGACAATCTTATACCCACCCCACCCTACAACCCCCATTGTTCCCAAGGCTCCAACTGTCCCTGCCGTAGAGCTTCCTCCTCCTTCCTGGTCGCTCACCCCCTTTACCTCTGGAGTTAAGATTGATTCTTGGGTTGGTTCAGAAGCAGGGGTTTCTGTGGGTGAAAGACTTAGTGTTGGTGTGGCAGTAGACTTTGGTGTCGGAGTTGCCGTTGGCCTTGGTGTTGGCGTGGCAGTTGGAGCAATGTATTGGGGAGCTAGAGTCGGTTCAACCACTGGTGCGATATATTCTGGCTCTGGTTCTATTGGAACTCCTCCGTGGCAATGCCTTGTATCCCAAGGAACACCCCATTTACTACAATTGGTTTTGCAGTAATGACAATCATCTGATGCTGTTCTGCCTGGATGAGCAAAGGCTGGCGTAACCATTAAAAAAGCCACCGATATGGTGGCTATCAAGAAAGTCAAAATTTTCCTGCCCTGAGGGTCCATTGATTCAATTATAACATTTTAACTCAATTATACTGGGCTTTTCTTTGATGGCTCCCCCTAGTTGACTTATTCCGCAACCGAAAGATTGAATTTGATTACGATTTGGACAATCTAAAAATCTTCTATTCAAACCTCAACCTTAGCACGTCTCAAAAATATAATTTTTTATAAGCTATCAATCTTACCGTATTGTTCGCTTCGCTTACGGTAAGAACCCTTGTTTTTTTTCTTGTACATTACCTGCACACACTCTGAAAATAACATCGTCACCGATAGACTCAATATTAGATGAATACCCAGTTTCTTGTACACTACTTACACACTTTTATGTACTGTTTCTTAATTTCTCGATCCCAATACTGCTAATAATATATTTTTGCTTTCTACTTCTTGGAATATCTGGCAAAGTGTAGTCCAAATAACCCACCTCGAGAAGGGGTAAAACATGCCTCCTAAAATTCTCATAGTGGTTAGTTAGACCAATTTTACTTAAGATTTGTCTTCTTGATTTTGGCGATTTACAAAAATTAAGTACACTCTTTTTATGCTCATCAAGAATCGGATCAGTAAATTCGGGGTGAATTGGCAAGACAGCCAAGAAATAATTACTATCATCGTCTGTTTTAAATACAGGGATGGGAGATCCATTGTTCTTCATTGAAGATCGAATTTTAGGTATACCAGTACTCCTGCCCTCGGTCAATCTCAGTTCTTTCAGGAAATCTCCGATTCGTCTGTTCCTATAATTTCTAGCTATTATTCTAGGTTGCTTCAAGATTTTGTTGTCGAGAGGCGGTAAAGGACCTGGGAAACTAAGAATATCAATACGATCTAGTCTAACGCTTACTTCGATGCAACTTTGGTGTTCATAACTCTTATGATAAACAGCATTAGCCAAAGCCTCTTTAATCGCTTGAAATGGATAATTGTTAAACCTCAAAGCTTCGAGATCACCAGAAACTTTACGAGTCTTACTCTTAATTACGTTTATCCCGATGAACTCCAAGGCATCCCTCAGTTGCTTATGAATAGGTCCTCTGAAATACTTTTCTTCAAAACTATCACCTATTTCGTCCTTATAAATCACAACCTGTATTTCAGCACCACGAAAAAAATCTGTCGGATTATTGCTGAACATTAGCAAGCCAATATTTACAGGCTTCAGATACTCGTTTGGACCTTTTGCTACGTTCATCTTTCTAAATAACTCTTCTTGTTCCAGCTTATCTACTTGGTTGCAGAGTTCACTTTTTACTTCTTCCAAATAAGACCTCACCTGATCAGCGTTAATGTCTTCTAAATCAGAGCTGTGATTGACCCTATCATCAAATGGTGTCTTAGAAGCCAATTCCAACAGCCTTCTTTTGTCTTCATCGCTTGCCCTTACGGTGGATGATCCCTTGCGCACCCACTCTACAAGAATTGCGGATCTTCTACCCTTGCCTAAAGATATCGGAGCTTTATAAGGACGATTGTCTCCTCCGGGTATCCAAAGAACAACAATCAACTTGCCCATGAAATTAACCACTTCTATTACTGGAACATAATTTGTTTGTATCTTATTGCAAACCTCTACCACTTTCTTTTGAATCATCTCAACTTGCTTAGAAACTAGACCTAGAGGCGGTAAGATCGGTACGCCGTCTTTCTGTTCAACCCCTATAATGACATAGCCGCCACCTAAGTTATTTAAGTCATTTGCAAAACCACAAACTGAATGTACAACATCTTCGGGGTTCCAACCTTTTTTAAATTCAACCCTCTCTGTCTCTACAGTCTTAGTCTTAATAAGATTATCTATATTTATAAGTAAAGCCATACGGCAATTCTACCAAAAATGATAAGATAAGGTAAATTTTGAAGATGTAATAAAACATGAATTACGAAGAAAAATTTAACATCGTCGTTAAAGTCTTTGCTGAAGCAAGGGAAGTTACTTTTCCTGGTTATGACCAAAGTAAAAATAACCTATGAAAATAGACAAAATCATTCATGACGGCGGATTACTACGAATGAATATGACAAATTATATAAAAGGTTTAGGGGTAAAATAGACGAAACTGACAACCGACTGGCAAACCTGCAAAAGGCTGAAGATGAGTATTATATAACGGTAATTTACCTTCTTGAACTTGCAAATAAAGCTTATGACTTATTTATAAATTCTGAAGTAGAGCTGTTTTTATGAAAAAGTTTTCTTCTCATAAGCCTGGCCACTGAAACTTGAAAACGATGATTATGTTCAATTCTCCCCTTTAGTTAGCCTCAACAAATGAAGAAAAACCTTCAAAACAACCCTCAAAGGTACCCTAGCACCTCAAGAGGTCAATTTTCAAAAAATTTATTCCGCATTGAAGGGGAGCTTAATTGAATTTTCAGCCTATTCCCCCTCAATAGACCTTCTTACTATTTCTCCAGCCATATTTATTACCATTCTATTCTGTGCTTCCAGCAAGCGGGCAGCAATTTCAGCTTCTTGCACTAAGTCCGCCGTACTCGAATTACCAGGGCCTCTTTCCATTCTTTGTCTCTGATAAATATCCAACTGTCTCAATTGGCCAGTTACTTCATCTGGGTCTGTTAAGGGCTTTATTGTCATTTTGGTGGCCTAATTTTACCTCAAGCTTGGTTTTTAAGCAAATGCGTATCGGAAGTCGTAGTAGTTGGTCTGACAATAAGTTCCAACAAAGTGGTTCGACTATGCTCACCATTATAATTCACTAGCCTCAGATCAACTTTCAAAAATATATTCCGCATTAAAGAGGGGCTTAATCCAATTTCGATCGGGATTTACTTGGGCCATGTGGGGGTGAGCCTATCTTGAGGTCCTTAGAGGCTTTTAGAAGGGTTATTTGAACCTAAATGCACCAACTAATCCTTGACAACACCTTTTTACTTAGATTAAGATAGCTTTAATGATGAATAATGTAAAGATGAAGGTAGTCTGCTACGCTCGAACTTCCACCCTCGACCAGGCTAAAGAAGAAAAAGCCTCAATTCCCGATCAAATCAAGTGGGCTAAGGAGCTTGCCGAAGACAAAGAATGGGAGCTTCTTGAGGAATATATCGAACCTGGGGTCACCGGTGACGTTGATTTTGAAAAAAGAGAAGCAACTGGTCGCTTACTCCAAGACGCCAGGCCACTTAACGATCCTGAAAGAAAGTTTGACTTAGTCTTAATTTATCACTCGTCTCGACTTGCAAGAGAGGCTGATATTGTTCTCCGCTTTCACCGTATTCTTGCCCAAAATTATCAGGTTCAGGTTTATATACGTAACGCTCCGATCGATCCCGTTGATCCCGAAAAGTATTACTGGGGTAGTAATTATATCCAACAAGTAACTGCCTCTCTAGCTGGGGTTCAAGATCAGCAGGAAAACGTCGCCAGGGGCGAAAGAGTTAGATCTGGATTCCGAGGTATAGCTGAGAGAGGGATTGTTGCTTTTGCCCCCTATGGCTATATTAAGGTGAAGAAATTTGATAAGGATGGAAACTATTCGTGGCATTGGAAGCCTGACGCCAAAAAAATGGTTTTGGTCCAGGAGATTTTTGGAAGCTATGGGGAAAAAGGCTTGAGCCTCAGAGCTATTCAACAGTCGTTAATTTCCAAAAAGATACCATCACCTTCTGGGATAAAAGGAAGAGAATCTTGGACGCCGGCGACTGTTAAGAATATTTTAATGAACCCGACCTATATCGGTAAGGTAAGGTGGGGGAGAAAACTCGGTTCGAAATATAATCAGGGAAGAACGACTAATGGAAGGCAAAAGAGGGTTTTTTCTTCTCCCGATAAATGGGTAATGGAAGACAGCACGAATTGCCCGGACGTAGTTGATGAAAATCTGTTCTATAAAGTTCAGGAAAGGTTGAAGGTGAGGTCGAAGCTCTATGGACGAGCTATTGCTTCGTCTGGTTTACTTACGGGAATTATTAAATGTGGGGTTTGCGGTCGAAATTGCTACCATAAGAATAGGACGGTTAAGAAAAAAGGGAAAAAGGTCGGAATTCGGAGCGACTACATCTGCCAAACTTATGTTCGCTTTGGCAAAAACTCCTGCCGCCGGCACGTAATTTCAGCTAATAAGATAACCAAAATACTGCTTAAGGAAATTGACAAATTAATTAAAAAGGCTCAGAAAAAGAAAAAACTTTTTTACACTGGCGACAAGGGGAAAAAAGGTATCTGGCAAAAAAACCTTGAACTTTTGGAAACTGATATTGAACGCCTTGAGACTGAAAATAGAAGGTTATTAAGGGCCTATACAGCTGGCAGGATAACTCTTGAAGAGTATGGGGAAATGAAAGACCGCCTAGATAAAGAGACGCTCGAGAAACGAGGTTTCGCCGAAAAGCTAAGACAGAAAATTAATGACCAGGTTAGGGCCAAAGAAGCCGAGAAAAAGTTTGTCATCATGCTAAAGAACTTTCGAAAAGAATTCGAAAAGCTTGATATTAAAAAGCAAAAAGTCTTGGTAAGCAGCCTGGTCGAGTCAATTTCGGTTGGGAAAAATGGTAAGATAGATATTAAGTATAGGATATAAAAGGAGGATGAAAGAATATGACTGAACTTAGAGAAGACCCAAGTCTTAAAACTAAAATAAGGGCCAAGGTTACGGGGGGGAGAACGCAGCGTAGAATGGAAGGTGCAATACAGACAACAGGAGAACTAATTGGGCGAAGAAGAGATGATTTTCATAGTACAGCTTCTGAAGTAATTAAGCGTGCTAATAGAATAAGGGCAGAAGAAATGGGAATGCCACAAAGGTTTTCCCTTGATTCTGATAAGACTGCTCAGTGGTTAAAGAACCATGGTGAAGAAGCAAGATCGATTGATATTCAAGATGCTATGGAAATTGTTCATAGCCATCTTGAGGAGGGTATAAAGTAGTATCTAGCCTCAAATGTTTAAACAATATATACCCCTACCCGTGCGGTTACCTTGGGAGCCAGAAAAAACCATGTCGTTGTCTGCCGGGCCAGATCATCCGTTACCAGCGCCGACTTTCTGGTCCGATTCTGGATCGGATTGGTTTACATGTTGAAGTACCGGCGGTGGACGTTGAAGAATTGACTAGTGAAAATACCATTGCTGAGTCGTCCAGAAGTATTCAAAAAAGAGTCCAAGCAGCTCGAGATTGGCAAAGAAAAAGATTTAAAAACAGAAGAAAAATCAAATCAAACGCGGAGATGAAAACCAGAGACGTTAAAAAATATTGTTCGTTAGATCAAGAGTGTCTTAATGTTTTGCGCCAGGCTGTTTCGACTTTGAATTTATCGGCTCGGGCTTACTACAAAACTATCAAGCTGGCTCGCACAATTGCTGATTTGTCTGGAGAAGAAAGGATCCGACCAAACTTTCTGGCCGAAGCCTTACAATATCGGCCCAGAGAGCAAGGTTATTAGTTTTGACGGTACCGAGACACTAGTGTATCGGTAGAAGCTAATAAGCAATTTGAAAGAAAACGTAATAAATCAGTTCTATACTCCAGTGTATAGAACTAAGAGGGGGAGGGTTTTAGGTAGTAAAAATGGAAATAATGGTAAGATAAAGATTATTGAAAATGGCAGATCAACAAGACGAGCAGAAGATTATGGCTCAGCTGAGAAAACCAATTGATGAGCTGATCAATAGTCACTACGCCAAAAGACCGATTGAAGAACGGTTGCGGCTTCGCCAATTATCTTGGCAAGCGGTTGATGTCTTGGTCAGAGAAGGTTATTTAGGGAGAATCGAAGAGCAAGACGATATTAAAAGAATCATTCGGAACATTAAGGAATTAGGGGCTTCGCCTGGTTTTATTGAAAAATCTTTAAGGCTAGCGGTTTTGATTTGTAAGGAAATGGAAACAGATTACCCATTTTTATGGGCGAAATACGGTGGTAAATACCGGAGTTAATATCTCTTAAACTGCTTGGAAATTTTTGTTTTCTTCTAATATTCCCGGCGGTGAAAAATCTTGGTTATCAACTTTTTAAAGCTTCAATAAAAAAACCAAAACCCCTCTCTGACAATGAGAGACTTGGGTTTTGGATTTTTTAAAAATCAGCATCTAGTCTTGTGATGCATTCTCTTTTAAGACTAGCCGCCAATCTTGAACATGGTTGTGCCGCAAACTTCGCACTTGGCCTTGGTTGCGGGTTTACCGTTTTTAAGAGTCACTTTTTCGTGATCTTTGCCGTCTCTTTTTTCGCGGCACTTTACACAGTACATTGCCATAGTTATTTGTCACCCCCTCTCATTAAATGATTGAATATTTTTTCAGGGCAGACCCCGAAACTTCGGGGTATGGATATTATCAAGCCTGCTACTTATCTTAGCTTCAAGTATAACATGAATTCGAGGCTAAGGGCAATCAGAGAGAGAATAATAGTTTTGAGGAGATCTTTCTTGATTAGCCTTGGATCGAATGAAAGGATAGAATCATCCACCTTTTCTTTACTTGCTATCGGGCTAACCTGTGATTTAGGTTCAGAAGAAATTGGCTCTTGACGAGGTTTAGATTTCATGGTGCCTGGAGAGGCATTTTCAGATTTTAGGGTCAGCTCTCTTTTAAGTTGAGCGATGATTTTTTCTTGCCTGGTCTTTCTTTTTTTCTTAGCCATTGGTGATAAAAGGTTAACACGGCAGTAGGCAATATTCAAGGTCAGCCTTGTTTTCAGTTTGAAAGATGTTGATCTTCCGGTTGACACTTTCTTTCTTGGCCACTAAAATCAAGTAAAGATGTTACTCAATCAGACGGTATTTTTTATTGTTTTAGCTCTGGTTTTTGTTTGGTTATCAGTTTTGACTTTTGGATTAGTTCGATTTTATTATCACTATCGAAAACTAACCAAAGGAGTTGCCAAGAAGGATTTACGCTCAGTTTTAGAAAAATTGCTCAAAGATCTTGGCCAGGAATCAGTTAAAATCAATGCGGCGGTTAAGGAAATTGAGTTTAACCCCGGAGTCATTTGGTTTGAAATGGTTCCGCTTGGCAAAGAAATCACCTATTAACTGCTCGAGAACTACGAACCGGAGCCAATTTAACATCTTCGGCTGACGCCCCACAATAATAGATGGCTAAAAATCGGGTAATCCCTCCCTCGGCCACCGCTTCATAAACAACGTCGGCACGAGAAAGACCAGACTGAGGCCGAGAATCAGCGTGATTTTCAATCATGACCGCAACCGGCCGGCGACCTTCCCAAATACTTCTCTCAGCTTTGGTATGTAATTTTCCATTAAGAGGGCAGCTTTCTGTTTTTGGAGCTGAAAGGTCAATTTTTGATCGACCCTCTTCTACCCCAACCGGAGAAACAAAATCTGAACCAACCGGCTCACCTAAAAAACGAAAGACCGCAAAAGAAAGACCGGTTGAAGACAAATAAAGGATCAAGCCTCCGATAATGGAGGTGATTAATTTTTTCTTCTTGGCTGTTATATTCATCGTTTTTTACCGTTCCCAATATTTTTTGTCTAGGCCCCCATTTACACAAAGACGACCTGCCAACAAGTTTATCT
>JBHPGO010000025.1:0-13202 GCA_042570465.1 Patescibacteria group bacterium
GAAATAATAGTTATTTGGAAAATCTTAATCTTCAAAAAGAATTGAAGGTTGAGGAAAAATTCTTACTGGGAGGAAAGGGGAATATGGGTTGGATTGAGCCGGTCTTGAAGGGCACCGCTCCGCCGTATCTGTTGGAATATTATTTTGATTTGCCATACCCGGTTTTAAGGGCGGATATTAAAACTGATGCCCGCTTGTTTAACTCTGGAGACAGTCAAGCTAAAATCAGAGGTTTTTTTGTTGATCAAGAAGAGGCTTTCGAAGACTATTCTCTAAAGAATCAAGAAGATGAAGACTATCTGTTTTTTAAAGTTGAAAGCGATGGTAGTAATACTTATGCTCCTGGTGGGTCTGTCAATGTCTTTTCTCGGGACGATTGGGGCGGTTACCGTCGTTCAGGCTACTCGGTTTTAAAACCTAAATCAAATAAGTTTTTGATCAGCTATCTTTTTACTTCCCAGTATTATCGGGCTGACTATTTTCTAGCGCAGATCTATAATATAGGTCAGGGCGCTTTTTTTAAATTTGCTCTGGACACGACCGATTTGAAAATATTTAAGATAAACGAGCTTACCGAAGTAGAGATTGAGAAAGATGATCAATCAGAGAGACCGGTGGTTATTGATCTAATTTATCGATAATGATGAAGAAAAGAAATAAATTTTTAGTTTTTGGCTCACCCTTTGTAGCCCAGAAAGAGATTGATGAAGTGGTTGCCACCATTAAATCAGGCTGGTGGGGAACCGGGCCAAAAACTGAACAGTTGGAAATTAGGTTTAGAAAATACTGTGGGGCCAAATATGCCTTGGCATTAAATTCTTGTACGGCTGGTTTACACCTGGCTCTTAAGTCCTTAGGAGTTGGTCCAGGTGACGAAGTGATTACCTCCCCGATGACATTTTGTTCGACCGCCAACGTGATTGTCCATTGCGGGGCAAAGCCGGTTTTTGCTGATATTGACAAGGAAGATTGGAACATTGACCCGGGAGAGATCGAAAAGAAAATCACCCATAAAACTAAAGTAATTATGCCGGTTCATCTTCATGGCCGGCCCTGCCAGATGGATAAAATAATGGCTTTGGCCAGGAAGTATCAATTAAAGGTGGTCGAAGATGCCGCCCACGCCATTGAGGCCAAGTATCAAGGTAAGAAAATTGGCAATATTGGCGACATCACGGCCTTTTCTTTTTATGTGACTAAAAATGTGGCTACTGGCGAGGGGGGAATGGTAACGACCAATAAGTCTTCTTGGGCTAAACAAATGAGAGTAATGAGTCTTCACGGTTTGTCTCGGGATGCTTATAAACGTTATTCAGTCAAAGTTTTTCGCCACTATCAGGCGCTAGTTCCCGGCTATAAATATAATATGATGGATATTCAAGCAGCCTTAGGGTTGCACCAGTTTGGTCGGGTTAGCCAAAACGCCAAGACTAGAAAAACCTATTGGCAAACATACCAGAAGGCTTTTGAAAAGGTTCCTGAATTGATTACCCCCAAACCACAAGAGAAGAACACCTGCCACGCCCGTCATCTATACGCCATTTTATTGCGACTAGAAAAGCTTAAGGTCAATCGTGATCAGTTCATTGGAGAGTTGATTGGTCTGGGTATTGGTAGCGGGGTTCATTTTTATCCGGTTCATTTACATCCCTTTTACAAAAAGACCTTTGGTTTCAGAAAGGGTGACTTTCCAAACGCTGAATTTGTCGGAAACCGAACGATCTCTTTGCCCCTGGGAGCGAATCTGACTAAAAAAGATGTCAACGATGTTATTAAGATGGTGCGTTTTCTTGTTAAAAAACACCGAAAGTAATAAAATAAGCTCAAATGGCCAAAAAATCAAAGCAAAAAATAACAAGAAAGAAAAAGGTGGTATATATTGGCATGTGTGCCGATGTGATCCATCATGGCCACATTAACATTCTAGAAAAAGCTAAAAAGTTAGGGGATGTAGTGGTGGGCCTGTTAACTGATGAGGCGATTGCGACCTACAAAAGAGTGCCTCTTATTAAGTATAAAGATCGGGAAAAGATTGCCAAAAACTTGGCGGGGGTTAAAAAAGTCATACCTCAAAAGACTCTTGATTATGTTGATAATCTTCGGATAGTAAAGCCGGACTTTGTTGTTCATGGGGATGATTGGCGGACCGGTGTTCAGCGGGAAACCAGGACCAGAGTCTTAAAGACTCTTAGAGAGTGGGGTGGCAAGTTGGTTGAGCCTTCATTCACTAAAGGGGTTTCTTCCACCGAACTGATTAGCTATGTAGCCGGACTTGGGATTAGTCCGGATCATCGGTTGAGGCAATTAAGAAGATTGTTGGGGGCAAAGCCGCTGGTTAGGATTTTGGAAGCCCATAATGGCTTAACCGGCCTGATTGTTGAAAAGACACGAGTTAAAAAAGGTAGCAAGTATTTTGAGTTTGATGGGATGTGGGAGAGTAGTTTAACTGACTCAACTTCAAAGGGAAAACCGGACACGGCGGCGGTAGATGTGACTTCTCGTTTGCAAACAATCGAGCAGATTCTAGAGGTGACCACCAAGCCGATGATTGTCGATGGGGATAGTGGAGGCTTGACCGAGCATTTTGTTTTTACGGTTAGGTCGTTGGAAAGACTGGGAGTATCAGCGGTGATCATTGAGGACAAGGTGGGTGCCAAGCGAAATTCCCTTTTTGGGACTGAGGTTCGCCAAACCCAAGACAGTATTGAAGATTTCTCCGGGAAGATTAACGCTGGGAAAAAGGCCCAAGTGAGTGAAGATTTTATGATTATCGCCCGGATTGAAAGCTTGATCTTAAAAGCCGGAATTGACGATGCTTTGATCAGGGCTAACGCCTATATCAGCGCCGGTGCTGACGCGATTATGATCCATAGTAAAGAAAAAACTCCGGATGAGGTAATGGAGTTTTGCCGGCGGTATAAAAAAATTCACTATCGGGTTCCGCTGGTGGCGGTTCCGTCGACCTATTCTCAGGTGACTGAAAATCAGCTTCAGAAAATGGGAATACGAATTATCATTTACGCCAATCAGCTTCTGAGAGCCAGCTATCCGGCGATGGTTAAAACCGCCGAAACGATCCTGAAAAACGGTCGTGCTAAAGAAGTAGATAAACTTTGTCTGCCGATCAAAGAAGTAATTAGTCTGATTCCCAACGGATTATAATGACCAGAATACACTCCAGGAGTGAGCGAAGACTCTCTCCCGGAGTGGAAAATTAATAAATGATAGCTTCAAGCGACTTTGTAAAACAATTAAACATTTTAAACCTTTCTCCTTTTTTGATGGTTCCTTGTTCAATTTTTAAGCACCTCAATTATTATTTGATAAATAATCAAACTGAGGTGATTTATCCTCCAAACGAGGCCCACGCGATGGGTTTTGTGGTGGGTACTTACAGCGCTACCGGTCAGCCGGCAGTAATTTTTATGCAAAACTCGGGTTTAAACAATATTGCCAACGCTCAAACCTCTCTTCACGCTCTATATAAAATTCCGGCTCTACTAGTCATTTCCTGGCGGGGAGAAAAATCAGAGGCACCAGAGCACGACTTGATGGGAAAAAATCTTAAAGCTTACTTGAAACTTTTAAAAATTCCTTTCCGGGTTTTGAGCGAGAAAGGATGGGAAAAGTCACTTAAAGAAATGGCCAGTTTAACCAGAAAAACCAGGCAACCAGCGGCGGTGATTGTCAGAAAAGGATTTTTCGAGGAGGAAGAGGAAAGAACTGATGATCTTTCAAAAAGGTTCCCGCTTTCCCGCTATGAAGCGATCAAGATTATTAAAAACAGTTTTAAAAACGAAGCAGTCTTTGTTTCCACTAACGGACATCCCACTCGAGATTCTTTTGGGGTTTCTCCAACTCCAGACTTTTACATGATGGGTTCGATGGGTCATGCCTTTTCCGTCGGGGCGGGTACGGCTTGGGCACTCAATGGTAGGACGCCCCGGGGTGGGAAGAGAAAAGTCGTCGTTTTCGACGGCGATGGTGGCTGCCTGATGCATTTGGGCAGTTTAGCTTTGGTTAACTTGGTCAAGCAAACAAATTTAATTTACGTGGTTTTGGACAACGAGGCCTATGAGTCAACTGGCAGCCAACCATGTTTATCAGAAAAAATTAATTTTGCCCAAATTGCCAAGGGGTTAGGTTTTCCTCAGGTCTATTCCATCAAGGGTCGCCTGGAGCTTAAAAAGACGATTAAAAGTTTAAAGCCCAATCAAGTCGCCTTTATTCACATCAAGGTTAATCGGAAGAAGGCTAAAGCTCCTCGGGTCTCTGACAAATACACCTGCCAGCAAATTGCCAATCGCTTTGCCAAGCGTCTTAGATCAGGCTCTTAATTTGTTGTAATTGGACTCATGCCTCCAGTGCGCTGGAGGCATTTCTTGACCATTTGGTCCTTTTTAAATTTAGGATTAAACAAAAGTCGATTCTTATACTCCAGTGTATAGGAAGTATGAAAAATAGACTTTAAGGCTAATTTTCGTGAAAATATTTTCCTATACTCCAGTGTATAGGAGTGACTTGATTGAATTTTAAGACTTAGGGTATGATAATATTTAAAGACAAATAAAATGACTTTGTTTGCACTCCTATACTCTAGTGTATAGGATAGAAAAAATCATGATAAAAGTAGCCAAGCAATCAATAGACAGTAAAAAGATGAGATGGTTTTATGATGATTTATGGGAAGCGGTGGGGATGTTGGAAAATGAAAAGATGATTGAAGGCTTCTTTGGCGATTTATTGACTCGAACTGAAAAGACCATGATTGTTAAGAGATTTCAAGTAGCGCTTATGCTGATTGAGGGCCATAATTACCAAACCATTATCGACCATGTTGGGGTCGCAAATTCAACGGTAGCCAGAATAAGCGACTGGCTTAAAGATGAATCAAGCCAGCTTGGGAGCATTGCAAAACTAATGATCAAGATTGACAGGGAAAGGGAAGCAGAATCCAGAAGGGGTAAAAAATATGCTGTTGGTGATTTACTGACACCACTGGTTGACGATGGTTTGAAGGCTGTCGCTCAGAAAGCTAAAAAGAGAAACCTCACACGCATAAGTAGATTAAATCTGCCAAAATAAACGATCAACAGATTATTTCTTACTCCTATACTCCAGCGTATAGGACTCATGAAAAGATTATTTATACCTGGAATTTGTGAAAAGCTTACTCTTATACTCCAGTGTATAGGAGTTAAGATGAGCAGGCTTGCTTTAGTTGTAAAATTGGCCTAGACATCTTTATTGATATAATTAAACTTGTTGATTAATTAATTGGGTTAACATGAAAGCAAAAAATCAATACCAATACTTCTTGCCGACAAAAATTTACTTTGGTCTTGGCAGTATAAATATGCTGTCGGAACTAGTTAGCCAACTAAAAAGTAAGAGACCTCTTTTAATTGTTGGTGAGCATTTTAAAAAGGAAAAGGTTTTTGCTAAGATTGTCTCTTTTATAAAGCCTACTCCCTTAATTTATGATTGCCCGATCGGTAAATCAGATATCCAAAGCATTGATAAGTTAGCGGTTTTTTGTCAGCAAAAGAAACCGGATTTGATGATCGCTATCGGTGGGGGGACGATCTTAGATACGGCTAAGGCGGCGGCAATTTTAGAAACTCATCACTGCAATATTGAGGAACTTGTTATCACTGGAGAAAAGAAAGTTATTAAAGAAAGTGTTTCGTTGATAGCGATACCGACTACCTCAGGGACTGGAACTGAAGTGACCCCTTTTGCCGTTGTTTGGGATGAGGAAAAAAAGAAAAAGTATTCTTTGGATTCTTCTTTAGTTTATCCAAAAATTGCCTTAGTTGACCCCGAGTTAACGATAAATTTACCACCTCAAGTGACTGCCTATACCGGTATGGATGCCTTGACTCAGGCGATTGAAGCTTATTGGTCTAAAAATCATAATCCGATTTCTGATATTTACGCGCTTAAAGCGATCGAGCTGGTCATGAACAATCTCGAGAAAGCGGTCCTCAAGTCAGTTAGGGTTAATCGAGAAATGATGAGCTTGGGGTCATTAATGGCTGGTTTGGCTTTTTCTAATACCAAAACCACGATTTGCCACGCCGTTTCTTATCCAATTACGGCCCGGTGGGGCATCCCACACGGACACGCAGTGGCGCTGACCTTGCCTGCTTTTATTAAGCGTAGTTTACCGGTTTTAGGTAAGCGCCAAACTTTAATCTTGAAAGCTTTGGGAGCCAGCAATGCTCAAGAAGCAGCCACTAAAATCACCGGTCTGATGAAAAAAATAGGCCTGGAAACTGAACTTTCCAAATTAGGAATCAAAAAGACAGATCTTAAAATAATTGTCAAGGAAGGTTTTGATCCAGATAGGGCGGCTCATGCTCCTTGGGTGCCGACTCCCGAAGAATTAAAATCCATCTTAAGGAAAATATTATGAAAGCAATTATTTTAGCTTCTGGTTTGGCCACAAGGTTGAAGCCGTTGTCAGATAGTGAGCCAAAGCCCTTAACTGAAATTGGAAACGAGACAATTTTATCAAGAATTCTCAACTCTTTAATCAAAAATAATGTTAAAGAAGTAGTTATCACGACTGGCTATCTTGAAGAAAAAATTAAAAAATACGTTAGTAAGAAATTTCCACAAATAAAAGTTGAGTTTGTTTTTAACCCTCGGTTTAAAGAAACGAACTATATTTATTCAATGTGGTTGGCCAAAGAATATCTGAAAAATACCGATGTTTTATACCTCCATGGAGATTCTTTTTACGATTCTTCATTAATCAAAAAACTAATTGATTTTCCTCATTCAGGGGCTTTGATTAAAAGAAATTTGGTTTCTCAAAAAGATTTTAACGCCTTGGTTAAAGATGGCCTGATCACAAAGATTGGAGTTAAGGTTTTTGGTAAGGGAGCCAATTTTTGTCTACCGGTCTATAAATTCTTGGAAAAAGATTGGCAGATGTGGATGGAAAAGATCGATGGGTTTGTTGAAAAAAAAGAAGTAAGTTGTTATGCTGAAGACGCTTTGAATATGGTTTTTGATCAGTTGAAGTTCTACCCAGTGTATTACGATAAAGAATACGGTATGGAAATCGATGATTTGGAGGATCTCAAAATTGCAGAGGCAATTATAGAAAAGAAAATATGAAACCCTGGACTTTATTGGACAAACTGTTATGGCGCTTTATGCGTTGGGCTACCCAGTTTATTATTGGTCCTCTTAAAAAAATGGGGCTGACCCCCAATCAGGTCACGACTATCAGTTCGGTAGCTAACTTTACTCTGGCAGCGATTTGTTTTGCCCAAGGAGACTACAAGTGGATTTTGGCCGGTCTTTTTTTCTTGCTTCTTCATTCATACTTTGATTTTGCCGACGGCAGTTTAGCTCGAGCCACCGGCCAGACGAGTGATTTGGGTGGTTGGCTCGATCCTCGGTTGGATGTAATTGGGTCAGAGGCGGTAACAGTTGGGATTGCGATTGGAGTGGTTCGCTTAAATCCGGGCATGCTATGGCTTTCAATTGCCGGCCTGGCTCTGTTTGGTCGAATGGGTTCATTGTCAATCGTTTTTGATTACCACCGGTCGATTTATGGGAAAACCGACTTTATAAAAAAATTTAATCAAGACAAAAAAATGACTTTGATTGACAAGGCTATTAAAGAATTTATCACTCTAAAATCCTTTCCAGTTTTATTTTTCGGAACTTATCGTTATTTATTGCCAATAGTGGTTTTGATTAATCAACTAAAGTGGCTTTTATTATTCACGGCTGTTTTTGTCAATTTACGGTGGATAATAATGTTTTGGGCTTATGCTTGGACCTTTGATAATCGCAAGACAAATCTGAGAGTCATCAAACTTCTTCGTCGCTACGTCTTTCCCAAAAACCCTCAAAAGAGGTAAAATAAGAGTGATGGAATCAAAATATTCGTTTAATATTATCGCCAACGGTGTTTGGGGTCCGGAAGGGATGAGCGGTGGTGATAATATTTTTATCAACTTTGCCAGGATTTTGAAAAAATTGGGTCACGAGGTCAATGTTTTTACCTGGGAAGACGGCTACGAGCTTTGCCGAGACAATGGGCTAAAAGACGTAAACTTTCATTTAATCAGGATTCGGGAACATCAAGGGGTGGGTTTTTACCCTTTTTACCTATTGCGGACACTGAGGGGGATCCAAAAAGTTCGACAGGTGATTAACCAAGGCAAATTTAAAAATAAAAAAGTCATCATTTATTCAGCCTCAGATTTTTACCCCGACTCTTTACCGGGTTACTTTTTCAAAAAATGGCTGCCTCAATCTCGGTGGGTAGCTGGTTTTTATCTTTCAGCCCCTCATCCGTTTAAAGGTTTTCGGGGGGATTATCAGGAAAAAATTCATTTTCCCAAATTCAGGGATTTGGCTTATTGGTTGTCCCAAAAGCCGATTTTTTGGTTGGTGAGCAAAAAGCCGGAGATGATTAGTGTTACCAGCCAGCCTGAGGTTAAGCCATTTTTGAAGGCAGGTCGAAAGAAAAAGGAATTATTTATTGCCAAGGGTGGGATTGACTATCAATATTACCGCCAATTTCAAAAACCTGTTAATAAAATTTATGAAGCGGTTTATCTGGGCCGACTTCATCCTCAAAAAGGGGTTGTGGAAATGATGGACATTTGGCAACGAGTCGTTGCCAAAAAACCAGATGCAAAATTAGCGGTGATTGGTGATGGCCCTATGCGCCCCTTGATGATGAATAAAGTCAGAAAATTCAAAATTAAAAAAAATGTTAAGTTTTTTGGCTATGTTATGGGTAAAAAACGGGACAGGATTATTCAAAAAGGCAAGGTCATTCTTCACCCGGCGATCTATGACAGCGGGGGAATGGCGGCTGTTTCCGGCCTAGCCTGTGGCTTGCCGGGAGTAAGCTTTAATTTAAAAATATTCAAAACCTACTACCCGAATGGATTTTTAAGAGTAAAAACCGGAGATTTTACAGCCTTTGCCGAGGCAATAATTAGCCTATTGAATAATCAAAAACTTTGGACTAAAATTAGCCAGTCTGCTTTAAGGGAAGCCCAGACTTGGGACTGGGAAAGCAGAACCAAGGAATTGTTAAGTAAGATCGAAAAACTATGAAACTGAATAAAGTTTTAGTCATCGGCCTTGATGGGGCCACCTTTGACTTGATCAAGCCATGGGTTAAAAATGGCAAATTGCCAGTTTTTAAGAAGCTGATGGAAAGTGGCAGTTGGGGGGAGCTGGAAAGCACTACCCCGCCTTTGACACCGCCGGCTTGGACTTCGGCCTTTTCCGGAGTTAATCCTGGCAAGCACGGTATTTTTGATTTTTTTAATTGGGAAGGCTACCAGCGGACTCCGGTCTTGTCGACTGATATTAAGCGCCCGATGATCTGGGAGATCCTTGGGAAAAACAAATTAAAAACTGTGGCTTTGAATGTGCCGATCACCTATCCACCCCAGAAAATAAAGGGAGTTGTTGTCAGTGGGATGCAAACTCCGGACTTGGAGAGTGAATTCGCCACCCCTAAGCGCTGGCAAAAAATTCTTAAAGACATGGATTATGTGATTGATTATGGGGATAAAGGGGAGGTTGTTTCAGAAAAAGGGACATATTTAAAAAAAACCCTTCAAGTTATTGAGAAAAGGGAAAAAGCAGCTCTTAAGCTGATGGAAAAAGAAGATTGGAATTTGTTTATCGCTGTTTTTACCACCCTAGACAGGATCCAACATTTTTTTTGGCAAGATAAAAGCAAGATACTAAAAATATACCAGAGGCTGGAAAAAGCCATTGATAAATTAACCGAAGCGGCAGGGGAAAATGTTCCACTGGTCATATTTTCTGATCATGGCTTTGGCCCATTGAAAAAAGATGTTTATTTAAATAACTTCTTAAAAGACGAAGGTTTGTTGACAGTTAAGTCCACTCATGAAATATTTCAAAAGCTAGGCCTGACCCAGAAAAATATGACCGATCTGGCTAATCTGATGACTAAGATTGGTCTTGGCAGTTTAGTTGGTCAGTTATCAAAGAGCGTGGGTGATCAAGTTTCCGATTTGGTTGGTGTTGGCAATGTTGATTGGTCAAAAACAAAGGCCTGGTTTGCTTCATTTGCCGGCCAAAGTGTCAAGCTTAATCTGAAAGGTCGTGAGCCGGAAGGGGTGGTTAAAAAAGAAGACCTTCAAAAAACTAAAAAGCGAATTGCCGAAAAAATTGCCGACCTTAAAGATCCGGGTTCAAAGAAAAAAATTGTCAAAAAAGTTCACTTTCGGGAAGATATCTATCATGGACCATATCTTGAAAAAGCGCCTGATATGGTGGTTGAGGCCCAGCCAGGCTATGTGTTTCAGGAAGGGTTTGGGGAGAAATTAGTCATGACCGCCCGCCAGGGTCGAGCCAAAAGAACCGCCGATCATCACCGAGAAGGCATATTTTTGGCAGCCGGGCAGGGTATTAATAATGGTCAGGAGATAAAGGGTCTAAAGGTGGCGGATATTGCCCCCACGTTGTTGTACCTTTTTAACTTGCCTTTATCGCCGAATTTTGATGGTAAAGTCACTCATAAAATGTTCACCAAAAAAAGCCAGTTTCAAAGATTAGGCTTTGAGGAAAAAGTTGAGTTGACAAAATCAATTCTCAGAAAAGCCATGAAGAAGTACCCTAAGGGAAAAATCATCCTGAATTGGACCGGGGGCAAAGACAGTACGATTATTCTTTGGCTTCTGAGAGAAGTTTGTTTTGAAGAAAACATTCCTCTTCCCAGAATGTTGTTTGTCAATGAGGGGCATGTTTTTAAATCAGTGGTACGGTTTGTTGAAAAATTAACTAAAGAATATGGTTTTCAAGTTGATTTTCAACAAAATGATGACGTCTTAAAACAAGTTAAAAAGGTTGGAGACCCGGTTTGGGTGAAAAAATTAAACCAGCGGAATCAAAAAGAGATCAAAAGATTAGGCTATAAAGGTGAAAAATTTCCATTTGAGCCGGAGTCATACGTCGGCAACCACCTGATGAAAACCGTTGCCATGAATTTGTACTACGAAAAGCACAATCTAAAAGCAGTGATCACCGGTATCCGTTGGGACGAACAAGAAGCCAGGGCAGACGAAACATTTTTCTCAGCAAGGCGGAATCCAAGCCATACCAGGGTTCACCCGATATTGCACCTGGACGAAAGGGAGGTTTGGGAAGTAACCTTTAACCGTAAGATTCCTTATGTTAAGCTCTATAAAGACGGCTATCGGTCTTTGGGAGCTAAGGGAACGACCACTAAGACCACTGATATTCCGGCTTGGGAACAAGACTTGGAAAAAACTACCGAGCGAATTGGACGCCGCCAGGATAAAGAGAAAATTATGGCTCGTTTAAGAAAATTAGGCTATATGTAGGTTATGAAAGTATTGCTGATTTATCCGCCGGTTACTGTTTATCAGGAAGCTCATATTGACCCCCACCCTCCTCTTGGCTTGGCTTATTTAGCCGCTTACCTTCGTGAAAATAATGTCGAGGTTAAAATATTGGACGCCCTAGCTTTGGGAATCAAGAATCGCAAGAAAGTTGGTAAAAAAACCCGGGTGGGAATGTCAGCGGGGGAGATTAAAAAATACTTGAGGGATTTTAAACCGGATTTGGTAGGAGTCGGGGTGATGTTTACACCCTACGCCAAAGACGCTCACGAGGTGGCCGGGTTGGTAAAATCGGTTAATCCTAAAACAATGGTCGTTTTTGGCGGAGCCCATGTGAGCATTGACCCGAAACTAGTTTTAAAGGACAAAAATGTTGATGTGGCGGTCAAAGGAGAGGGGGAAATCACCCTTTTAGGATTAGTCCAAGCCCTCCAGAAAAAAAGAAAATTAACCAGATTGACCGGAATCGCTTACTGCCAGGGCCGGAAGATCATCCAGAATCCTCCCTCGCCATTTATCAAAAACCTTGACGAGTTGCCTTTTCCAGCCAGAGACTTACTTCCTTTGGATGTCTATGACGACTTGGATGAGCCTTTTGCCATGCGTCACCCCCTGACAGCAATGGTCACCTCTCGTGGCTGCCCGGGTCGGTGTGTTTATTGTGCGATTCATTCCATTTGGGGCCATACTTGGCGGGGCCGAAGCGCTAAAAAGGTGGTCGATGAAATCGAGCACCTGATTAATGATTTCGGGATTAAGGAAATTCATTTTCAAGATGACAGTATGTCGATTAACAAAGCAAGAATGAACAAAATTTGTGACGAAATCATCAAAAGAAAGCTGGATATTAAGTGGACAACTCCGAACGGGATTGCTCATTGGACACTAGACAAAAAATTAATCAAGAAAATGAAAAGAGCAGGTTGTTACCGGCTGACCTTTGGAATTGAATCCGGCAATCCAGAAATGAGAAAGTGGTTGGGTAAACCCCATAGTCTTGAGCAGGCCAAGCAACTGACTCAATACGCCAATAAGATTGGGTTGTGGACGATTGCCACTAATATTTTAGGTTTTCCCTATGAAACCAAGCAGCAAATTGAGGACACCATTAATTTTGCCATTAATTCTGATGTCGACTTTGCTCTTTTTTACCGGTTAGCCCCCCGGTGGGGAACTCCGGTTTATGAAGTTTTCAAGAAAGAAGGCTTATTGCCCAAAGATGAGACGGCGATTTATGGTGAAGGTTCGGCTTGCGACACCAAAGTTTTTACCAAAGAGGAATTAGTGAAAATCAGAAATGAAGCCCACCAGCGATTTTTAAAATACCGCCTCAGAAGCTTTATAAACCCAGCAAGATTAATCCGGAAGATTAACTCTTGGGAAGACTTTTGTTATCTTTCCCGACTAGGTTTTTCAGGTCTAAAAATGGCTTGGGGTATGGCTCAGCTGGGGGCCAAAAAAGCGACTTCCAAGACCTTTCGGGGTTGATCAATTTTTTGCCTTTTTTACCATCTTTAGTTACAATTGACCGGCAGTTGTTCAAAAACTGCTTTAAAAGGCATTTTTTATTTTGAAATTAGCCAATGATTAAAAAGATGAAACATCATTTTTTCCCCATCCTAATTATTCTGATTTTAGGTTTGAGTCCCATTCTATACTTCACTGATGGACTGCCGATTTTTGGTGGCGACCATGGGGCCTGGCCGCTCAATCCTAGTTTCCAAATTGAACGCTATTCTTTTTTATGGAATTTTCGGGGGGGCGAAAATTTTAATCCCAACGGATCTTTATTGATTCCGCCGCTGGCTTTGATGATGG
>JBHPGO010000026.1:0-12448 GCA_042570465.1 Patescibacteria group bacterium
CTCCGGCCGAAATAAAACACAACGCAAGTGACCAACAAAATCCATTTTCCGCTTCGCCACTCCATTGACTAAATATTTCTTCCTTCCGACCCGTTCTCCACCCACTTGACCACCGGTTAAAACAATTTCAAGCTTGACCTTTTCTTCCCCACTCCCAACAATAACTTCCGCTCCAACTCGACCAATCTCCTCTTGATAAGAAATCATCTCCTGCTCTATTCCTGCCCGAAAACTCTTTCCTCTAGACAAGAGATAAATCCCTTCCAGTAAATTGGTTTTTCCAACGGTGTTTAGGCCAACCACTAAATTGGTTCCTGAAAACAAATCCAGCTCTTTTTTCGAATAAGACCGAAAACTTTGAAATATTATTTTTTTTAAGATCATAATTAGCAAAAACTAAATCTACTGTATTATAATCAATAACCAGCCTTTTAGCACCCATTATTCAAAAGATTATCACCATAAAAACTGATAACAATGCTTTCTAAAAAGAAAAAATATTTGCAAATCGCCCTTAATAGTACTTTGGACCAAGCCCATCAGATTATTAATCAACTTCCGGCCAACGAAAGGATCATTATTGAAGCCGGAACCCCTTTACTTAAAAAATACGGCGAATCGGCCATTACTCGAATCAAGGCCTGGTGGCATCTTCGCCTTTCAGGGAAAAAAACCGCCCAACCTACCTTTCTCTTTTCTCCAAAAATACCTCTCAACGAGAATCTTCTTCAGCCCTATCTGGTGGCTGACTACAAAGCCATGGACCGTGGGGCGACTGAAGTCCGTCTGGCCGCCGCCGCCGGAGCCAACGCGATCACTGTTTTGGGCCAAGCTCCCCCGGAAACGATTAATAACCTCATTGAAACATGCCGAGCTGAAAATATTGAAACAATTGTCGACATGATGAATGTCGATAAGCCTTATCAAGTATTGAGAAAACTGAAAAAACTACCGCAAATTGTCATGCTCCACCGAGGAGTTGATGAAACCGAAGCCGGAAATAAACCTTTACCAATTCACCAAATCATTAAAGTCAAAGGAGCCTATGATGTGATGGTTGCCATCGGCGGCGGCGACACTACTCGTGAAGTCCAGTCAGCTTTTTTTAATGGCGCTAATATTGTTATGCTCTGGAAAGAGTTCTACCAAAGCCAAAGCTCAACCACCCAAATCGCTCAAGAATTCTTAAAGCAGGTTAAATAAATATATCTTATTCTGGACACCTGACCGGAATCTCCGTTAAAACCTTCCCCCCCTCCTCAATCACCTCTAATTGCCAACAATTACATTGAGCACATTCACCCATACAAAAGGTAGTTTTTTCCCAAAAACCATTTATTTGAAATGATTTTCCAAAACAATCGCACTTTTTTAAAGGTTCAAAAAGACTTCTTCGATAACCACAATCCTCCCCTAAAAATATTTTTAAGACCGTTACTGTTACCGGCGCCCAATAAAAATATAGTAAAACAACCGCCGCTGTCAGAAGCAGCATTCTAAGAAAACTCTTTTTTTTACGATTAAATTGCTCTTTAAGACTAACTTTTTCTTTCTTTTCATACTGAGGAAGCGGCGCTAACCTCTCAGTCTGAAGCTCCATTTCCGGTCTTTTGTGACGTAATAACTTTCCTTTTTGATAGATCTCGTTAAACTTTTTCTCTTGGACCTTGAGTTGCTTAGCCTGATAAGACGCCTCTCGCTGGTAAGTCTTTTTTTTAAAAGTAAAGCCCCGGCCAGATGAACTTCCTTCTTCAAACCGCCAGCGCATCTTAGCGGGAACCAATTTTTTGATGAATCTTTCAATGAATCTGCCAAACATATTATTCAGCTGTCTACCAATATATTGATTGCAAAATTATTATTTTTCCAACAACTAAAAAACAAAGAAACACTCTGCTTTTACCCGGAAAAATTTAATTATTTGCCGATCATTTTCTTAAAACCCTCCAAGATTTCGACCGGTAAGGCAAAAACAATCGTGTTGGCCGGATTAGCGGTTGTCCCCTCAATCGTTTGCAGTGTCCGTAGAGAAATCGCCCCAGACTGAGACAAGTTAGTTGCGGCTGACTGCAAGTTTTTGGAAGCCTCTAATTCTCCTCTGGCTCGAATAATTACCGCTCGCCTTTCCCTTTCAGCTTCAGCCTGCTTGGCCATTGCCCTCTTCATGTCGGCCGGCAACTCAATGTCTTGGATCTTAATCGCCGTGACATTAATTCCCCAGGCATTAGTTTCTTCGTCAACAATCTTTTTTATTTCCTCAGCAATTTTGTAGCGTTCGGCTAATAAACTATCAAGTTCCACTCCTCCGATAACGTCTCTCAAGGCCGCTTGAGCGTACTGAGAAACAGCGTAAGTGTAGTTTTGAATTTTCAAAACTGCGTCTTCTACTTTTTCAACATGGAAATAAACAACGGCGTTTAAACCAACCGGCACGTTATCCTGAGTAATCACCTCCTGCTGAGGAATATCAACGGTGGTAATCCGAATATCGACCTTGATCAGGCGCTGAAAAACAGGAATGACAAAATTAAGGCCCGGCTGAAACGTGGCTGAATATTTGCCCAAAGTCAAAATTATTCCTCGCTCATACTGGTCAATAATTTTGACCGAAGCTATGATTAGAAATATGACCAGAAAAAATAGTACCAATATAAACATTATTTCACCCCCCTTCCTCCTCTATTATGCAACAAATGGCTAACTATTAGCAATAAGCCCCCTCTTTAAAAATTCTATTTCCGGCATTTTTAGCCTGCCCGCCATTGCCTACGACTTTAGGCGTTGGCAGACGGGACAATAAAATGTCCCCCGACCACCAACGACAATTCGCTTGACCTTCCCCGAACATCCAAAACATTTCTTTCCCGTCCGACCATAAACTAAAAAATGATCCTGGTAAGAACCCTTGTGACCTAAGGCATCCAGATAATATTGGTCTGAAGCCCCCCGATACTTAATTCCAGCTTTTAAAACCTTTTCAATTGCTTGAAAAAGGCTTTTCTCTTCTTCGCCACTCAGTTGGTTTGCCGGCCGGCGGGGATCAATTTGGGCTAGAAACAAGGCATCGCAGGCATAAATATTACCAATTCCGGCAATCTTTTTTTGGTCCAAAAGAAGTCCTTTGACTACTCTTCTGGTCGAAGAAAGAATTTTTTTAAAAGTCTTTTGATCAAGATCAGCCAAGGGCTCTGGTCCAAACTTTTGATTTATTTTTTTTAATTCTTGATTATTGACAAGCTTTATCCAACCGAACTTTCGAGAATCTGAAAATCTCAATTGAAACTCTTTTTTCTTCCCCTTAACCAGACTCCCAAGATTAATAATGACGTGAACCCACTTGTCGGGCGGATCATTTTTCTTGCGAAAAAGCAAACGACCAGTCAGCTTTAAATGAACAATCAAAGCCCAATTGTTAGAAAGAATAATTTGAAGAATTTTCGCTCGCCGGTTAACTTGCTTGATTTGTAACCCGATAATTACTTTTTTAACCTTTTTCAATGAAGGCTGGACTTGTTTAGGAACATCAGTGCTGATATCCAAAATCTCTTTCCCCACTATCAGCTTCGCCAAATCCCCCTTAATGGTTTCTACTTCGGGTAACTCAGGCATATCATCCTTTAATTGTCCTTGCCCTGAACGCACGCTCCTCGACGGCGTGGACGCAGACCACGAGGCAAGGTAAGTGTCGTTTAGGATCTACCTCTGGAAGTTCAGGCATGTTTTTTAACAAAAACTAATATTTCTTTTTTAAATCTTTCTTTACTAAACTTCTTGGCCTGTTTCCGACAATCCTCGGGCTTAAACTCTGAAACCTTACCTGCCCGCCCTTTTGGCGGGAAACTTTGCAACTTTGAAACTAACGCCTTGACCGTTGGTTTACCTGCCCGCCCTTTTGGCGGGTCAAAAAACTCCCCGGTTTTACCTTCAATGACTGATTCCAGATAACCCCCTCCCCGATAAGCGATAACCGGACAACCATGAGCCATCGCCTCAACCGGAGTGATCCCAAAATCTTCATCAATAGCGGCAACGATAAAAGCCCTGGCTTTGGCCAACAGTTTTTGTTTTTGATGGTCACTAACCCGACCCAAAAACTCGATCGTCGGTCCGGCAATTTTTTCTAAAGCCTCCCTTTGAACTCCAAAACCATAAATTTTCAATGGTAATTTAAGCTGATTACAGGCTTTGATAATTAAATCAAAGTTTTTGGCCCGCTCTAACCGGCCACCGGTGAGAAAATAGTTTTCTTTTTTTTGAACTAACTTAATTTTTTCATTAATCTCCACTGGCGGATAAATCACAGCTGCTTTCCGCCGATAAAATTTCTTAATCCTTTTTCTAACAACTTGGCTATTGGCAATAAACTTGGTCACTTTCTGAGCCTGTTGATAATCATAAATTCTCATAAAATGGTTAACCAGGCTAGCATAAGCCCTAATATACCAGTGTTTTCGCCAATTTCTTGAAGTTTCGTAGCCATACAAATAACGAGGCGGAGTGTGACAATAACAAATCTCTCGAGTATTCCCCCTGGCAAAACCCTTAGTAACCGCCCAAGAAGCGGAGCTGATCACCAAATCATAGTTAGAAAAGTCAAAACTCCCCCAAACCAAAGGCAGTAAAAAACGCAAGGGACTGATCAACTTCTCATGGCCAGGAATCTTGGCTAACCAACTTTCAGTAATTTCTGCATTTTTAAACTTTTGGTCTAAAAGCTTGTCCTTGCCTTTGCCGACATTGGAAAAACTGGTGTAAATTGGTGCTTCAGGGAAGATTTCATGAATCGCCGCCAAAACCTGGGCCGCTCCTCCATACTTATTTAGATAGTCATCAACTAAAGCAATTTTCATAGACGAGTAATTAGTAATTGGTAATTAGAAATTTAAAGCAGCTTCATCTGGTTCTCGACAGACTTTTCTTTCTTATCTTCAATCTGGTACTTGCCCTTTTCAACTCTTGGGAGTTTATTTATCAGACTTTTAAATTCCAATTTTTCAAAAAGCTCTTTTACCTTTTGATGATCATAGTCATGAACCCGACAAGCCTTAAGGCTCAATTTAACCGGGGCGTTGGTAACAATTTTTGCTAATTCTTGAGAAAGATAAGCTGAATCCTTACCCTCTGCCAGTCTTTTGGCCACCACCGGTCTTATTTTTTCAAGATTTTTGTAAATTGTTTCAAGGTCATCATATTTGCCCAGTAGCTCCTCGGCTGTTTTTGGACCCACCCCCGGAACTCCGGGGTAATTGTCTGACGGATCACCGACTAATGCTTTGTAGTCAATTATTTGGTCTGGCCTAACTCCCAGTAAGTCAATCACTTCTTTAGATCGATACAGCTTTGCCTGAGAAAATCCTTTGACCGGAGAGTAAACACTAACCCCGCGCCTGACCAGTTGCATGATGTCTTTATCCCCAGTGACAATAATAACTTCCAGTTTTGACTTTTTCATTTTCGTTTTGAGATTTGATTTTTGAGATTTGATTTTTTTAGGTACCGCTTGCTTTGCAAGCGTACCCATGACATCATCGGCTTCAAAACCATCAGCTGTAAAAATTGGGATATTTAAGGTCTTAACCACCTCAAAAACCCGCTCAATTTGATTAATCATTTCCTCATCAGCCTTCGGCCTTTGGGCCTGGTAACCAACAAAAGCATGATGACGAAAGGTAGGACCAGGCAAATCAAAAGCAACCGCCAAGCAAGCCGGACTTAAATCTTCGACTACTTTCAGAAGCATCCGAGTAAAACCATAAACAGCATTGACCAACTCGCCCCGACGAGTCCTCAGAGTTTTAGGAAAGGCGTGATAAGCCCGGTATAAAATTGCGTGGCCGTCGATTAACACCAGTTTTCTCATAAAGAAAACCTTTCGCTATCAAGAATAATCGGGCGCCATCGCGTGGTTCTGAATGAAATGAAGAACTTTACGGGATAGGCGCGATAAAGAATTGCGTGGCCGTCAATTAAAACTAATCGCTTCACAATGAAGTTATTATAGCAAAATTTTTAAAGCATCAAACCAGGTCTGGCAAATAACTAGCTTGAATCTTAATTAAACCCGCATCTAGATCGCTATATCTTCGAGTGAAACTCAAAGGATCGTTTTCAAAAACTTGAGACTGCTCATGCCATCCTCCTGGAGGAAAATTCGTCCTTAAAGTCCCTCTTCTCTCTTCCTCTCCTTCAAGAATTCCTTGATCCTCTGTACTTGAAACTGCTAAAGCTTCACCAACCGGGGTCATGGCCCTGGCAAAAACTCCATCTTCAGCCCTAACCGAACGAGATCGTTCGCCCTGAGTTACTGATATTTCAACTGGCGTCATATTTTCCCACCTCCTTCCCGAGTACCACTAATAAATTATATAAATCGCACGAGGTCCGCCTAGAATTGCTCTTCAAGCCGTGTACGCCTGTCCGCCTCTGGCGGAAATAGTACCTGGAGGCTTGAAGTAAGATCAGGCGGACAAAATTACCACTAATAAATTATATAAATCGCACGAGGTCCACTAAATATTTCAAGCCAACTATCACAAAAAACTGCCCTTCAAGGCAGTTTTATCCTTAATTACTAATTACTCAATTACTTATTATCTAAATTTCATCAACTTCTCAAACTCATCCCCATCAATGGTCTCTTGTTTGAGCAGTTTTTCAGCAATCAAATCTAGTTTTTTCTTTTTCTTTTTAAGAATTTCCAAAGCCTTTTTATAGCCTTTGTCAACAATCTTTTTAATTTCAACATCAACTTTGGCTTGCATTTCCTGGCTCAGCTCGGTTGGCTGAAGCCAAGATCGACCGTATTCAGTTGACTCCATCAGGGGTCCCAGATAAATTGGACCCAAGTCACTCATCCCAAAATCAACCACCATTCTCCGAGCCACCCGAGTCGCTTTATTAATGTCTGAACCTGCCCCCGCCGTGTATTCCTTAAAAACCAATTCTTCGGCAGCCCGACCGCCCATCAGACTAGCAACTGTTTCTAAAAGATGAGATTTAGTTTCATTATAGCGGTCCTTTTTGGGCGGGATGAGGGTAAAACCCATCGCTAGCCCCCGACTGACAATCGAAATCCGATGAACCGGATCCATTAATGACTGGGCGTAGGTAACAACCGCATGACCAGCCTCATGATAAGCCGTCATTTTTCTTTCTTCTTCAGACTGCAATCGCTTCTTTTCCGGCCCAAGTTTAACTTTTGTCGCTGCCTCCTCAACGTCGTCCATATCTATCGCCCGTTTACTTCCCCGAGCGGCTAAAATAGCCGCTTCGTTAAGCATGTTCTCAATATCGGCCCCGGAAAAACCAACTGTTCTTTTAGCCACTTTTTTCCAAGAAGTTTCTTTGACAAAAGGCTTCCCTCGAGCGTGAATTTTGATAATGCCCTCCCGATCTTCCAAGTCAGGCATATCAAAAGTAACCCGACGATCAAATCGCCCTGGCCGTAATAAAGCTGAATCCAATAAATCACCCCGATTAGTGGCCGCCAAAACAATGACATTATCATTGGGATTAAATCCATCCATTTCCACCAATATTTGATTCAAGGTTTGCTCACGTTCGTCATGGCCACCAGCCATCCCCGACCCCCGTTGACGACCAATCGCGTCAACTTCATCGATAAAAATGATTGAGGGAGCTGATTTTTTAGCGTTGCCAAAAAGATCGCGGACCCTTGAAGCCCCAACTCCGACCAGCATCTCCATAAATTCAGACCCCGCCATGCTAAAAAATGGCACGTTGGCTTCTCCAGCCATAGCTTTGGCCAGTAGAGTCTTACCGGTTCCGCTTGGACCAACTAGAAGGACTCCTTTTGGCGTCCTAGCTCCTAAACGACGATATTTAGCCGGATTCCTTAAAAAATCAACCACCTCCTCAAGTTCCTTTTTTGCTTCCTCAACCCCAGCCACATCATTAAAAGTAGTCGTTTGCCGGCCTTTAGCAAAAATTTTTGCCTTGCTACGACCAAAAGAGAATATATTGTCCTGAGCCCCCCTGGCCTGACGGAAAATAAAAAGAAAGAAAAGAGCCATTAACCCCAGCGGCAAAAGAGTCGCCAAAATCTCAACCCAAGCTTTTGACATGGAAGTATCTTTGACCAAAAGATCAACTGCCTCGGGATCGATTTCTGCCTTTTGAAGGATTTCAGTAAAACTGGAGCCTTTCTCCTTACGGGAAGTGAAAACTTGATCATCCAAATAAGTTATGATTAACTTATCGTCTTCGATTTCAACTTCTTCTACTTTTTCTGAATTAATATCTATTAAGACCTGAGAAAGAGGAATTTCCTCGGTTTCTACTGGCGGCTGAACAAAGAGCCCTAAAAAGAAAAGTCCGGCAAAAAAAAGAAGCACCCAAATAATTAGATTCCTTAGATTAAGGCGAATTTTAAGCTTGAAGTTCTTTTTTTTATTTTTTACCATTGTTTCCTCATAATAACCATTCCTGAACCACAAAGAAGCTTCCCCTTCTCCGGAGCCTCTAATTCAATCACCTCACTGAAACCACAACGTTCCCAAAGATTGACCGGCCCATGAGAAACCTGGTTCCAGGAATGAGTCTTTCTGGCCGGATAAGCATCAACAATTTTGACCCCCCTGTTTTTGATATCTCTTAAAACATTACGGACCAACCGGGTTGCCAAGCCATTGCCACGATATTTGGACTGGATAGCCACACAGGAAACACACCAACCACCCCGAGGCATGGGGAGGTGATTCTCATAAATCAAGCGGGTGGTACCAAACTCAGAAATCGGCCCGAATTGGATAAAGCCAGAAGGGGTTTTTTGATTGTCTAGGTAAAGAAGCTTGCCAAGAGGGCCATTATATTTGCCAACCCTTTTGGTAAACCAGTTTTTTTTCTGTTTGACTAAATTTCTTCGCCCATCTCTTTTCTCCATCCAATAGAAACATTCCTGACAATTAAAACTCCGGTTAGCAGGGCGGGGAATTTGGTCGAAGTTGTCCTCAGTAATCCCAACAATTCTTACCTTCACGTTAGTTTCTAATTTTACCACAATCCGCTTCTTTTTTCAATCTCCTTTACCCACCCCTCTTTACCCACCCCCGGGGTGTGCCAGGTAGACACCTAAGGCTTTTTTTCCAAAACAAGATGCTTAATATCTTGAAGCTTTCGTTGGTAGTCTGCCTGATTATAAACAAATTGTCGATATTCACCTCTTTTTTTATAAAAATCAAGAATTGGCTTAGGATTGCAAAATCGTGACTGATTCTTACCAAGATATTCTGAAAAAGAAGTCCAGCGATAATCTTCAAGCTTATCAATTTCAATCAAGTAGGCAGAAACCGGGTTTAAGTGAATATATCTGGAAACGTGGAGCATTTGAGCATCATCACTAACCCTTACCACCCTAAACATTGGCTGAAAAACAGGGCCAGACGATTCATTGATCTTATTAAAATACTTGGCATAGCTATTCTGAAAATTATTCATAAAAACCGAAATCCCCTTTTCAGCTGTCTGTTTAACTAAAAAGTGAATATGGTTCTTCATAAAACAATAGGCATATATGTCTACTAGCAAAGGGTGATCTTTTTGAAGTTTTTTCAGAAAAGGCTTCCTTTGTTTTGAAGGTAGTCGCTTATAGTGCGAGAATCTTATCGGAGGCTTGCTGAAACGATAATAATCAACTAATTCAAAAGCTCGTTGATAGTTTATTTGAGATTGGAAAACCGGCCGTTTGGCTACACCCCTACAAATAACGTGATAAACTTCTCCCTCCACTAACACTGTTCTCCGATAGGGCATATTTCAATAATAGGAAAAAAGACCTTCGGTGTCAATAAGCGCACACCCCGGGGGTGGGTAAATTTAAATGAGGCCCATGGATTTTTTAACTTCCAAAAGAGTTTTCTTAGCTTCGGCTCGAGAGATCTTGCTACCATCAGTAATTATTTTTTCAACCAGGCCCTCTTGCTTGGTAAACTTTTGCCGACGCTTTCTAATAGGATCAAGAAACTTGTTTATAGCTAGCATGAGTCTTTTTTTAACTTCCACATCCCCCACTTTCCCAGAACGGTAACGTTTTTTTAGATCCCTAACCTCAACTTGATTATCATTAAAAGCATCGTGATAAATAAAGACCGGGTTTCCTTCAACTTTTCCTGGATCAGTCGCATGAATTCGCTGGGGATCGGTATACATTCCAGAAATTTTTTTCTCAACTGTTTTTTTGTCATCAGACAAATAAATACAGTTTCCAAGTGATTTGCCCATTTTGGCCTGACCATCAGTCCCTGGCAAAGTTGGTACTTCACCAATCAAAGGTTTGGGTTCAGGAAAAACCTGGCCATATATTTGATTGAATTTTCGGGCAATTTCGCGGGTTAGCTCAACATGGCTCTCCTGATCTTTACCTACCGGAACTAAATCACCCTTAACCATGAGAATATCAGCTGCCTGTAAAACCGGGTAAGTTAATAATCCTAAAGAGGGTTTTTCAATATCAAGTTCGCGCATAACGTCTTTTAGAGTCGGTACCCGCTGGCAGCGAGGCACCGAAACCAACATTGAAAACAGCAAGGATAAATAGGTTACTTCCGGTACTAAAGATTGGCGGTAAATAATCGACTTTTTCGGATCCTTCCCCACGGCCAAATAGTCCAAAACCATTTCTTTAACGTTTTGATTGATTTGAGAAATCTCTTTTTTACTCGGCGCCGTGGTTAGACTATGCAAATCAGCAATAATAAAAAAACAATCGTACTCATCTTGAAGCTTAATGCGATTAGCCAACGTACCCACATAATGACCAAGATGGAGCTTGCCAGTAGGCCGATCACCAGTTAAAATTCGCTTTTTTTGACTCATTTTTATTACCTCCTTTATATCTTAACTTAATTTTACCAATAAAAAAACCGGCTAGCCTGAAAACAGGCTCCGACAGCAAGGTCAAAAGGACAACCCCACTGACGGTTTAACCGGTCAGCTTCTTCCACCAAGAAAAACTAATTTCTATAAATTTTTTCATGATTGTTCTTGAACGATGATTTTTAGCCTCCATCGTTCGGTCCACTAGCCATGATTTAATTCTACCCTCCTTGAGAAATAATGTCAAATTTGGTAGAATCAATCCTGATATGCGGGGTAGTGTACGGCTGCACGTGAGGCTCATAATCTCACAGACTAGGTTCAACTCCTAGCCCCGCAACAAAAGTTTAATGACTGAATTGGCTCATTTAAATTTTATTTGTGGGTCTTAAGGAGTTGAATGGAGCTCCAAGTTTACAAACTACCAAAAAACTGACAAGCTAGTAAGCTAAAAAGGTTTGAACATAAACTACGGCTTCGGACCCGCCTCCTAGCCCCGCAACAAAAATCTGAAAGGCCTTCATGGCCTGGTAGATTTTGTTTGTGGGTCTTCAAGGAGTTGAATGGAGCTCCAAGCTTACAGGCTACCAAAAAACTGACAAGCTAGTAAGCTAAAAAGGTTTGAACATAAACTACGGTTTCGGACCCGCCTCCTAGCCCCGCAACAAAATTATAAGACCCCGAAAAGGGGTCTTTTTCGTACTAAAATTAACTTGACTACATATTCGAACCGGTGATACAATATAAAAAGACAATAATGTTGCCTATCTAATATGGCTAAACCTGTTTTAAGAATCAAGGCAAGAAATCTTCGCGAAAAACTTGGACTAAGCATCAAGGAGATAGAAAAACAATTGGGAGTTAGCAGAAGCACAATTAGCCTATGGTGTCGAGACATCAAGCTTAACCCCCACCAGCTCAAGCGACTAGAAAAACGAGAAAGAGATGGCGGATTTAAGGGAAGACAAAGAGCTGCTTACTTAAGCAGAAAAAAAAGACTTACTAAAGTAAATAAATTACATATTGAGGCCACTAAAGAGATTAGTAAATTAACCAAAAGGGATCTATTTCTTGTAGGAGTAGCTTTATACTGGGCCGAGGGAGATAAGAAACACAGAAGCATGAATTTTGCAAATTCAGACCCTGAAATGATTAAACTTTTTTTATGGTGGCTCCAGGAAATTTGTGAAATACCCTTGAATAGGATAAAATGCAATATTGGAATTAACAAAGCGCACGAAAGTCGAATCGAAGAAGTAGAGAAATTTTGGTCAAAACTTACTGGTATTCCGAGAAATCAATTCAATAAAGCTAGTATTAAAAAAGTAGCTAACATTAAAAAATACAGAAATTATCACAACCATTTTGGAACATTGACCTTAAGAGTTCTTAAGGGAACTGACCTTAACTATAAAACACTCGGTTGGATTAAGGCAATTAAGGCTCAGGCAGGGTAGCTCAACGGTGGAGCAGAGTCTTCATAAGGCTAAGGTTGCGGGTTCGACTCCCGCCCCTGCTACAAACAATTAATATTCTCACTTCAAAATACCTTCGGTGTCTACCCGTCTCGACTCGGGTCGATCCGAGGCGGACCCGTCTCGACTCGGGTCGATCC
>JBHPGO010000027.1:0-12215 GCA_042570465.1 Patescibacteria group bacterium
TCTCGACTCGGGTCGATCCGAGGCGGACCCGTCTCGACTCGGGTCGATCCGAGGCAGGCCTACCACACCCTGCCTGCCGGCAGGCAGGCCCGGGGGTGGGTAAACAGAATGGGTAAATGTTTTAGGACTGCCTGGCCTTAATTGCTTTTTGAGCAATTTCTTGGTCTGACCAAGGAACTTCTTTTCCCCCAATATTTAAAGAAACTTGATGACCAACTCCAGTAATCAAAACAGTGTCGTCTTGCCCGGCCTTGTTGATAGCTTTTTTAATAGCCAATTTTCGATCAGGTTCTTTCCAATAGTTTTGGCCTAAAATCTTACCGGAGTTTTTTACTCCAGGCTCAATTGATTCAATAATTTTAAGAGGATTTTCCCGGTAAGTGTCCTCATGGGTGAGAAAAATCATGTCCGCCAACTTACCAGAAACATTGCCCATCTTTGGCCGTTTGTTTTTATCCCGATCACCGGTACAACCAAAAACATGAATGACCTTCCCTTTGGTTAGTTTTTTGACTGTCAGAAGCGCCTGTTTGATTGCCGCCGGAGTATGAGCAAAATCAACAAAAACCTTAAATTTTTGGCCGGCCTTAATTTCCTCCAATCGGCCTCGAGGCGACTCAAAAAGCAACAAAGCCTTTCGAATTATTGTGTTTTTAACTTCAAAGATTTTAGCCACCGCCACTGCCGCCAAAACATTGTATTGATTAAATTCCCCAATCAATTTGGTTTGAAAGTAAAAAGACTTTGGTGTTAAATAAGCTCCTTTTTTTAAGCCATAGGAAAGGGTGCTGGTCATCGCTTCCTTGATTACTTTCGTCAAGGGACGAAAAGATTCGTCGTCATAATTTAAGACCGCGTAGCGGGCATTTTTAAAAAGAGATGACTTAGCTTTTAAATATTTATCATAACTCCGATGATAGTCCAGATGTTCTTTTGAGATATTGGTAATCACCGCCACCCTAAAGTTACATTTGAGAAGCCTGAACTGGTCGAGGCCAATCGAAGTTGCTTCTAAAATAAAAAACTTCACTCCCTGGTTAACTGCTTCTTTCATTAACCGCTGGATTGCCCATGAACTGGGTGTTGTGGTGTGAAAGCCTATCGGAATTTCTTTTTGGCCAATTTTCGCCCCGAGAGTAGAGACTTTAGCCACCTTATGGCCAGCAGAAGAAAGCAAATGATAAATTAACTCAACGGTGGTTGTTTTACCATCAGTTCCGGTCACCCCGATGACATATAGATTTTTTGAGGGTCGACCATGGGCAAAATAAGCTAGAACCGCCACTAAAAAGTGTTTTAGATTTTTCAGTTTTTGAGGGAATAAATTCTTGAAGCTTCGAATCATAAAAATGATTATAGCACTTGGCAGTAATCGAGGCATCAAGCAAAATCAGTCCTTTTGAAATAACTAATCAGGTTAACCTGGCTGAATGCCGTAATATAGAAACAAGTCGCTTAATATTTCAAAAAATATCGGCCCAGCGGTATCTGACCCCCAAGGCTTAGCGCTCGGCTCAACTAAGCTAACTAAAATCACAAAGCGAGGGTTATCAGCCGGGGCAAAGCCGATCACCGAAGCAATCGTTTTTTCAGGGTCATACTCCCCGGCCACCGGAATTTCAGCCGTGCCTGACTTGGCGGCGATCCGATAACCTTTTAAACCCGGGATTCGGTCGCGGGGAAAGTGAAGCGGACTCTTTTCTGTGGCTGAAACGAGCATTTCAGTGACTACCTTCGCTACCGACGACTTAACCACTTGCCGATCTTTTTCATCATTGGCTTTAATTTCCCGGCCATCGGCGATAATTTTATTAACCATCCGGGGGACAACTATTTTCCCTTCATTAGCTAGAGCTGAAAAAGCTCGAACTAACTGGATTCTGGTAAAAGCAACTCCTTGACCAAAGGAAGCCGTCGCCAAATCTATCTCTCGCCATTGCTCCCTTGGTCGCAATTCATTGGTTGTTTCTTCCTCCAAGTCAATGCCTGTTTTTTCTGAAAATCCAAAATCATTCAAGTACCGGTAAGTCTGGTCAATCCCCAGTTCTTCGGCCACAAAAACCATCCCAATATTATCTGAGCGCTCGATAATTTCAGTTGTGGTCGAATCCGGAAAATATTGATCATCAAAAGTCGAAATTTTATAACCGCCAATAAACCTGGGCCCAGAACAACGGTCACACTTTGTCGAACTTTTGACCACGCCCTCATTCAAAGCTGAAGCCATAATGATTGGCTTTAATATTGATCCTGGCTCAAAAAGATCAGCCACCACCGGATTTTTAAATAACTTACTTTCATACTCCGCGTACTCTTGCGGATGATAAGCAGGAAAAGCAGTTAGAGCCAGAATACCCCCAGTTTTGGGATCCATGACAATCACTGAACCAGCCTTAGCCCCTGTTTTTTCCAAACCAATCTTTAGTTTTTCCTCAACCATAAACTGAACTGCCCGGTCAAGGAAAAGAACAAGATCTCGACCATCGCTTGAACTTTCCTGGCCAAACTTACCGACAAGTATTGGCCTCCCCAAGGCATCTTTTTCCTGACGAACCATTCCCGCCTTCCCCCTGAGCTGCCAATCGTAAAACCCTTCAATCCCAAAGTAGCCCTTGTCCCGCCCACTAGCATCACTTCCCACAAAACCTAAAAGATGAGCTGAAGATGAGCCCTCAGGGTAATCTCTAGCCGAAACTTCTTCAAATCCAATCCCGGATAAATTCAAGTCTTCAATCGATTCTTTTGTCTGAGGGCTAACCCTGGGGTTGATTGGAACCCAAACTAAGTCTTCCCGACCAAGACGATCCTTGATTTGAATCTCAGTTTCCAGTTGAGCCGCTTCAGTAGCCAATAAAGGAGAAAGCTGAGAAGCCATTCGCTGAGGAGATTCTTTCAGATCAGATAAAGAAGCAAAAACTAAATATTCTGCCTTGTTGTTAACTAAAGGAAAACTGTCGCTGGCTAATATTCGGCCCCTCACCGCCGGCACCTCGAAAGAAATAAAATGCTGCTGCTCGGCCGCAAGAGTTAATTCTTCAAAAGAAAGCACCTGCCAATAAAATAATCTTGCTAAAATCAAAGCCCCGACTAAGAAAAAGACAAAAAGAAGAAAATTTAAACGGGCCATAATTTAAAAAACCTCAAAGATCACTATGATAAGCAACTGGAACTTGAGGGGTAAGCTGAAGAACATGATCAACCTTAATTAGGCCCAATTTCTCGGCTCTTTGACTAATATTGATCAATGAGCCTATCTGGCCAATTTCCTCTTCAAGTTGCTTATTCTCTTTTTCCAATTGACCGGCCTTATCTTCTAGCTCCCTGACCACCCTGCCATAAGCTGCTAGTCGGTGAGAAATCAAAAGCTGAACAAAAGATAAGACCAAAACCAGTCCAACAATGATGACGAGAGGTGATTTTCTGGATGTTTTTTTTGTTTTCTTTTTCATTTTATATTGCCTGAGCTACTCTTAAGCGAGCACTTCGAGATCGAGGATTATCTCTCACCTCTGATTGGCTTGGCCGAAGAGGTTTTTTGGTTAGTATTTTTAACTTCCCGGTCCGAGCCCCTTCTTTAAAAAAATTTTTAACGACTTTGTCTTCACCGGAATGAAAACTAATCACGACCAGCCTTCCTCCAGACTTAATTAATCCCAGAGATTGACCAAGGGCCTGATTAAGACTATCAAGTTCCTGATTAACCGCCATTCTCAACGCCATAAAAGCCTTGGTCGCCGGGTGTTTGCCACTTAAAGACAAAGGTGGTCCTTTCTTGGCAAATGAACCGATGATTACCTGAGATAGCTCCCGGCAGGTTTTTATCGGCTTTATTCGACGGGCGCGATCAATAGCATTCGCAAAACGTCGAGAATATTTCTCCTGACCCAACTGACTAAAAAGTTCACATAACTCTCCTTTCGACAAACCATTGACCAGATCAGCCGCAGTTACTTTTAAATTGGGGTCCATTCTCATGTCTAGCGGACCCTCAAGGTTAAAAGAAAACCCCCGTTCTGGTGTATCTAGCTGATGACTGGAAACACCAAAATCAAAAATAATTCCGGCTACTTGGCTAAAGCCCTCTTTTTGGGCGATCTTTTTGAGAAATCGAAAGTTGCCCTGGGCAAGGCGGTAGGAAGAATCTCGCCCGCCTAAACAAGTCGATAATTCGACTTTTTTGGCGGGAGGGCAGGCTTGGAGGATATTCTTCCTAGCCGCCTTGATTGCCTCAGGGTCACAATCGATCCCTAATACTAAACCACCAGATTTTAAAATTGCGAGACTATGACCACCCCCTCCGAGAGTGGCGTCAATATACCTCTTCCCTCTTTCAACGTTCAAATATTCAATCGCTTCTTTGACCAAAACTGTCTTATGATATCTTGCCATTCTTTCTCACTGCCTTCCTTGGCTCTTTTTCTCTTTCCTCTTCAGTTTCTTGGAGAAGCTTAGTTAGCCTTCCCCTCATCTGTGCTCCATTGAGTCGAATCATTAACTCACACTCACCTCCTTTATAGTGAATCAATTATTTTCTAACTTTTTAGAATAGGCTTGCCACTTACCTTCATCCCAAATTTCAAAATGATCTCCAGCCCCGACCAAAACTACTTTCTTATTTATCTGGGCGTATTCGGCCATCACGTCCGGAATCACAAATCTTCCCTGGACTCCAAGCTCAATGACGGTCGCTCCGGAAAACATTTTGCGCCGCAAATCTCTGCCCTCTGGGTCAGAAATCGGCCGAGAAAGATCAGAAGCAGTTACTTCTTGCCATTTTTTCTCTTCAAAACCCAAAATACACTTATCAAAACCGATCGCTAAAACTAAGCGCTTCCCGGTTACTTCCTTGCGAAGCTTCATTGGCAGGGCTAGTCGATTCTTACTAATTAAATTTGGCCGATAGGTTCCTAAAAGCATGCCTGAAATTCTCCTTTTTTAGACACTTTTCTACAGTTATCTCCATTTTGAAGCATTTTGAGACAGTTTGTCAAGAGTCAAATTAAAATATAATTTGGCTCGCAGACCCGTCATAAATCGCTGCATGAGGCGTGTATGAATAATACTTAAAGCCGAATGCTAAGATTAGCGGGTCAAGCCCCAACATAGCTTGGTCACCAACCCCGAGATCCTGTTAGCTTATAAATTCGTTGGAAATTAATCAGCAAGGAGTAAAAATCAATAGCATGAAAAAAGCTTAAAAACATCAAAAGATATGGAAAAACAAGAAGAAAAATTAGTTTATTCAGCTACCTCTGAAGCGGAGACAAGAAAAGTCATTAATTTATCTGTTTCGGCAGAAATTTCATTGTCTTCAACCACTGAATCGTCGACCATTTCCCAATCGTCTCCCGGCCAGGCATAAATCTCCACAGGCGAGGTCTGTGCCTCAAAACTCAAGCCAACCTCAGCCGCTTTAACCGTTTGGCTCCCGGCAGTAAAAACTCCGTAGGGCCCCATAACCACTTTTTTATCAAATTCAGCCGGTAGGCCGATGGTACTCATCGTCAGGTAATAAGACGAGGCTGGGAAATTCGCGCTGATGGAAAAACTTCCGTCTTGAGAAATTAATTCATCCTCCCCCTGCTGGAGGTGAAAATCACTGGTAAATTTCCTCACCCCTTCTTCAGAGCGAAATATTAGGGTTAAAGTTCCTTCTTCGACTCCCTCATCATATTTACAAACATTTCTTGAGCAAGTCCCCAAAAGCAAATCACGAGACAAACTTTCTTCACCCTTATAATCAATCGAACCAATAACACCGCTGGATCGATCACCAGCTAAATAAACCAATTCATATTCAATCGTTTCGACATTTTTAATTCGAGAAATTGCCAAAGTAAATTCTTTACCATCGGCCCTTGGAGTTAGGGAAACGTAAGGACGCTCTGCCAAGGTGGTCTCGATCAGCTTTCCTTCCTGCTTTGGCGGTTCAACCGGCCCTTCTTCTCCCCTATCTTTAAACAATAAGAAATATCCCCCAGCCCCTAAACCAACCAAAATCAAAACAACGGCAATAGCGATTAAAGAGTATTTTTTCATTAAATTAGTAACTAAACTGACTGCGATACGGCGCCGTATCGCAGTGCCTATTTGGCAATATTTTTAACTAAATATTTCAAAAACCTAGACCATAAGCCTCTAAATTACGGTTTAGTAATATTATTAATTATTTGAGTTTATTTTGAAAATAATCGTTAAGTTGACTAACTTTAACTCTTTCTTGTTTCATTGTATCACGGTCGCGGATAGTGACCGCTTTGTCTTTTAGGGTATCAAAATCAATCGTTACGCACCAGGGGGTACCGATTTCGTCTTGGCGGCGATAACGTTTGCCGATATTGCCGATATCATCCCAGGCCACAACAAACTTTTTCTTCAGTTCTTGATAAATTTTTCGAGCTTCCTTAACAAGCTCTGGCTTATTAGCCAACAGTGGAAAAACAGCCACTTTATAGGGGGCAACCTTGGCATTAAGGCGTAAAACTACCCGAGTTCCTTTTTTGTCTTTTTCTTCATGGTAAGCGTCCAGCATCAAAAACAAAAAGGTCCGGTCTACCCCACCGGAAGTCTCCACAATCCAAGGAAGAAACTTTTCTTTTGTCATTGGATCGGTATAAGTAAAGTCTTTCCCGGAATATTTTGAGTGACGAGACAGATCCCAATCACCTCGCCAATGAACCCCCTCCCACTCTTTCCAACCAAAAGGAGTTTTGTATTCAATATCATAAGCGACCTTGGCGTAGTGAGCCAGCTCATCTTTTTCGTGCTGCCGGAACCTGATATTTTTCTTATTGTTAATCAATCCCTGGTACCACTTCATTCTTTCTTTTTTCCAATATTCATACCATTTTTCCATTTCTTTGGGGTTAACAAAATATTGGACATCCCATTGCTCAAATTCTCGCTGGCGATACAAGAAGTTTTTTGGAGTGATTTCGTTTCTGAAAGCTTTACCGATCTGGGCAATTCCAAAAGGAATTTTTGGTGAAAAAGAATTTAAAATATTCTCGTAATTAAGATAAATTGTTTGGCAAGCCTCACCCCGCAAGTATGTTTTTCTTTTTTCACCCTCGACAACCCCCAAACCAACCTCAACCATCAGGTTAAAACGCCGGGCTTCGGTTAACTCTCCATCGCACTTTGGGCATTTAACATTTATTAAAGATTTATTTAGCTTTTTGACAAAATCTTCATCAGCTGCCCCTGACTCTTCTAGTTCCATTTCTTCAACCAGATGATCAGCCCGAAAACGCTTTTTACACTTTTTGCAATCGGTCATCGGGTCAGTAAAAGCCTCAACGTGGCCTGAAGCCTCCCAAACTTTAGGGTGAGTAATAATTGCCCCGTCAATCCCATAGACATCTTCCCGATTGGTTACAATTTCCTGCCACCACTGCTTTTTAATGTTGTTTTTAAGCTCCACTCCCAGAGGTCCAAAATCATAAAAACCCTGAACACCACCATAAATACTGGAGTTTTGATAAACAAACCCCTTGCGCTTGCTAAGGCTAATGATCTTGTTCATTAGGTCTGCCATGCTTTTAATGATAGTCTAACCGGAGCCTGGAAGTCAAACTGATTGGTGAAAATGATAAATGAAAGCTGAATCACTTTTTGACTTAAATCAGTAGAGATTAATAGATCAAAAGTCTGATTTTGGAAAAAAAATCTTGTGTGCCTACCTAACATGCCCCCGTCAAAAACTCACTTTGTTCGTATTTAATCGGGCAGGCCGGGGGTGGGTAAATATATATTCAATCGCTAACTTCAGCAATACTTTTGGGTGTTAGTGGAACTTGATACCTATCTCTTGAATGCATTTCTGCGATCACGGCTGCTTCTCTTGAGCTTGTGTGCCCACTCCTTCCCCCCCCTAGCATCATAGGAGCGCTCTCTCTTCTGGCCTGACAAAGAGCCTCTTCGAGTTGTGCAGTTGAGCAAAGTTTCAGCCTAAATCTTTCAAGCATTTTATTCCTTTTACTATCTCGTTAATAACTACTAACATTAATATGTATTAAAGATATCCTAAATACTCAGCTTCCTTGAACCATAAGCGTCAAACCAAAAGGCTCTCCAAGTGGATTGATAATTGTCGGTCCAGGACCTCTGTGTTCGAGATAATAACGAGGCCCTGGGCTTGGGCTCCGGTCACAAAACTGATCTTTAGGATTAATGGTCCATTCACCGTAAGGTGGGTTAACGATAGTTATTTGACTTTTTTTTACTTCTCTCATCAAATTAAGTATACCACACCCTATAGCATTTTTTCAATATCGGTCGAGGATCTGCAAGATCCGAGCCAGATATACCGTGTTAAGTGACCCGAACGAATAAGATTCAAAAATGAGTGAGAATGCAATGTGGTCGAGCGAAGCGAGGAGTTTTGCTCAAAATGAGGAATTATTTATACCGTTTTGGAAATTCACGCGTCGCTTCTACTACACCGTCCAAAACAGCTTCTTCGGGAGTGAGGCTTGGATCACCCATCAACCAATCAACCATTTCCTCTGCTGTTCGTCTGAAAAGGAACTTATCCGAGACTCCCATTGGTACTCCACTAGGAAACTCCATATGATCAGCTCTATTCCTAACCCAGTCGTTAAATAATTGCTTATCAATCACTCTTTCTGTCATTTTGAACAAAATTTCATATAACGTTTCGGTATATGCGCCTGTCCGCCTTTGGCGGAAACTTACCGATTGTTAAAATAGATTATACAACAATCAAGGAAATTGGGTGAGGAATAAGCTGAATTCCGAACCGTATATACCGTGTTGTCCGACCTGAGCGAATGATTGGTTAGAAATGAGCGAAAACGCAGAGTGGTCGAAGTGAGAGAAACGAACGGAGAAGTATAGCTTGATCCTTTTGGTTATTTAATTCTTTCTCCTTGGACTAGATGAAAATGCAAATGTGGGCTGTCTTGAAACTTACCAAGATTCGATAGTAATCGAACACCTTTATTCTTGTAATCCATCGTTTTGGCAATGTCTCTGGCCACAGCGAAAATTTCGCTTACGATTTTATTGTGTCGATCGGAAATATCCAAAAGACTTGGGATATGTTCTTTAGGAACGATAACCACATGAACCTCATAAGACGGTTTTGTGTGATGAAACGCTAAAACAGTTTCCGATTCGTAAAGCTTTTTGATAGGAGTCCTGCCTGAGAAGGCCTCTTCACAATAAAAATCGTAGTTTGCATTTTTAGTCATGGATTGCCAAACTTTTTTTAAATCCAGTTGATCAAGCTATATTTCGGACAACGTTTCGGTATATGGGAAGTCAGGTGATTTTATAATTGATTAGCCCCGAAAAATCGCCTGATTTGGGCGATCCAGCTCCATATACCGTGTTAGGCGAGGGTGAGCGACCAAAGGGAGCGAAAGTGCAACGACCCTTTGAGTTGATTTATTTTTCTTTTTTTACTGTTTCTAATATCTTTACTACAAAAGGCTCACCCCATTGTCTTAAAGTCAAACTTTTATCCCACCAAACGTTTTTGTTTCTTTGAGCCCACTCCCAAATGATCATGCGATCCAGCATTACATAAACTGGCAACCTTTTCTTGAGTCCAGGGCGAATTTGTTTTTGTTTAAGGTAAGTATTTAGATAAACGCCAAGACAATCAAAATCCTTATCATCAACATAACAAGAGGCTGTCCTGTACAAGTCTATTTCACTGTCACCAAAGTACCACTCTTGCAGATCAAAAATGCCTGATATTCTCCATTCACCACCCTCTTTGATTGCAACAGTATTTCCTTGTTTGTAATCCTGCATAATAATTGCTGGAGTAAAATCTAACTTAATTGCTTTTTCTCCATCCTTTATTAAACCCTCAAGCCAAGTTTTATCCTTTTTTGTGGTGCAATTATTATGCGTCATAGACTTGTCTACAAAATTAATTAGCCGATTCTTAATAACAGTAAAAAAATCTTCTTTGAAGGGCTTAATAGTCTTATTTTGCGGATCGTATTCTCCGGGAAATTCCCAAGTGAGTCTGTGCAACTCAAGAAGATTTTTTGCCATAGCTACGGCAATGCCTTGTTTATCTACTGGAGATAATTTTGCTTGAACATCTAAATCGGCTAATTGAATACCAGGCATTTTTGACATAAGGATATAACTCCAGCCAAATATATCATCCCCATCATCGTATAAATAAGGAAATGGTACTGGTACTTTGGTGTTTTGGTGAATTAAATCAACAATGAATTTCTCACTCTCAAATTGATGAGGATTATGAGGACAGCCTCTTAAAACAAATTCGCCCTTGTCACTATGAACAAAAATGTTTTGCCCAAAGTTTCCAAAAGGTACTTTTTCAGCTTTGACTAACTTGCCTAGCTTAAATTTATCTAAAGCCTTTTGTAATTGTTCATCTTTTATATCACCAAGTCTTTTTGAATAAATTGCCATAGGTTCTGGAAGAAAAATAAATTAATTTCGCCTAACGTGCGCGAGTATGCGAAGTTTATTTTATCAAAAAGTTTACTTTTTGGAAAATAAATTTAGCGTAGCGTCGTATACTCGCTGTTAGACGAAGTGCGCTTTCGCGCACGAGTCTGACGGCGAGGTACTCGCGCACGTTAGCCAAAATACCTTTGAATTTTCAAAATGCGCGAAGCGCATTTTGGCTAACTAGTGTATAGGCGAAGTGTTTTACCTAATAAGTGCATAAAAATGTATTATATGCGAACTTTTCAAAAACAACTATTACTTTCTAACAATCTTGACCTAAATTATAGCATACCTAGAGCCTTTTTAACACTTTTGGTGTCTTAATTTCTTTTTCCGTAATGGTTTCAATATAATCCTTTAAACTTCCTTGATGACTCTTTAAACTCAACGGCACCCCAAACCCCAATTCCTTAAGTAACTCCTCTTCAAAATTTCTGACCAAGACAATCGGCTTAGTTTTACCAATTTTTCCCAGCGACTCCACTAAAAGCTCAAAAACATTTTGATTAGCTTGACTTTCCGGAGTTAATTTATCGACCAATTCACAAAAATAAAAAGCCAGGCCAGTTTCAAAAAGACCGTTTCTAAGACCTGAAAAGGTGTTAATCGCCGTCGCCTCGGTGACAATATCAATATTCTTCCCTTTCACAAAAAACAAAGTGACCTGATTAAAGGTTTCAAGGTTTCCCCCCTTGCGAGAAGTAACCCTTCTGACCCCTTTGGCCATGGCTTTCACTTTCCCATAATGCTTGGTGAAAACCGTTAAAATCCGATCTGCCTCACCAAAATTTATATGCTTCAAGACAATACCTTCGGTTTTATAAGTTTTTTTCATTGCCTTCTTTCACCTTCCAGGTGCTTTGACTCCTGGAAGGTGTGATTAAATTTCTTCTCCACACCGGGAGAATGCATTCGCACGCCCCCGGTGTGTCTTGAGAATACATTCCTAATTCTTAAATTGAAGTTCTTTATCTGAGTCGAGAATGAAGCTTTCTTCCTGACCATTAAAATCAACGATGTAATCGTGATTCTTGCTTCCCGGTTGCTTTTGAATGAGTAATTCGTAGCTTTCCCCCTGATTAATCTTAAAAGGTAGTCGATATCGAAAAGAAAGTTGAGACTTGCCCTGGGGCCTTAGGGGAGCCTCGTCTCCGTAAAAAGCCTCAAAAACTGTCTTTCCTAGCTCTTCGTAGGTCACTACCTCGACTTCTGAACCAGTTGCTTCCAATAATTCACTTCCTTCGGGCACATAGAGCCTAAACCAATCACGGTACAAACCATTAAGACAAAGCTCGCCTCTTTCCAAATTACAATCTGAAGGCGGAGCTGGATTCCTAAAATCAATGGTCACTTTTTTAGTGACTGTTCCGTCTTGGGCCACTTCAATTTTTTGGGTAACTTCTTCTTGGATATACATGTTTGACTTGGCCCCGCCAAAATTACAGTCATTGACATGAAGGTAATCTGCCTCTGTTTCTTTTATTCTCCCACCGGCGTTTAGCACCTCGACCGCCTCTTGAAACTCTTCATCAAAAAAGTAAAGAAGAATGTGTTTTTCCTGAAGGTCTTTCCAGGCCACGTTAAAAAACAATGGCCACTTCTTTCGGGGCGAACCCATCATGTTCAGTAAAATTGAGTGCATTAAGGGGCCAATAATTCCCTTTCTTTCTTTCCGAATTTCTCCGACCGGCCGATCAGCATAAGACTCTAACTCATAAAAGACTTGCGGACAATCGCAACGCTCATCATTT
>JBHPGO010000028.1:0-11858 GCA_042570465.1 Patescibacteria group bacterium
TTTAAGAAATAATCTGGCCGATGCCATCAACGAGGTCTCTAAAAAGAAGGACTATTTACTTGTTTCTAAAAGAGGCGAGGTTGATTCTGTTCTTGTTAACATTGAGCTGTTCGAAGACTTGTTGGCCTTGGCTAATAAAAAATATTTAAACAGTATCAAAAAAGCAAGAAAAGAATATAAAAAAGGAGAAGTGTTTTCTCATGAGCAAGTCTTCGGCGAAGTATAAGCTTCTCTACTCCAAAACCGCTGTTAAAGATATTCAAAAACTTGACCGGATTGCCAAAAAGAAAGTCAAAAAAAAGATTGATCTCTACCACTCAAAACCTTTTTTCTATTCAAGAAAGCTTATTAAACCATCTTTAGGGTCATATCGTTGGCGAATTGGAAACTACCGAGTTGTTTTTGATGTTGATAACAATAAAATTGTTATCTTAAGGGTCGGACATAGAAAAGAAATATACAGCTAAGGCTCGAATTAAGAAATGAACTTTTACACTCATAAATCTCATAAATACACGGTTCGCAGCACATTTGTACGCATGTTTGGTTTTAGGAGTTATGCAGAGACTAGCAAACTTTGTCAGAGACTATTATTTTGGAAATTATTTAGATTACAAGATTACTTCTGTTAGAATATAGTTAGACGTTTATTAAAAAAGAACGATATTAAGGTTAATGTTAATTAAATAGTATGAGTAGATATATCACGAAAATTGGAATCACTTGTTCCTATATTCCAAGAAAGTATGTATTTCTACCGAACACTTACGTCAGGGCAATTGTGAAAAATGGAGGTAGACCTTATTTAATCCCAGTAATCTCTTCAAGTTCTACTGAAAAATATAATGAATTGATTAAAAATTATATCGATAGTCTCGATGGTTTTTTATTTTCCGGAGGTGGTGGGGTGGCAACAAATAATCATAAATTTCATTATAAGCAAAAGGTAAGCTTAAAGGCTCAAAGTAGCGTACGTTATCACTGGGAAAAAACCCTACTTATTGCCGCTATTAATAACGGCAAATCAATCCTTGGGATATGTCGTGGCCACCAAATGTTAGCTACCTATTTGGGTTTAAAACTCACCGAATTTAAAAAGGATCATTACAAAACTGTACATTCGCTTTCTTGTGTTCCTGACACTCATATTGCAAAAATATTAAATAGTAAAAAGGCCAAGGTTAACTCTTCTCATAAGCAATGCGTTTTATATAACAAAGACTGTTTGGGTAATAAATTCAGAGCTTCTATGTTTTCAAAAGAAAAATATGTGGAAACTTTAGAAAGTGTGGATGGAAAAATTATCACTACACAATTTCACCCAGAGAGAATGAAAGCTACTCAGTCATTGTTCAAATACTTCATAGATTCTTCAAGGAAATATTAATATATAACTGTTTTACAGTTATAAAATGGGTTCGAACAGTGTACATTCGATTTCACCCACCGTGAATCCCTTTCAAAAGCTTCGCCAAGTCAAACTTGGCAGGCAAGAAACGGTTCCCAGCAAAACTGAATTTCATTCACATAAGTCTCTTTCTGTGTTATATTCTAAAAGATGACTAACTTATCAAATCCAGACAACATATTGCAGTCTCTTTTAGTTCTATCTTGTACGATCATCATTGCCTGGTTAGTAAAAATTGTCTTTGGGCAATTATTAAAAGCTTTGCTCAAAAAAACCAAAACCGTTATTGATGACGAGATTATTAAGTCTCTTGAAAATCCAGTCTTTTGGTCCATCATTCTTGCCGGCGGCTACATTTTTCTAAATAATTTTAATATTCCAAAAAACTATTTTGGTCTCGTTTCAAACCTACTTAAAACTGCGGCAGTTATTGTTTGGGCTTTGGCCACACTCAAAGTAGCAACAATATTGATTATTGGGATAGGAGAACATCAAAGGGATCGCAAAAGAATTATTAATATCATTCCGTTTTTAAAAACCATCTCCAAATTAGTGTCATTTACCATTATGCTCATTCTCACCTTTGAGATTTGGAAAATTGATATCACCCCTCTTTTAGCTTCGGCCGGAATCGCTGGTTTTGCGATCGCTTTTGCGGCCAAAGACACGGTTTCGAATCTCTTTGGTGGTATTTCGGTCTTTTTAGATAAGCCCTATTCGGTAAAAGACTATGTAATTATTGACGATAAATATCGAGGAGAAGTCATTGAAATTGGTATCAGAAGCACCAAGATACGAACTAGGGACGACGTTCTTTTGACGGTCCCAAATTCAGTGATGACCACTAAGGCGGTCATTAATGAAACAGGATTGGATGGTAAGCTTAGGGTCAGGGTTCCTTTGGGAATTGCTCCAGGAACAGATTTAGATAAGTCTGAAAAAATTATTGTCAAAATTCTTAAAAGTCATCCGGAAGTTCTTAAAGTTCCGAGTCCTAGGATTCGTTATCGAAAATTTGGAGACTTCACCATCGATTTGGAGGCTCTTTTTGTGATCTCGAATCCTGCCAACCGTGGTCGAATCACTCATGAGCTGATCAAAAGGCTGGACAAGGGGTTAAGAAAAGAAAATGTGGAACTACCCTTGCCTCAAATGGTGGTTAACCTCGACAAAAAGAGCTAGCACGATACAGTTCGACAATTTTTTAAAGCGTCAGCCAAGAAATTTAGCCTTGAAAATTACCGCTAGTGCTCAGTCACATTGGAGCTCCTATAACCTAACTTTCTTTGAAAATTACGTAAATTCCCGTCTTTTTCTTTCATTAAAGTCTAAAAAAGTATATAATATAGTCTGCTGTCCACTTAAGATTCTTCTTTTTCTCTCTTAAGAAAAAAATTTACGTTTGTAGATAAAAGTACTTTATGGGTAAAATTACCAATTTTGACGTATTAATTGTTTACTCTGAAAAACTTGCCAATAGTGCAAGTTCTGTGTCTGGAGCTATCAACGCGCCTTTTCCTAAAAGGCCTAATAACGAAAGTTACAATCTGGCTTACGGTTACTTTCTAAAAACCTGTCGAAAAAATAATTTAAAAGCGGCCTTTACGACATCGGCTGATATTGTCGGTGCAGGTTTAGTCAGAAGCTATTGGCTTTTTAAAAACAATGCTTGGATAAAGGTCCAAAAAACAGGCTTTTCAAAACTCATTTTTGATAAATTATCCCCAACAAGTAAAAGCAAAAAAATACAGCGCAATTTACTTTTTTCTTCAAAACGAACTAGGTCGTTTAGCGATCCACACCTTTTTGATCTTTGTTTTGATAAGCAAAAAACCTACGAAGCGCTAAATGGTTTTTCCATCCCCACCGCAACCATAAGAGAGAGGACAAGACAGGGGCTTATTGAGGCGCAGAAACTCCTAAAGGAAAAAATGGCTAAACATCAGAACAAAAGTGACTTCTCAGAAGAGGTTGTAGTGAAGAATAGATTTGGGGCCGGAGGGTTAAATATTTACAAGTTTGGTAACGATCAGACTGAAAAAATGCTTGCCTTAGTTAAAAGGCGTAAAAGTGTATCTTTTATTATCCAACCCTTTGTGAAATTTGATAAAGGTTTTTGCTTCCAAAACTCCTCCAGACCGACCGACATAAGGCTGGTATATTTAGGGCAAAAAATTATTCAAACATACATAAGAATTGCAAAAAAAGGAAGCTTTATATGCAATGAGCATGCAGGCGGGTCACTAAAATATATCTCCAAAAACAAAGTTCCCTTGAAAATAACTGCCGTTTCTAATAATATCGCCAAGATTTTGAATAATAAAAGTTCTATATATGCCCTCGATTTCGTTATTAGCAATGACGGCAATATTTATTTTCTGGAAGCAAACACCGGACCGGGGTTGGATTGGAATCCGTTAATTAAGGAAAATGAAATTGAAGCAAAGAAACTAATTAGAATAATCATAAAAGAAATATGTAAACGCACAGGCTTGTCTACTAACACTTCTGAGAAGAAAGTGTTAGTTCCTGCTATAGATATTCCACTAATTGGTGTGTACCAGTATCCTCCAACACCTCAGATGGCTTAATTTTGTTACTAACGGGACGGGGCTTAAATGGCTTGATAATCAGGCCTAATCTGAGGCTATCTTCTAAAGGAACTTTCTTAATTTTACGTCCAAGGTCAAGCCTAAAAAGATAGTGGCATATTGGGTCTTAATAGCACACTTTTTGAGCCCCGTCCCTTAGTATGGTCCCTTAGTGTGTCTGAGTGTCTGAGTGTGTCCTTGAGTAACTCTCGCCAGCCAATAAAAAAACTGTATTAATTAAGCAAGACTCAGGAGGATTTTTTCAAGAAGCCTACCCGCTTTTTTATAAGAGTATAACTTTTTTGCCAAATTGAAGTTTTTTTCTGTTACTTGTTTATACTGTTTAGGTGAAGTTAATATTTTGTAAATTTCTTTAGTAGCTTGTTCTAATTTTTCCTTAGGAAGTTTGACCCAACCTTGTGAATTAAATCTTTTTTTATCTCCAAGACTAATAATTTCAAAACCTTTTGGTTTAATATCAGTTTCAAATACTGGATATTCGAAAACTACAACTGGTTTTTTAGCAAAGACAGCCTCTAGGAATTGATTTCCAAAACCCTCAAACCCACTAGGGAAAGTAACTATGTCAGCAAATGGGTAAACATCCCAAAGAGAATATTGTTTCTTACTGGCTTTATTAATACGATAGGCTCCAATCCGATCAGTTAATAAACAAAGGTTAACCTTTTTCTTTTTAGAATAGACTAAAAGTGATTTTAGATAGTTTTCATGCTCCCTTTCAGCATATCCAGGTAAAACCAACCAAAGTTTGTTTTTGTTAGGATTAAACTGACTTTGACGATAAGTTGTTTTTGAAGCTAGTTTTTGGAGATAGTCTGTTTGAGACAGTCTTTCTACAAGATCAATTGCCAGCTCAATATTTTTCCTTCTGACTATTCGGGTAGCTTGTAAAATAACTAGATCGTTTGTCTTTACTCCCCAATCATCAAGTATGTCATTATTAAACCTTTCTTTTTTCCAAAGAGGTTGGTCAAAATTAAAAGTATCTGGAAATAAATATGATTTTATCTTTTTCTTTTTATAAAGCTTCTTTTGAGCCAAAGAATTAATACAAGCAACTTTAATAAAGTCTCTTTTGGGTGGGAAATATTCCTCTAGTTGCTTTTCAATAATTTTGTAAGCGGGTTTTTTATAACGAACCTCTTCCCAGTAAAAGTCATGGTTCATAGCCAAAGTAGGTACAGGTGATCGATCCAATGCTCTTGTCAGGGCTCCAGCAGCTGACAGATTCTCTCCGACCGAAAAGAGATTAGAAACAATAAGATAATCAGGTCTAAATTTATTAATTACCTTAATAAGCTCTTTTTCTAAAATTTGCTGTTGTCGTTTGAATTCTTTTTCAAATTCATCATCATTTTTAAATCTTTTCTGACCACCAAAAGCCTGCTTATTAAGAGCAAAAATATTTGGATCAAGTTGATTCTCTAAGTTTTTGACGACAAAATCAGCGCGTTTGCTAAATGGACCAGCACAAAGTTTTACTGTTGCTCCTTTGTTTTTTAGTATTTCCTGATAAGCCGATATCTGCAAGGAAACACCATCAGTTCTTCCGACGCGAAAATGAATAATTAAAATCTTTTTCCCGGCTAGAGTAGGTTTGGGTTTCATTAATTAACCAGTATAACACCTGCACAAAAGTTAGTTAGTAGTTAGTAGGAACGGGGCTTAAATGGCTTGATAATCAGGCCTAATTTGAGGCTATCTTCTAAAGGAACTTTCTTAATTACATTATAGTGCATACTAGGCCCTAATAGCATACTTTTTGTGAGGCGGACCCGTCTCGACTCGGGTCGATCCGAGGCGGACCCAGAACACCTGGAAGATGTATACCTATTAAGCCTTCACATTTATCGTAAAATATATTAAAGTGAGGTAGCAATGGCTAAAAAAAGCCCTCAGTATAGTGATCCTTATTTTCAAGTTGTAATTAATGGCCTTCAGCGTGACTTGCCTCTTTTTGAAGTCGCTCCGGGGGTCAAAATTGCCATTTTTAATATTTTAGGAGACACTGAAGTGGTGGAGAAATCAGCTGAAGCTTTGGCCGATAAACTTCCCGCCGCCGCCGAAATTTTAGTGACCCCGGAAGTGAAAAGCATTCCTTTAGCTTTTGAACTGTCGAAGATTATGAAGATTCCCTACATTGTGACTCGAAAGATTAAAAAACCCTATATGGTCAATTCTCTCAATCAAAAGGTGGTTTCGATCACAACCGGTAAGCCCCAAACCATTTGGCTGGACGGTAAAGACAGGACCACTTTAAAGGGTAAAAAAGTGATTTTAGTGGATGACGTTGTTTCCACTGGCTCAACCTTAAAGGGTTTAAGGAAACTAATGGAAAAAGCCGAAGCCAAGGTGGTGGCTGAAGCGGCAGTTTTTACTGAAGGTGATCCTGAAAAATGGTCCCAAGTGATCAGTTTAGGAAACCTGCCGGTTTTTGAAGAAGAACCCGATGAAAAAAACTAACCAAGCCGAGATTGGGATTATTGGTGGCTCCGGTTTTTATGATCTAGCCACTGGCTTAAGGGAGATCAAGGTCGAGACTCCTTATGGCCCACCGTCAGACAAAATTTCCTTAGGACGAATCAAGAATCGTCAGGTAGCCTTTTTACCGCGCCATCATAAAGATCATCACCTCCCACCACATCAAATAAACTATCGGGCCAATATTTGGGCCTTAAAGCAGCTGGGGGTTTCCAGAATTCTCACCTCCCATGCAGTCGGTTCTTTGCAAAAAGACGTTAAGCCCGGGGACTTTATGGTTTTGGATCAATTTGTTGATCGGACTAAAGGAAGGGTTGACACTTTTTATGACGGCCAAATTGTCACCCATGTTTCGACCGCCTTTCCCTATTGTCCTCAGTTGAGAAGACTAACAGTCAAGTCTTTAAAAAACTTGGGGATTTCCTATCATCCTAGAGGGACAGTGGTGGTTATCCAAGGACCGCGGTTTTCAACAGCCGCCGAATCTGTTTGGTTTACCCAAATGGGTTGGCAGGTAGTTAATATGACCGAATATCCCGAGATTGCTTTAGCCAGAGAGAAAGAAATTTGCTATTGTGCTATTGCCATCGTGACTGACTATGACGCCGGCCTGATTGTTTCAACTAAGACCGAACCGGTTTCTCTGGAAGAAGTGATCAGGGTTTTTAAAAAAAATGTTACCCAAGCTAAAAAATTAATTTTGAAAATGATTGCAGACTGGCCTCGAAAAACTTCTTGTTCTTGTCAGGCTTCGCTGACCGGTGCCAGGTTTTAGACACCGGGTATCGGTTACAGTTTTTAAAAAACGTTTGTCTGATTTGGTTTTATTTAGCAGTTTAGCAGGGACGGGGCTTAAATGGCTTGATAACCAGGCCTAATTTCAGGCTATTTTCTAATGGAACTTTCTGAAATTCTACGTCCAAGCTCAAGTATAAAAAGATAGTGGCATATTGGGTCTTAATAACATACTTTTTTAGCCCCGTCCCTGCCAAATTAATAGGTAGGTGCCAACCTAGGACACCTGGAAGGTGTATTCCGGTGTATTCCTCCTGGAAGGTGTATTCCTACCAAAGGTGGACTAAGCTTGCCCGAATTGGTAGAATCTCTATAGGAGAAAGAATGGCAGAGGACAAAAATATTCAGACCGAAGGGTCTTTTTCAGACAAAGCCATTGGATGGGCTATCGAATTCGATAGAAAATGGCCACCAGATCACTTTCATCGACGGCTTAATCCTGATCCAGAAGATGACTTGAAGCAAATCGAAGAGCAAGACCTTCCGGTTGTTAAAGAAGCAAGAGATATTACTGAACAAGCTCGAGAAAATGGACGACTAGCCTCTTCAGAAAGAAACCCTTTTGGTGAAATTGATGAATTATTAATGTTTGTTGTTGGAGATCTTCATTTCTCAGGAAGCAATCCTGAAAAAGCAATAGAAAACCGAAGTCCAGTTTATCAAAAGATTCAAGCAATTGGCTTTCAAACTATTCGCCAGCGGTTAAAGGGAAAAAATTGGCCTCTTGAAGTCAAGCCGATTAAAAGACTCCAGGGATATTATTCTGTGATGAATGCTGTTTTAAAAGCTCTTCCTCAACAATTACCTTCTAAGCCTAAGGATTCTTCAAGAAATAAAATGGCAATAGCAATTTTTGACATGGGAGATAGAAGCAATACAGAGGCCTGTATGGGTGACATCGCCCTAACAGCGATTGAGTATGAAGTATTTAGGAGAAAGGCCGAAGAAATATCTGCCGAAGCATCAGGCGAGGACCAGGAAGCCAATATTTTTATGGCAATGCTTAAAGGAACTCATGATGGCGATGTTTATAGTCGAGGAATAACCGGCGAAAAGTTTGAAAGAGATCTTTACGGTTCCCAAATTTTTAGCCAGGAAGTTGGTGACGACAATTTAGTTTTAGCTCTAAACACAAATTATGCTAGTCGCATTTGGCTCAAGATTTACGAGAGGGAGAAAAAGAAAGTAAAAGATAGCGAAGGTGATTTAAAAAAGACTGTTGGGCAAATTGAAAAAGATATGGCCCTTCAAAAAGAGTTGATACAAGAAGCCTTAAAGTCAGGTAAAAAGATAATCTTAATGGGCCATGAAGAAGCGCTTCTTAAACAAATAATTCCTCTTGAAAATTCAAGAGTAACTCACATTATTTGTGGTCATCTCCATACCGCTAAAATTGATTCTATTGGCGTAAGAAACTCAGATGGGGAAACCATTCAAAGAGTCAGAGTCGGAGCCGCTATTGGAGGAGGTTATGGCTTCGAACCCCTGAGAGACCCAGTTGGACATTCAGTTGTGATTACCGATAAAAAGGTTGAGGCTAACTCCCTTGAAATCCCCAAACACGATAAAGACTATCCTTTTATTGCCTCTCCAGAGTCAGGTTAATCCACCAACCCAAAAGCAAGGCCAATATCGTAGCGGTGATCAATAACCCAACAAGCTTCATTACTTTTAATTATACACTGGCAGGAAAACCCTACCTTCTAGTTGCCTAATGTCGGCAAAACCCCCTAAATTGTGGGGGTAAATAGAAAACTTTGACTTTTGCTTTGGCAAAACATTCTTTTACTAATTCATCGTTCATCCCACCTTTAGGAACGAGACCATAAGCACATCCGGCTTTGATTAGCTTTTGGGGTGCATCGATGAAAGGGAAAAAAGCGTCAGCGGCAAAAACAGATTTTTTTAAACTGTTAGTAAATCTATTGGCCCGGTTAATAGCAATTCGACAAGCTTCGATAGTCGAAGGTCCCCCGCCGACTCCCAAAAGCTTTCTGTTTTTAGCGATGGCCACTTCATTGCCACCATGATTCGAACTCCACGCACTGGCCCAAGCAATGATTAGGCAGTCCAAAAAACCTTGGTTTTTTAAGGAAAGATTTTCCTTGCTTTCACTAAGATTTAAAATATAATGATAGGGCGGCTGGCGGAGAAATCCGCCACGCACCATTCTGTATAGCCATTTTGTTTTGTGAAGATGTGGCCGCTTCAAATGTTTGTTTTTAAATATTTTCGTCATCTTGCGCTTGCCTAAAAGGGAAATGGCTGGCTGATCAAAATCTGGAGCCACAATTAAGTCTAATACCCATCTGGAATTACCCAATAACTTTTCTTTCTTTTTACTTGAATACAGGATTTTTGCTAATGATCTGTCGATGGAAAAGTTGGTGATTAGTTCCCCACCAAAAATGGCAACGGGGTTGCCAAAGAAAGCTTTTTCGATGGCAATTTTCGGTGACTTCCAATCAACTGCCAAACCACAAGGATTACCATGCTTAGCGGCGACCACAATAAAAGGAGTTTTTTTATACTTTTTGTTAAAGGCGACTGAGGTCAGACATAAAGTTCGGATGATAGAATCAAAATCGGCCATATTGGTAAAGCATGGCGAAAGGCCACTAACTTTTTGGAAATTGCCCAAGTCTAATGGCCCTTTATTTTTTGTTTGGAAAAATGCAGAGGGAGATTGGTAGGGGTTTTCGCCCTCCAAAAGCATCATTTTCCTTTTCCCAATTATAATCTTGTCATATTTTGAGTTTTTGATGAGAGAAGCATAATGTCGGCTGACTTTGGCATAAACTTTATTGATCAATTCTCGACGAAGAGTAAAAGAAATTTTGTTTTGCTTGGAAGCTAGTTCATCTAAGACTGTCTCCATGTCTTTATTATTAAAAACTGCAATTCTTTTTCCTTTAGCTGCTAAGGCCAAAAGCGTGTGTCCACCAACATCATTACCCTTGGATAAAGGATAAGTTGTATCATAGACTAAATCGATTGTTGATTTTTGTTTGGTTGTCAAAGCCAACTCTAAAGCCGGATGAAGTGTTGGTGGAAAAGGATATTTTGCCTTCAGTTTTAAGAAATTAGAAATATTTTTGGCGGGAATATTATTTTTTTTAAAAAGGATAAAAGTTTCCTGAGTAGCGATAACTTCCCACCCCAAAGCGATAAGTTGTCGAGCGTAAAATACTGCCTTTTTTTGATGATAAAGCGAAAAAAGAGCTCTCTTTTTGACCTTCACTTCGCTTGATTATAGCATACAAAATATATTTCAATGAGAAGGGGCAGTCCTCAAATAGGTAGGAAATTCATAAAAAGTTTAATCCGCCTTCATAAAAACTGATTTTCTAATAAATATATCTAAGATGTTTTTTAATGCAAGACCTTAAGTCAAGAAAAATTTGAATCATTGACTCTTAAATACTGCTCGTTTATAGTTCATTCATTATGAGCCTAAAAGAAAAATTCAGCTATGGTCCTCGGAAAACCCCTCAAGAAATGGCTCTAAGACCTGAGCTATCACTCGCCTTAAAGAGCCTTGTCGGAACTGTTCAATTTAGATTATTCTCAAACCAGGTTGATAGAAATGTAGACAATGGTCTTTTACCCGAAGACAATCATTATCATGCTTTTTTTGCTTTAGCTGGCGGTGAAGGGGCAGTCTTAAGGCTAACTTCCATGGGGCCCCCACAAGAACCTGGCAAAAGTGGGTTGTTCATTGAAATCCATGAACCTTCAAAGAACGGTGCTCAATCAGCTTTATCTCTGCAAACTGTGAAAAATCCTGATTCAGTTGACGATTCTCAAGTCCGCTGGGTTTCTTGTTTTAGCCCCTCCCAGTTACTTGAGCTTTCTGAAGCTATCGAAACTGCCGAGCCAATCACACCACAAGAATATCAAAGGCTCCGTTTGTCCTCTAGTTAAAGGACTCTTTCATTTAAATAGTCCAAGTTTCTTAATTTTTCAATCAATCATTAAATATTGCCTACGTCCCATAATTTATTATCGCTTCTAGTACCCTCATACAATCAATCCTGCTATAATTAACTTTGATGACGGAAAAGACCGAACAACAGCAAGGTATCGAACAATAAATCGAGCCAGCTCTTTCAGAAACCTATACTGAAAGAGAACTAGGACAATTGTCTGAAAAATCAGGGCTTTCATCTGATGATTTGTTTCAATTGCATCAACTAAGAACTGCCCTTACTTCAATGCAAGAGATTGAAGGCTTGCTGGGTCCCGACGAAACCTATCTGTCTGAGGAAGAAATTGAGTCCTCGTTGGCCGACCTTGATTCGCTTGAAAATAATCTTAAAGACAAGCTCGAACAGTCTAAAAAACTAAGTTGGCAAGAGGTTAAGAGTCAATTAATCGAAATTGCAAAAGAAGAACATGAATTACATCAGCAAGAAATATTTGGAAAAGAGGAATAAAACAAACTAGCTATGCAATTTCTCATCATTCTTAATGCTCTCCTGGTTCTCTTTATCTGCTTTTTAGTCTATTTGGTTGTCACCAACAAGCACCGCAAGCTAGCCTTAGCTCTCCTGATTACTTTG
>JBHPGO010000029.1:0-11537 GCA_042570465.1 Patescibacteria group bacterium
CTTTTCGGGGCCAATTCGCCACTCAAGGTTGGGAGGCGATTGAAGAGATGGATTTGCTGAGAAACGCGCCTAGAATTGGTAAAGAAGCAGTTGATTTACTGGCGGCCCAGAATTGCCCGGAAGGGGAGTTTGATATCATTATCGACTCCAATCAACTGGCTTTGCAGGTCCATGAATCCTGTGGTCACCCGGTAGAGCTGGATCGAGCCTTAGGTTTTGAGGCAGGGTATGCCGGGACCAGCTTTTTAACGCCCGATAAGCTCAATCAATATCAATATGGTTCAAAACAGGTCAATATTGTCGCTGACGCGACCGTACCAGGGGGGTTGGGGACTTATGGTTGGGATGATGAGGGGGTAGTAGCTAAAAAAATTGACCTGATTAAAAGAGGCAAATTTGTCGGTTATTTAACCAGTCGGGAAACGGCTGATGAGTTTGGTTTGCCGGTCACCGGTGCAATGCGGGCTCAGTCTTGGTCTCACTTGCCTTTAATCAGGATGACCAATATTAACTTACTGCCCGGTAAATGGGCCTTAAAAGACCTAATAAAAGACACCAAAAAAGGCTTATTTTTGTCTACCAATCGTTCTTGGAGTATTGATGACAAAAGGCTCAATTTTCAGTTTGGCACCGAGCTGGCCCAGGAAGTTAAGAACGGAAAGCTGGGCAAGTATTATAAAAACCCGGTTTATTCAGACTTAACCCCAAGGTTTTGGAATAGCTGTGATGCAGTTTGTAATAGAAAATCATGGAAAGTTTATGGGACACCCAATTGCGGTAAGGGCGAGCCGGGCCAGGTAATGTTTGTTGGCCACGGCACCAGCCCGGCTAGGTTTAGGAAAGTTAAAATATTTCCTGGCCGCCGTTAGAAAACATTTACAAAGAGTACACCTGCGAGGTGGCAGAGTGAAACATCTGACTCCTCGGAGGTGAAATTGAAAAAAATGATTGGAAAAAAGAAATTAGAGATAATTTGCCAGGAAGTTTTAGGCTTGTCAAAAGCTGACCAGGCTGAAGTAATTATTGGTAGTGGTGAGTCAACCACGATTCGTTACGCCAATTCATACATTCACCAGCCAACCAGCCAGCTGGGTAATTGGATCAAGGTTCGTTTGGTGATCGGCAAAAAAATCGGGGTGGCCTCCGGTAATCAACTAGATAAGACTAGCTTGGAGGCCTTAGTTAATCGGGCCATGGAAATTTGCCGTTTTCAGAAGGACGATCCGGGTTTTAAAAGCCTACCAGCCTCTAAGAAAGGACGGTCCTTTCTTACATATGATGAAAAAACAGCCAAGGCTACTTCAAAGCAGTTGGCTAGAAAAGTCAAAGTAGTTACTGATCAAGCTGGGGGCAAAAAACTAGTGGCTTCGGGCAAACTGGACCGTTCGGCCGGGGAAATGGCGGTCAGTAATTCTTTAGGGGTTTGGGCTTATCAAGCCTCAACTGAGGCGAATCTTTCAGCGATTATCATGGGCCGGGCACCATTCGGCGCCCGGTTGGGGAGCGGCAGTGGTTATGCTTCTGATTTAGGTTGGCAGTTGGACCAGATCCAGGAAAAAGAAGTCGCCAAAACAGCTGTCCAAAAAGCCCTAAAATCCGTAAATCCTCAAACTCTCAATCCTGGCGAATACGAAGTCGTCCTTGAGCCGGCGGCCTTTGAGGGAGTTTTAGATTATTTTGCCTGGCTAGGGCCCAACGCCCGGGTTTACCATGAAGATGTTTCTTATTTTAAGGGCCGGCTTGGGAAAAAAGTCTTTAGCCCCAAGCTAACCATTACCGATGATCCGTTTGATAAAAGAGGCCTGCCTGCCAGCTTTGACTATGAAGGTCAGCCTAAAAAAAGATTGCCGATAGTCGAAAATGGAGTGATCAAGAACATCGCTTATGATTCGTACTATGCTGGTAAATATAAAAAGAAAAACACCGGTCATGCCTTGCCAGCCCCCAATACCTTTGGCCCCCTTGTTTCTCATTTGGTGGTCAAGCCTGGTAAGTCAAGCCTTTCTCAAATGATCAGTAAGGTTAAAAAAGGCTTGCTGGTGACCCGATTTTGGTACTTGAGTCCGGTTCATTATGGTCAGATGTTAGTGACTGGCATGACCCGTGACGGCTTGTTTTTGATTAAGAATGGAGCGGTAGTCGCCCCGGTTAAAAATCTACGTTTCACTGAAAGTATTCCCAGGATGCTCAAAAACATTGTCGAAGTTGGTCGAGACCTATTGCCTCTTTCATCTTGGGGTGGGGGAGCCAACCTCTGCCCGCCGGTAAGAATTTCTGATTTCAGGTTCTCCGGCAAGACTGATTTTTGATGATTGTCCGTCGGGGCTGGATCTTGTAGACTTTTAATAAATAAAATAAGGAGGTGAATTAAATGGAACAAAGTGTTGTTTTAGTTAAACCAGATGCTTTGCAGAGAGGCCTAGTGGGGGAAATTGTTTCTCGCTTTGAAAGAAAGGGCTTGAAGCTAGTGGCCATTAAAATGATGAGCCTGACCGATGAAGTTTTAGATGATTGGTATGTTCATCATAAAGATAAGCCGTTTTTTGGTGATCTTAAAAAGTTTATGAAATCGGCGCCGATCGTGGCCATGCTTTGGGAGGGCTTGGAGGCGATTAAGACTGTTCGCCGGCTTTGTGGGACGACTAAAGGCAATGAAGCTGAGGCCGGTTCGGTCAGGGGTGATTTATCGATGAGCGGCCAGCACAATATTATCCATGCTTCAGATAGTCAGGAAACAGCTGAAAAAGAAAGGGATTTAATCTTCAAGAAAAATGAAGTCTTTGACTATGACAAGGGCGAGTATCTTTGGGTATATAGTCTTGAAGAAAGAGAGTAGTATTGTTTAGAAATTAGTAATTAGAAATTTGGTTTTAGTGAATTTCGGTCTTTCTTTCATTTAAGTAGGAGCGCCAGCCTTCAATAAACTCGACAAAACTGGAAAAGGGCATATCTATCAGAGTCGTAAAAAAGACGCTGACGACATTGTATTCCTTCCATTTATTGGCAAGCCATTGGCCCATTTTAGCCATCGGGACCGATAAAATGTCCAGCGAGAACTCCCAAAAAGAAGGTTTTTCTTCGACAGTCAGTTCCTTAGAGCGGTGGCGGATAACTAAACCGGCAAAAACAACCAGCGCTACGTTAACGGTGTCGATGTAAAGGGATGTCGGTGGAACTTGGGCGAGCTTAAACAGCCAAAAAATCAGTGCTAAGGAAAGGGCTGCTCCCAGCAGATAAAGAACACCGGTAACTCCTTTTAGGAATTTTCTTTTTTTAGGGGAGACAAAGATTTCATAAAGATCGATTCTTTTTTGCTGGTAAGCGACTTTTTGAACCTCTTTGGTGAGCCTCTCAAAATTATTTTTCTTCGGGGTTTTGATCATGATCACCAAAAAGGCCATCATCAAGGTTGGCAGCATCAGGTCGACGACAATGGCCAACGGTTCCCAGGAACCGTAAAGCCAGTTAGCCAAAGGGACTTCAAAAATAAAGAGCGATAAAGCTCCAGCAACAAAAATTGAAAGGGTCGAGTAGATGGCTGCCCTGAAAAGACGAGTTTTAAGAGTCGAAAGCCTGAGGTCATAGGCTTTGGTTAATCGGTCTATTAATTTACTCTTTTCTTTTAATTTTTTGAAGGCATCTTCAGGGTTTTTAGCAAAAGAATCAAGCACGTCGCCGAGGATCAGAAAAACTGTGTCAATTTTTTCGCAGAGGCTGAAGAACTTATTGCGCATCGGGTGCTCAAGGTCGCTGGCAATCTTCTTTTGAACCTCACTTATGTTGTTGGCAACATGGTGGATTAACTCAACCGGGGCCTGTTTCCACTGTGGCCAGTAAGATTTGAGAAGATAGTAGCTAATGATCGGACTATCAAGGTGAAAAAGAGTTCGGTAGGTAGCCAAATAAATTTGAATTGTTTTTTCTTCTCCAGAAAGAAGGTTATCTGGTTCCAGTTTAATCCTTTCTGCCATGGAATTGGCCATGAATTCAATCAAGGCTTTTTGCCTGATCGGTGGTTCTAAGACTTCCTCGATTTCACAGGCGGCAATTTCGGTGATCCAGTTATAGAGACTAAACTTTTTCTTGATTTTACCGGTGACGTTGACACCCTTCTTGGGCTGGTTTTTTTTAAGAATATAAATATATTTGTCTAAAACTATTTTGACGATGCCAACCTTGTTTCGGGGGATTTTATTATTGGGAAAATGGCCGGCCCTGATGAGTTCCATCACCAGTGGTTCGGCAATTTTCTCTGAGTCTATATCCGGGATCAAGCCAAAACCAGAGATTTCAGAGATAAACTTTCTTTTCAAGATCCGTTCGATAGCGGCCCTTCTTTCGAGGTGCTTTTCTTTCCAGTCAACGACTTTGCGGATCTTTTCGTAGAAGCGGGCCACCTTGGAAGCGATTTCATCGACATAAATGGCCCCGGTTTCTGTTTCCAGCTCGAGGTCTAGGTAGTAGTCTTGGTATGTTTTAATGAGCTCGGCAAAATTTGGAGTGTAGGGTTTGATATCCTCGGGTTTTTTGGGAGAAGGTTTTTCAGGTGGAGGTGGGGGAGGAGTTTTAACTTTTTCAAGAGGGTGATTAGTTGTCTTCTTAGGTTCAGGAGGGGTGCTTATTTCAGGCACCTGAGGGGCTGGCTGGCTGTTTTGATTTGAATCGAAAATTGTGACCATGGGATTAAAGAATTAATTTCGGTTGACTATTAGAAACGAATATTAAACTATTAACAGTAAAGGATTATAGCAAACTAATTAATGACAACAAAGGATTAATGATTTTAGAGGGTATATTTTCGGGGTACTCTTCTCGAGTGAGTTACGACCACAATGTTTTGACCTAAACTTTCAATAAAATGTGGTTCACCAGAACATGCTTCCCCATGACGACATTCATCTTGAGACATGCATTCCCCTGGGGTACTTTCTGTGTATTCCTCGTCTGAAAAGTATCCGTGTAATTGGGTAATATGCCCATCTCTATCAATTCCGGAATTCCTTGCTTTTACATCTGGTATTTGTATTGAAATACTTTGGGGTTGCTCTTCGCACCGGGCCTCGATTATTCTCATCTTGATCTCATTATAGCATATGTTGTGTGAATTAGCTTCAGAGAGCTAAGGTTTGAAAATTATTGGCCTGATTTTCTAGTCGGGGTGGCCGGATTCGCCCGTATACCAGATCCGGCTTTGCCGGAACGGTATAGGGCGCCATGTACCGTTTCGCCAGTAGGCGAATCTGGTACGTGGCGAACCGTCAACCTTGTTAATTGAACCCCATCCGATTTTCTAGTCGGGGTGGCCGGATTCGCCCGTATACCAGATCCGGCTTTGCCGGAACGGTATAGGGCGCCATGTACCGTTTCGCCAGTAGGCGAATCTGGTACGTGGCGAACCGTCAACCTTGTTAATTGAACCCCATCCGATTTTCTAGTCGGGGTGGCCGGATTTGAACCGGCGACCTCTGCGTCCCGAACGCAGCGCGCTACCGACTGCGCTACACCCCGAAATACTCCTTCACAATCGGGACTCGCCCGTATACTAGATCCGGCTTTGCCGGAACAGTATAGGGCGCCAGTACCGTTCCGCCAGTTGGCGGATCTGGTACGTGGCGAACCCCGCATAATTTTACCTTTCGCCTTTTTGGTACTATTCGTACACGGCTCAAGGAGCAATTCGGCGGGGCAGGCCACTTGACCTCGCCGACCCGAACGGCGCGCGCTACCGACTGCCTGCCCTGTACTCACGCTCTTCGTGGGCAAAAACGTAGTTCTTGACACGAAGTAAGTGTAGTGTGGGGCGCTAGTCCCCGATACAGAAGACTTTTTGAGATCGGCCTTCAATATTTCAAATTATAACATTGGTTCAATACTATGACAAACAACACTTAGTCAGTTAATTGGTCTTTCCAGGTTAAATACGCCCCTTGACAAGCTTTAATTGATCATGACATTATTAAAATATTGCACTGTTAAAGTGGCTTTTTTGTATCTGATGGAAAATCTGCCTCAAAACTTTAGTTTCGGACCGGAAAACCTAACTACTGAACCTTCAGTTGGGGAGAAGAGTCAGCCTTCACCAAAGAAAGGTCGTTTTAATCTTCCAAAACTATCTTCATTTTTCAAATCTAAGGGCAAGCTGATATTGATTGGTTTGTTTTTACTTGTCTTTGTTGGCACGGGCTTGACAATGAGAAATAGTCCTTTTTTCCGCCAATTTGGTCGGAAAATTGGTTTGGTCAGGCCCAGCTTGGTTGGTTTTTTTGAAGCCCAGCACACCCAAGACTTAGCCTATGACTTTAATAATGATGGTCAAGTCACTGAAGCCGACTATCTTTTACTGGTTGAGTCTTTAGCTGAGTCGGATCCAGGCGACAGTCCGGTTTTGCCCCCGGGGGAAGTGATTATCCCTGAAGATGACTTGGGTGCCATTGAAGAGGTTACTGCTAGTGACGAAAGCCCGGAGAGTGATGTCCAGAATCTTCCTTCAGTCAGTGCCTTTACTTCTGATGTTTTTAACGGCGCTGCCAGTGTTGCTTATCCCTTGGCCTTGCCGGCTGGCCCGGCCGGGATTAGCCCCGGTCTTTCCCTTTCTTACTCCACCTCAGTGATTGACGACATGTGGACAGGGATTGGGACTAAGTACCGAACTTATTTTCTCGGGGATAATGACTATGCCTTTTCTCACCAAGTCGGGGCTGGTATTTTTGGTTTGGGTTGGAACTTGGGGGGCATGGGCTATATTGCTCGAGATACAGCCGGTTCTCTTAAAGACTTCAGTGACGATGACTTTTCCCTGGTCTTTGCCGGTGGTTCGGCTAATCTTGTCCCCGAGTCTGACTGTAGTGTTCCACCTCAGCCTTATAGCTTTGATGATATCAGCTCTCATCGTTGCAGTGTTTGGCGGACCGTGCCCAATCTCAAGACTAAAATTATTAGAAAAGGGGAAAAGAAACAAAGCGAAGTGACGGTTTGGCGTTATCACTGGGAAGTGACAACTGGTGATGGCACCAAATATATTTTTGGCAGTCCTCAAGAAGAAAATTGGTACGATGGTGCCCCGGCCGATCCGGACACTAAATTTGACAATTTTAAGGATAGTGCCTGGTATCGTCTTTACAACGGAAATGGAAGCCGCTCTGGAGTGGGTACTCGAGCCTGGCTGGTTTATAAAATAGCTGGCGATGAGTACCACGCCATCACCTATAAATGGCTGCTTCATAAAGTGGCTAATGTTTACGCTAGTCCAAGCAGTGTCTGTGATCTTAATAACCCTTGTTTGAGTTACGAGCACTATCTTGTCAATGGTGAGTTTGAGATTAATACCGATGGTGACAAAAGAGGCTACACCGCCGCCATCTACCCTCAAAAAGTTAACTATGGGGCTCATGAGGTTGAATTTGTTCCGGAAGAGGGCCGGCTTGACTATTCGACAGCCTCTGGAGATACGATGAAAGTTCCTCAGCAAAGGCGGACTTCGAAAAGAATCAGTAAAATCTTGGTCAAAACTTCCGAAACCATTGTCCGGGCTTATACTTTTGACTATCATTATGGTTGGCGAGCTGCCGACCACCCCGAATTGATAGACAGCAATAACGATGGTTTGCCTGAGAGCGGTTCTGAAACCAGGGGTCAGGCGATTCACTCTCTGCTTAATAAAATCACTGAATGGGCAGGTAATCCTGTCGTAGTTGGGACTCAACACTTACCGGCTTATGAGTTTAAATATCAATCACCAGGATCAGATTGTGGTGATTTCAAGGGTGGCTGTCCTTTGACTTCATTTATTGACAAAGGTGCCACCGCTCAAAGAACCAACGCCAATGACTTTTTCTTAACCGAAGCCACTAACGGCTATAACGGCAAAGTTAGTTTTGAATATTGGGGTGGTGCTGGCGATAATGCTTTTCCGGTCAGGTACTGTGATCGGGACAAGCTGAGGAGAGTTGGTTTTGATGATGAGAGTGTTTGCCTTGACGATCACAGTTTTAATACTCAGCGCCATCGGGTGGCGGCTAAAGTGACTGATGACGGCATGGGTAATACGGTTCGAACGACCTACGATTATGAGGGTGCCCAAGGCTTGGCTTATGTTAAAACCTATGAGGAGGAGTATAATTCTGGGGTTGGTTGCCGAGACGAAGACAATGAGGATGGTTGCAATCCGGAAACAACCGTTTGTGACGGGGGGTCTTGCAGTGAATGTGATAACTGGAATAAGGATACTGCCCAAGACTGTGGTAGCAATTGGACGCAAGAAATTTGCTGGGATAGAAGTGCAGTTCGTTGTGTCTGTAAGTGCCATAAAGCTCAACGCCCTTTCGCCGGCTATGAATTTTTGGGCTATCCGTCAGTGGTGGCCAGAGTTTATAAGAAGAACAGTTCTGATTTGGCAGCTCAGTCTAAAACTGATTTTTACCAAGCGATGGAAGTGGGCGCGCCCACCGTAGCTGGTTGTTTTAAGCCCAGTCCGCTCAAAGGCAGCCCTAAAACGTCGATCACTTACAATGTTGATGATGGTGCTCCATGGTCAAGTAGCGAAAGTGTTTATAAAGTTCGGTTTGGGGATATGTTTAATCTTGATCCGTATAATCCGAATGAAGAGTATTCAGCTTTGGCCGATGGCAGTGGCAACCTCAACGACTTTTGTGAAAGTTATGACCTTGAAAAAACTCCTTCGATAGTGATGGTGACTGAGTCTCGAAGCAAAACCGGCGATCTTTGTACTAAGAGCACCATTAACAGTAATTATTCTGATGGTTCATTAGATCCTTTTGCTAACCCCAGGGAAGCAGTCAGCTGGGGTAGGGTGAGTTGTTCTGACTGGTCAGATATCCAAGATTATGATAACTACACTGCTCGTTACAGTTTCACTCGCTATACCGGCGATGATGGTGAGGCTAACGGTTGGAACGAAGGTTTATGGTTGTTGCCCAGGCCAAAAGAATCCTGGAGTTCTGATAGTTCCGGCGGTTCCAAGTATCAGTGGTCAAAAACCTTTTATGAAAACCAAGCGTTTGGCAATTTGTTTGATCCGGGAACTGGTTATTCTCGGGTGACTAAAACTGAAGTTTGGAAGGATGGTCAGGCTTACGCGGTGAGTAGAATTGGTTATGAAGATGGCGCCAATCGACCCTGGAATGTCGCTTGGGCGGAAGATCCTCAGGGTAGAAAAACAACCACCGAGTACGATAGTGTTTATCACCAATTTCCAGTGAGAGTTGTTAACCCAATAAATCAGGTGGTTGAAACTGAATATGATTTCCAAGCTACAGTGACTGGCCATCCCAATAATGGATGGAAACTGGGACTGCCGGTCAGAGTGACTGATCCCAATAAAGTTAGCTCAATGACCACTTATGATCGGTTTGGCCGGCCGGTTGAGGCTTATGGTCCGGGCCGGACCCTGAGTGACGGTTACTCCCAGAGAAGTGAGTATTACTACTTTAATGATGCTGATTTGGCTTGTTCCACGGCTGACCCAGGCAAGCATTGCATTCCTGACTTAGGTAAAAACAACACCCCGAAAATGATGGTTCAAACCATGGCCCAGTTTGATGCCAGTGCCAATCCGGATGCTGGTGACTATGGTGAGCTTTCGGTCAGTCGGGCTTTTTATAACGGCTTGGGCCAACAAGTTCAGTCAAGAGCCAGTTGGCGGGGTCCGGGTGGGTTTGAGACTAACGTCGGGATCTCGGTTGAAGGGGAGGGCAACCGAGACATTCTGACTTCTTCTACTTATACGGCCCTAGGTCAGCCGGAGCGCTCAAGCTTGTCATATACCGCTGATCCCTTTTGGGAAATATTAGATCAACCTTACTTAACTCTTGACTGGAGTAGCAGCAGTATTCCAAGGATTAACCGGGACTATGATGGTCTGGGCAGAGTAAGTCAAGTTCTCTATCCGGGCCGGGTTTTTGAACATTTTGAATACACAGGCAATCCTTTAATCAGCCGGGTTCACGACAAAAACTGCACTGATCCTTTGTCTGAAACCACTTGTACCGTCAAGGAAACTTTGGCGGATGCTTTTGGCCAGACGGTTCAGGTCAAAGAGATTGAAAGTGATGGCACCGATACTTACACCACCAAATATGAATATCACCCGATTTTTGGCAGCCTGGTCCAAACTACCGACACCCTTGATAACGTGGTTAATAAAATGGCCTATGATTCTTTGGGGCGCAAGACTAAGATGTGGGATATTGATATGAGTCCGGCCCTCAGTGGTGACGAGGCCGCTTGGGCTTATGAATATGACAATCTTGGCAATTTGATTTTCCAAATTGATCCGGAAAATCGAAAAAACAATCACAAGATTCGGCTTTGCTACGATGATCTTAACCGCCTTACCGGAAAAGACTTGGTGGCGCTTGGTGCCTTGTCTTGTGAAGATGCTTCGGTTGAAAGATTCCTTGCCTACCAATATGACCAAGGACGGTCAGGTTATACCAATGAAGGCCAAAAAACAACTTTTACTTCCTATTCTCAAGGCCAGCCGGTTCAAGAGGTGGAATATAACTACAATCATCAGGGGCAATTAGCCAAGCAAGAGATGACTCTTTCCAACATGTTTGATTCAACGATGAATAACCAAACTTCGGTTTCCGAATACACTTATGATCTGGGTGGTCGGGCGCTGACGGTTGCTTACCCGGTGACTAGTGTCTATGACTTGCCGGCTGAAACCGTCACTTATCAATATCAGGGTCCTTATCTTTATTCAACCTCTTCGGCGACCGATCAGTACGTTCTTGGGGCAGAATACAATAAAGACGGTCAAATGACTCGATTGAATTATGCCAATGGAGTTTCAGATACTTATACTTATGATCCCAACACCGGTCGGTTAGAATCTTCAGAGGTTAATAATGCTGCTTCTGGTTGGGGGATTGACCGACTGTCTTTGAATTATGATTATGATCCGGTTGGTAACATTACTTCAATTAATGATACTTCAGGTAAGCCAAGCGATGATCCTTTTTATCTGGGCCAGGCTTTTGAATATGACCCCCTCTATCGGCTGACGGCGATGACGGCTGATACTTACGTGGCCAATTACCAATATGACGCGGTTGGCAATATTCTAGTCAAAAATGAAGGCCAAACAACTAGTTTGCTTCAGGCGGTCACTCTTGACTACAGCACCACCGCCGGCAGTACTAATTATCATCGGCCCCATTCGGTGGCCATTAATCAAGAAGGGGAAGAAAGACTACTTGATTATCAATATGATGACGTGGGTAATTTGATTGATGATGGTTTGCGGCATTATAATTATGATGCTCAGAATCGGTTGTCTTTCGTTGCTAACAACGAATATCGGGGAACCATGCCAGGTAGCCCACCGCAACCGACACCTACGTGGTCAACTATACCAATTCCGCCGGGTGGGTTTACTGAGTTTTGTTTCGGTTCAGATACGGTGATTGGTACAGATGATGTTATTGGTTGGTTGGCCAGCTACTCTTCAGATTCCAGCCCGTCTGACGCCAATAGTGACGGTAAAATTAATGTCGCCGAATCTTCCGGATTGG
>JBHPGO010000030.1:0-10978 GCA_042570465.1 Patescibacteria group bacterium
CAAATAGTGATTTTCCCATCTCTCATTTCTTAATATCTTATTTCCTATTGCCTATCCCTTATCTCTTATTTCTATCTTCTATTTCTTCACCACCCTGTGTTTGCTGATATTCAGCATTATACCAACCCCAGTCAAAGTCAAAACTAACGAAGAGCCACCATAAGAAATAAAGGGCAAGGGAATACCGGTGAGCGGAACCAAGGCGACCATGGCCGCAAAATTAATCATCGCCTGAAGGCCGATCCAAGAAGTAATCCCCAGAGCCAGCAAGCGGCCATAGTCATCCGGAGCTTCTTTGGCAATTTTTATTCCTCGCCAAATAAAAAATAGATAACAAGAAATGAGAGATGGGAAAATCACTATTTGTAATTAGGTAATTGGGAAGGAAGAATATAGAATATTGAAGATAGGAGACAAGATTTAAGAAAAAGAAATGACTGCAAAATTTCCTAAAAAAATTATCATTACCGGCGGCCATCTTACACCCGCTTTAGCGGTCATCGATGAACTGGCTAAGAATAATCAATGGGAGATTATTTTCTTTGGCCGTAAATATGCTTCTGAAAGAGAGAAAACATTGTCGGTCGAGCTTCAACTCATCCGAGAAAAAGGGGTTCGTTTTATTGCCCTCACCGCTGGTCGGTTTCCGCGGTTGATGAATCGTTATACTTTTTTGTCGGCCCTTAAACTGCCGATTGGTTTTTTCCAAGCGCTTTATTATTTATTGAAAATTAAGCCTCAGGTAATTCTTTCTTTTGGAGGCTATTTAAGCGTTCCGGTAGTTTTTTGGGGTTGGATTTTAAGAGTTCCTTCTCTCACCCATGAGCAAACGACAGTTAAAAGTTTGGCGTCTAAAATCAATTCTCTTTTTGTAAAAAAAGTGGCTGTCTCTTGGCCGCAGTCAGTTAAAGATTATTCTTCCCAAAAAGTGGTTTTAACCGGGAACCCTCTTCGTGGTGATATATTTAAGAGCCGACAGAAGTATTGGCAGATATTAAACTTTCCTCAGGATTTGCCGTTGATATTTGTCACCGGGGGAAATCAAGGTGCTCATGCGATTAATTTAGCTATTGAAGAAAAATTGCCTCAATTACTTCAAAAGGCCATTCTTTTTCACCAGTGTGGTCACTTGGAATCGTTAGGAGACTTTGAGCGATTGGAAAAGGCAAGAGAGAGACTTCCGCTTGCCTTAAAAAAGCGTTATCATGTTAAAAAATATCTCAGTGGTCAGGAAATGGGAACTTTTTTACAAAAGGCTGACCTGATTGTGTCTCGCTCTGGAGCCAATACTTTGACTGAAATTGCCGCTCTAGGTAAACCGGCTCTTTTTATCCCCATGCCTTGGAACTATAAAAATGAACAGCTGAAAAACGCTCAGTTATTGGAAAAGATTGGTCTGGCGGAAATATTAATTCAAGATGGCTTCCATCTTTCCAGTCAAGACTTGCTTAAAACGGTGGAGAAAATGATTAAAAATATTAAGACTTATGAAAAAAAAGGGCTTGAAGCGAAAAAACTGGTCAAACTTGATGCGGCCCAAAGAATTGTCCGGCAAATTGAAGACCTTGTCTAGTTTTAGTTTGGGATTGTTCTTGCTGGGACTGGGCATTTTTGTTTTAAAAGACGATCTTTGGCAGGTCAAGAAAATCGAATGTTCTTTCAATGAGGCGCCTTGCTCGATGAGTTTATGGGCTGAGTTAATGAACTTAGCGGGTCAAAAGAATATTTTATTATTACGATCGGCTAAGTTTTCTTCCTCATTCCGGCAAAAACATCCAAATCTTTCTCAGGTGGTGATAAGTAAAAAATTTCCCTCAACTCTCGTCATTACTTTGCAGGAAAAAAAGCCAGTGGTGGCGATTAAGCAGGGAGATCAGTACCTCTTGGTTGATCAAAGCGGCTTGGTTCTCAAAGTCAGTCAAGATACTACGGGACTTCCGGTTTATTTGATCGAGTCAGAAAATCAATTCAGTTTAGGAGAAAGGGTTTTAGATGAGGTTGATCTGAAAGTGATCGAAGTATTAAGCGGTAGTCTTTGGCGTTTGCTGGAGCCAGAGACAGCCAGAATAAACTTATCGGTGGTGGAAGTGACATACAAGGGCGGTCTGATAGTTTTGTTTTCAGTTGATAAAGAAGCCACTTTGCAACTTGACTCTTTACAATTTATTCTCAGCCGGCTTAAAATAGAAGGAAGACAGCCTCGTAATATTGATTTAAGGTTTGACAAACCTGTCTTAGTTGAGTAAAGCTCTACGAGAGTCCTCAACATTAATTGTCTTGTTTAAAAATGGCCAAACAAAAAATAATTGCCGGAGTTGATATTGGCTCCTCAAAAATTACCACGGTGATCGCTTCTTTGTCTGAAGAAGAGGAGGGTAAAGTTGGGATTATTGGGGTTTCTAGTATTGTCTCAAAAGGAGTTCGCAAGGGGCAAATTGTTGATATCGAAGAAGCGGCCGAAGTGGTTATTGAATCTATCGAAGCCGCCGAAAGAATGGCTGGCTATAACATTACTCGGACTCTGGTTTCGGTTGGGGGACCTCATATTTCGTCGCGAAACACCAAGGGAGTGGTGGCGGTGGCTGAGCCAGAGAAAGAAATATCAGATGAAGATGTTCGCCGGGTTATTGAGGCCGCGCGAGCAATTTCTTTGCCTTCTACTAGGGAAATTATCCACGTTTTACCACGTTTTTTTACGGTCGATGGCCAGGAAGGTATTAAAGATCCGGTCGGTATGTCTGGGGTGAGGCTTGAGGTAGAAACCCACATTGCGACTGGTTCAGTAACCGCCATGAAAAATCTGGTTAAATGTGTTTCAGAAGTGGGGGCTGATGTTCAGTCTCTTGTTTTTTCAGGTTTGGCTTCATCTGAAAGCTCCTTAACGGCGACTGAAAAAGAACTTGGGGTTGTTTTAGTGGATATTGGGGGGGGAGTGACGGATATTTCAATCTTTGTTGAAGGCTCACCTTTTTATGCCGCGACCTTACCCATCGGAGCCAGAAATGTGACCAATGATATTGCAATCGGTTTAAGGCTCTCCTTAGAATCAGCTGAGAAGATTAAATTGGCCTTGTCGAAAAGGGATAAAAAGGTTGTTCTTCCTCGTGGAAAAGAAGGGGCCTTAAAAAAGAAGAAAACCAAGTTTAGTGATCGGGATGCTGATGAAATTAGTCTTCGGTCATTAGGCGTGACTGATGAAAAAAAGAAGATTTCTAAAAAAACTTTGACGGAAGGAATTATCAAGCCTCGATTAATTGAAGTTTTTAATATGGTCGGAGAAGAGATTAAAAAAAGTGGAGCCGCTGGCCTGATTCCTTCTGGGATTGTCGTTAGTGGAGGCGGGGCTTTGACAGTCGGTCTTGAAAAAGCCGCCAAGCAATGCCTTTCAATGCCGGTCAGAGTCGGCTCTCCGCAAGGGATCACCGGCCTTATCGATGATGTTCAGACCCCTGAATACGCGACCGCCATTGGCTTAGTTTTATATGGAGCTCGGCACCAAGTTGAGCCGGCGGTTAGTTTTTCATTGGGACAAATCGGCCGGTCATTTAATAAAATTCCTCTCAAGGGGGTTTTCGGCCGGGCAATTGGGCTGGTAAAATCTTTTCTCCCTTGATTTTTATTTTCAGATAAGCTATAAAAAAAGACACTTCAGTAATTTATTTTTTCTGCCCATCGGAGTAACTAATATGGCCTTAGTCAAACCAGATGCTGCTAGTTTTGCCAAAATCAAAGTCTTAGGGGTTGGTGGTGGGGGTGGAAACGCTCTTAACACAATGATCGAGGGAGACGAAATTAGGGGAGTGGAATTTATCGCTATCAATACCGACGCCCAAGCTCTTTTAACCAATAAGGCGACGACAAAGATTCAAATTGGCGAAAGCCTCACCCGGGGTTTAGGTTCAGGGGGAGACCCTAAGGTCGGACAAGAGGCGGCTGAAGAATCACGGGAGAAAATTAAAGAATATCTTCTTGATTGCGACATGGTTTTTATCACTGGTGGTGAAGGGGGCGGGACTTGTACTGGAGCTGCCCCAGTTGTGGCTGAGTTGGCTCGAGAGGCCGGGGCTTTGACAGTGGCGGTAGTGACCAAGCCTTTTGGGTTTGAGGGAACCAGGCGTTTTGTTGTTGCCGATGAAGGGATCGAGGGCCTGAAGGACAAGGTAGATACTCTAATCGTGATTCCCAACCAAAGAGTGTTGGAAATGGTTGATAAAAAAATGACTCTGATTGAGGCTTTTAGAATGGCCGACAATGTTTTAAGTCAGGGGGTTCAGGGGATTTCAGACATTATCACCACCCCGGGTTTGATCAACCTTGATTTTGCTGATGTCAAAGCGACGATGAGTAGCGCCGGGAGTGCTTTGCTAGGAATCGGGACAGGAGTGGGGGAAAATCGAGCCCAGATCGCCGCCAAGACAGCCATTTCTTCACCTCTTTTAGATGTTTCAATTCAGGGAGCGAAGGGAGTTTTGTTTAATGTTACTGGCGGCCATGATTTGACGATGAATGAGGTTGATGAGGCGGCTAAATTAATTTCCGAAGCCGCTGATGCTGACGCCAATATTATCTTTGGGGCCGTGATCGACGAAAATATGGTTGATCAAGTTAAGATAGTCGTGATTGCGACTGGTTTTGACGAAGCCCGAAGTCGCTTGGCGGGATTTATGTCTCGGCCGGCAGTGAAGAAAGTGCCCGAGGGAATTGTCAGCGAAGGTCCGGTTGATAAAGAGAGCGCCGGGCAAGAAGATGACCATCAAGTAGTTAAAAAAAAGAAAAAAAAGAAAAAAAAGCAGAGCGAGGGTGAGTTTCCGCAGGAAGATAATTTTGGGGAAGAATTTGATATTCCGGCCTTTCTTCGTCAGGGAAAATAGAATCAAGCCAGAAAAAGAACTACCCTTTCATTAAAAGCGATAACAATGTTAAAATAAGAGTAGATTTAAATGAGATATTTTGTCGAAAGATTTTCCAAAGATATTATTATCATCTAGGAGAACGGCTTAAAAAAGCCGTTACTCCACTAATCGTCCTTAAAAACAGGACGATTTTTTGTTAAGATAAAAATATGCCGAAAAAAAAGCCGGTTTTTGAACCGACAACGTCCAGGCCAGACTTTGTCAAGCTTGAAAAAGAGCTTTTAAAGTGGTGGGAAGATAACCAGGTGATCGAAAAATATTTGAAAAAAAATAAACATTCAAAAAGAAATTTTTCTTTTATGGATGGTCCGATCACCGCCAATAACCCGATGGGTGTTCACCATGCTTGGGGGAGGACTCTTAAAGACCTTTTTCAACGCTATAAGAACATGCAGGGTTTTCGGCAGCGTTTTCAAAACGGTTTTGACTGCCAAGGTCTTTGGGTCGAGGTCGAAGTAGAGAAAGAACTGAAATTCAACTCAAAAAAAGACATTGAAAAATTTGGTGTTGATAAATTCACCCAGGCCTGTAAGGACCGGGTAACAAAATTTGCCGATGTTCAAACCGAGCAGTCGAAAAGACTTGGGATGTTTATGGACTGGGAAAACTCTTATTTCACTAACTCGGAAACCAACAATCTTTATATTTGGCATTTTTTAAAAATTGTTCATCAAAAGGGCTGGCTTTATAAAGATAAATCTTCGGCTACCTGGTGTCCCAGGTGCGAAACCGGTCTTTCTCAACATGAACAGGCTGATGGTTATCAGGATATCGTGGATAATTCTGTTTTTGTCAAATTTAAGTTGACCGGGAATAAAAATGAACATTTATTGGTTTGGACAACAACTCCTTGGACTCTGTCAGCCAATGTTTTATTGGCCGTCAACTCTGAATATAATTATGTGGCTGTCAAAAAGGATAAAGAGACTTGGTATTTGGCTGAGGAGTCAGCCATTCGGCTTGGTCTTAATGATTTTGAGAAAGTTGCGGCTAAAGATCTTTTGGGTCGGAAATACCACAGTCTGTACGATATTCCTGCTCAGAAGGATATTGAGCATAAAGTAGTTGAATGGGATCTGGTTGATTCCAGCGAAGGGACCGGAGTAGTTCATGTTGCTCCCGGGTGCGGTCAGGAAGATTATGAATTGGGTAAAGAGTTGGGGGTGGCTATGATTTCTCCGCTTGATCCCGCCGGTCATTTTACCAAGGGTTTTGGAGATCTAAGCAGTAAGTATGCTCATGAGGTGGCTGGCCAAGTGATCGATTATCTTAAAACAGAAAAAGTTCTATATAAAACCGAAACAATTCAACACCGTTACCCTCACTGCTGGCGTTGCGGAACTAAGTGTCTATTTAGATTGGAAGATGATTGGTTTATTGATTGCTCGAAGTTAAAGCCGGTTTTGAAAAAACGGGCTGAAGAAGCCAGCTGGTTACCGAAATTTGCCGGCAAAAGAATGCAAAACTGGTTGGAAAATATGGGCGACTGGATGATCTCGCGCAAGCGGTATTACGGTTTAGCCCTTCCCTTTTATGAATGCCGATGCGGGGAAGTTGTTGTTGTCGGAAGTAAAAAAGAGTTGAAAAAATTGGCAATCGATCCCAAAAAAGTTGATCAGCTACCCAGTCTTCACCGGCCTTGGATTGACCAAATTTTGATCAATTGTCCCAAGTGTAGTCAAGAAGTAAAGAGGATTCAGGACGTTGGCGATTGTTGGCTGGACGCTGGAGTAGTTCCTTTTTCAACCCTTAAGTACCTTGAAGATAAAGACTACTGGCAAAAATGGTTTCCGGCAAAATTGATTTGTGAAATGATTGAACAGATCAGGCTTTGGTATTACTCAATGTTGGTTTACGCCACGGTTTTGGAGAACAAGGTGCCCTATCTCAATGTTTTGAACTTTGTCGAGGTAAGGGATGAAAAGGGCGAAAGAATGAGTAAAACTAAAAAAACCTCAATTCCTTTTGATGAGGCAGTCGAAAAAATGGGGGCAGATGCTATGCGCTGGTTGTATTGCAGCCAAAATCCAACCTTAAATTTAAACTTTGGTTTTGGGATTGCCGATGAAGTTCGTCGGCGTTTTCATTTTCTTTTGAATAATGTTTTCCACTATTTTACAACCTATGCGAACCTTGATGGTTGGGTTCCTGGCAAGGGGCTTGCTTCTGTTCCGACTGAGCTGGATTTATGGGTTCTTACTCGTTTGGATGAACTAATTATTAAGGTTAGTGAAAATTTGGAGGCCTATCAATCCCACCGGGCCACGGTTTTGATAGAAGAATTTGTTCAGGATCTTTCGACTTGGTGGTTAAGGCGTTCAAGAGAAAGAATGGGACCGACAGCGACAGACAAAAAAGACAAAGCCTTGGCATACTCGGTCTTGTATTTAGTTTTAATAACTTTGAGCAAGATTTTAGCGCCCTTTGTTCCATTTTTGAGCGAGGATCTTTATTTAAGTCTCAGGCGTTCAAAAAAACAAAAAGATTCTTTACTGGAGAGTGTTCACTTAGTTGATTGGCCTCAGGTAGTAAATAAGAAAGCAATCAATAGTCAGCTTTTATCACAAATGAAATTAGTCAGGAAAATTTGTGAATTAGGGCATTCGGCAAGGCAAACAGCCCGAATGAAAGTTCGTCAACCATTGGCGAGCATTACTTGTCAGGTCAACGAGCCAAGACTAAGCAAACAGCTTAATCAAATAATTAAAGATGAGCTCAATGTCAAAAAGGTAATTTGGATTAAGAAAAAGGTAGCAAACCCCCAGGTTTTTTTAGATACAAAGATAACTGGAAAATTAGCTGCCGAAGGAGAAACGCGGGAGCTGGTTAGGCAAATCCAAATTTTGCGAAAGGAAAAGGGGTATCAACTGGATGAAAAAATCAAGGTTGTTTTGCCAAAACTACCAAAAGATCCTCAGCAGTTGGAATATCTGAAAAGAAAAACATTGGCTGAAAAAGTTTCTTCAGGAAAAAGACTGCAGCTTGTTTAGTTTCAGTGGCAAGCTCAATCTTTCATAAATAGTTGAGTATTTTTTTAGGTCAGGCAACAATGAAAAAACATCTTTCAAATCTTGATTGGGGAATTATTGGTAGCGCTGTTCTTCTTTCGATTTCCGGCCTGGTGATTATCAAAAGCGTTGCTCCGGATCTGTTCTTTCATCAATTAATATCTTTTGCTCTTGGCTTGTTGGCCTATTTATTATTGGCCAAAATCGACTTTCGTGTTTTTCAAAGGTTGAAATATTTGATATATTTTTTCTGCCTTTTAGCTTTATCGTTAACTTTTGTTTTTGGGGCCGTTACCCGTGGGTCTGTTCGTTGGCTGGAAGTGGGCTTGTTTACCCTTCAACCCTCTGAGTTAACCAAGCCATTTTTAGTTTTGGTTTTTGCCTCATTTTTTTTTAAGGGGCCAGTCGTCAATTTTTCCTCATTGATTGCCAATCTCTTTTTGCTTTTTATACCGGTTTTATTAATTTTTATTCAGCCGGACTTAGGGAGCAGTGTTGTGGTTGTCTTCTTTTGGGTGGTGATGATTTTCGAAAGCGGTTTGCCAAAAAAAATGGTCATTTACTTACTTTCTCTTGTTTCTTTGGCCTTGCCACTAGGTTGGGTAATTTTAAAGAATTACCAAAAGGAAAGGATTATGACTTTCATAAATCCTTTTTCTGATCCGCTTGGAACGGGCTATAATATGATTCAGGCAATGATTGCCGTTGGTTCAGGCCAAGTCTTTGGTCGGGGCTTGGGAAGGGGACCTCAGTCTCATCTTCATTTTTTACCGGAAAGACATACAGACTTTATTTTTGCTTCCCTCAGTGAAGAATTGGGCTTTTTAGGCGGACTTTTTATAATTGTTGTTTATGGTTTTTTATTTTGGAGTATTCTTAAAGTGGCTTTTAATTCTCGGGAAAAATTTCCTAAGCTAGTCAGTTTGGGCGTCTTGGGGATGATCTTTTTTCAATTCTTTGTCAATGTCGGGATGAATTTGGGCTTAGTGCCCATCACCGGGGTGACCTTACCCTTGGTTTCATATGGGGGCAGTTCTTTATTGGCGACGATGATAAGCTTGGGGATTGTCCAAAATATCGCGACCTACAATAAGGGGAAAAATGTTTTTTTAGAGTAGGTTTTCATAAATTCTTCTTGTTTTTAAACCTGTTGTCGTAGTATAATGCCAAAGAGAATTGATTTAATGAGTTTTTAAATTAAAGATGAAATACGCGATTGTTAAAATTGGGGGGTCTCAATATCGGGTTGCCGAAGGTGATCAACTTGACGTCGAGAAAATCGAGGGTCAAAAAAGTAAAAAAATTACTTTTTCAGAAGTTTTACTTTTAGTTGAAGGGGAGGCAGTCAAGATCGGACAGCCATATCTGAAAGGGGCTGAGGTTAAGGCAGAAATAGTGGGGCAGTTTAAGGGTAAGAAAATCAGAGTGGCGACTTATAAGGCTAAGTCTCGGTATCGGAGAGTGATTGGTCATCGTAAATTGCTGACCAAAATCATTATTAAGAAAATCAGTCAGACAATTGAAAAAAAGCCAAAAAAAGAGTCTTCGGTTAAGCCCCTTAAAGCAAAAGCTTCAGCAAAATAATTGGTGAAAGCGGTTTTTCTTGTTTTGAGTGAAAATTGTCTTCTTTTGATTCAGTTTGTTCTCTTGACTTGTGTGAAAATTTTGTTATTATAATCAATATATGGCCCATAAAAAAACAGGGGGAAAATCTACTCAGCAATCAGCGCGACCTGGCAAAAGGCTTGGGGTAAAAATTTATGGCGGCCAAGCTGCTAAGGTTGGAAGTATTTTGATTCGTCAAAGGGGAACTAAGTTCCACCCGGGTGAAGGAGTTTCTATGGGTAAGGACTATACTCTTTTTGCCCTAAAAGATGGCTTGGTTAACTTTAAAGTAAAATTTGGTAAAAAGATTGTCAGTGTCATTAGCCCTAAAAAGTAATAAGTTTAATGAAAGACCAACAAATCGTTAATTTAAATATCAATGAGTTGCAGACTAACCCTCTTCAACCGCGCCGAGCGATTACTCCTGAGTCCTTAGTTGATTTAGCTGACTCGATTAGAGAGCATGGAGTTTTGGAGCCTTTGGTGGTTGCAAAAACTCCGGCAGGCTTTCAGATTATTGCCGGGGAACGGCGCTGGCGAGCCTCTAAACTGGTTGGGATGAAAACTGTTCCGGTAATTATCAAAGAAACAACACCGCGGGGGATGTTGGAAATGGCCTTGGTTGAAAATGTTCAAAGAGAGGACTTAAACCCCTTGGAAAGAGCTCAAGCTTTTTTCCGGTTAATGGAAGAGTTTAATTTAACCAATAAAGAAATTGCCAAAAGAATTGGTAAAAGTCCTTCTTATGTTTCAAATTCATTAAGGCTTCTCAGTTTGCCGGATGCTTTAAAAGATGGTCTTCTTTCAGGTCTTATCACTGAGGGCCATGCCAGGGCCTTGGCTTCAATTGAAGACAGTAAATTGATGGTCGAGGCTTATAAAATTATCTTGCGTGAGTCTGGTTCGGTTAGGCGGGCGGAAGAAATTGCCAGGCGAATGAGGAAAAAAGAAGGTCGTCCGGCACAAGCAGCGGCTCACATTGTTGTTTCTGAAGAAATCGATAAAATTCAAGATGATATTTATAAGACTTTGGGTGGGAACGAGAAGGTCAGGATTAAATTGCTTCGGTCACGGGTGGAAACTAAATTACTGATCGTTCTTAAAGGAAACCTGGAAGTGACTGAGAAAAAGCTTCAAAGGGTTTATCAGTCGATTTGCAAAACTTAAGGGACTTTTTAAAAAGCGTAATTAACTTCATCCATTGTGCCAAGGTTATTCAGCGGCCAGTACCTGAACCAGGCCTTGCCGACAATATTCTCTCGAGGAACAAAACCCCAGTCTCTGGAATCTGAACTATGGTTTCGATTGTCACCAAGGACAAAATATTCTTCCTCGCCGACGACATCGATCTTTCCTTCATTGAGGAATCTTCCACCGGAAGTGTTTTCGGTCGGAATCAGGTAAATTTCATCAACCAGTTTAGAGGCTCGCCAGCGCCGTTCCCCGGCAATA
>JBHPGO010000031.1:0-9793 GCA_042570465.1 Patescibacteria group bacterium
AATCGCTGCTTCACCGACGTTTTTAATGGCTGACAACCCAAACCTTATTGCCCGGCGGTATTTTGAGTCAGGGTCATCTTCGATCGTAAAACCAAGCTTCGACTCATTAATATCCGGCGGGAAAACCTTAATCCCCATCCGCTGGCACTCACTCATCGCTAAAGAAATTTTACTGTCTGTCTCTGGCCCAGAAGATCGGCCAGACTCAGCCGTTAGCAGAGCCGCCATAAATTCAACCGGATAATGAGACTTCACATAGGCTGTTTGGTAGGCAATCATTGCGTAGGAAGTTGAGTGAGCTTTATTAAAACCATAGCCAGCAAATTTTTCAATTAAGCCAAATACTTTTTCAGCCACTTCTTTTTTATAGCCCTTCTCAATCGCTCTTTTCACAAATTTATTCCGCTCTCGGGTCATAATCGATTTTTTCTTTTTACCAATCGCTCGCCTTAAAATATCGGCTTCTCCCAAGCTAAAACCGCCCATCACGTTCGCAATCATTAGACATTGTTCCTGATAAACAGCAATCCCATAGGTTTCCTCTAAAATTGGCTTCAGGTCTGGGTGATAGTAACGAACTTGATTGATATTTCTCTTCCCTGAGATGAATTCATCAATAAACTGCATCGGTCCGGGCCGGTAAAGAGCGACCATCGCTGAAATATCTGAAAAACTGCTTGGCTTTAATTTTCGGGCTAAACGGCGCATTCCCATGCTTTCCAGCTGGAAAAGGCCAGTCGTATAACCAGAAGCAATCATTTTCAAAGCCGCTTCATCATCCAGAGGAATCTCAGAAAAATCGATTTCTTCTCCTCCCAAATGCTTAATATAATTAAGGGCTTTTTCTAATATGGTTAGGTTTCTCAAGCCTAAAAAATCGATTTTTAGTAAACCAATGGCGTCATCTGAAACATTGAGATCCAAACAATACATGTCATATTGAGTCACTACCCTATCGCCTTTAGTTTCTTTTTGAAGCGGTGTGTATTCACTCAGGTCTTTATCGCCAACGACTACCCCAGCAGCATGAGTCGAAGCATGGCGAGATACTCCTTCAACCTTTTGGGCCAAATCCAGCAATTTTTTAAACTTTGGCTCCTTATAACAAACCTCAAGTTCAGGCACGGTCTCTAAAGCTTCAGAAAGGGTCATATTCAGAGGAATCAGTTTGGCGATCCGATCTGGGTCACTGTAGGGCATCCCCAAAACACGACCAATATCCCGAACCGACTCCTTGGCCTTCATGACGTTAAAGGTGATGATTTGGGCAACCTTGTCCTTACCGTATTTTTGGGTGACATATTCAATCACTTCATCTCGCCGATCATCAGCAAAGTCAAGATCGATATCCGGCGGCGAAGGTCGCTCTGGGTTCATAAACCTTTCAAAAGGAAGATCATGCTTTAAGGGATCAATCGAAGTAATTCTTAGGATATAGGAAACAATTGAACCAGCCACTGAACCTCGGCCTGGTCCGACCCTGATTCCTTCTCGCTTCGCCCAATTAACAAAGTCCTGAACGATCAAAAAATAAGTCGCAAACCCTTTTTTACAAATAATATTAAGCTCATACTCGACTCTTTCCAGGACTTCCTTACCAGGTGAAGAATATCGATCATTAAGCCGATCATCGGTCATTTTCCTCAAGTGCTCCTCTGCACTTTCATCGTCTGGCAAGGGATAGTTCGGTAAAATCCAATTCCCGATCGGGATTTCAACGTTGCAGGCCCGAGAAATTTTTCGGGTATTTTCAATTGCATCTGGATAATCTTGAAAGATATCAATCATTTCTTCCTGGCTTTTCAAGTAAAAATCCGGTGAATCAAGCATGCTTAAGCGATCTGTATCAGTAACTAGTTTTTGGGTCTGAACTGCCAAAAGAGCGTCTTGAGCTTCAGCGTCATCAGCGCTGACATAATGAACATCATTGGTAGCCACCAAGGGAATCCCTAGTTTTCGTGATATTTTAATCACCCCTAGGTTTGCTTTTTCTTGTTTATCAATTTTTGGGTGAGATTGAATTTCCAAATAAAAATCTTTCCCAAATATTTCTTGTAATTCAAGGGCTTTGTTTTCTGCTTGTTTATATTTTCTTTGCAAAATCAGCTGGGGGACCTCTCCGTCTAGGCAAGCCGAAGTGGCCACTAATCCATCAGAATGTTTTTCCAAGAGCTCCATATCAATTCTGGGCTTGTAGTAAAAACCTTCTAAATGAGCGTAAGTCACCAGCTTCAAGAGGTTCCGGTAGCCAGTCATGTTTTTGGCCAATAAAATAAGGTGAAAGCGATCAGAATCAATATCGGCTTGCTTGTCGAATCGGGAACGGGCCGCCACATAAGCTTCGACTCCAATAATCGGCTTCAGGCCAAATTCCCGAGCTTTTGTAAAAAACTTAACCGCTCCATACATTACCCCATGGTCAGTAATGGCGATCGAGTCCATCCCAAACTCCATTGCCTTGGCCATCAATTCATCAATTTTCGACAAGCCGTCGAGCAGTGAGTATTCGGTATGAACGTGTAAGTGGGTAAATTTTGCCATGTTTTAAAAAATGAACAATTTACAATTTATAATTAATAATTGCGTCACTTAATCTTTAAGTTTGTTGATAATAAGCTTTCTTGCCTCGTTTGGATCTACGGCTCCTTTTGTTTCTCTCATTACCCGGCCTAGAAAAAACTCTACCGCTGAACTTTTTCCACGGTGGAAATCTTCAACTGCTTTAGGGTTAGTCTTGATCACTTTTAAAACTACGGCTTCAAGATCTTTATTATCAAGTTTTGGCTGAGCATTTTTTTTGACTAAGACTTTAACCAATTCTGTTGGCGAAAGTTTATGAAAGTCTACCCTTTTGTTGATAATGACATTGGCCAATTGCTTGGGGGGGATATTTTGCTTTGATCCCACATCTACTGCCTCCTCAAAATATTTAATCATCTGGCCCTTGGCCGTCAAAATATCAGCCTGCGACCTTGAGAGCCCAAATTGCTTTTGAAACTGCTGGTGTTTTTCATCTGGTAGCTGAGGCAATAACTTTTTAAACTTCTTAATTTGTGACTTTTTCCATCTTATCGGTGGTAAGTCTGGCTCAGGAAAATACCGATAATCCTTGGCTTCCTCCTTACTCCGTTGGGTAAAAGTAATCTTTTTTGCCTCATCGTACCCCCTGGTCTCTTGCCGTGGCTTTTTACCTTGATCTAATAGCTTGGCTTGTCTTCTAATCTCATATTCCAATGCTTTCTCCACAAACCGAAAAGAGTTTAGATTCTTAACCTCTACTTTCCAGTCCGGCAATTTTTGAACCCGTGAACCCGTTAACCCGTTAACTGCTAAGGAGATATTAGGCTCGCACCTCATCGTTCCTTTTTCCATATCGCAATCAGAAACCCCCAGGAAACGAACAGTCTGTTGAAGCTTTTTTAAAAAAATCTTTGCCTGTTGAGGGCTTCTTATATCCGGTTCGGTAACTAATTCCATCAATGGAACACCACTTCGATTAAAGTCAACTAGGGTTTCTTCTTGGGCGTGGATTAACTTGGCCGTATCTTCTTCCAGGTGGACTCTGGTAATCCCAATTTCAGATTTCAGATTTTTCTGCCGACCAGGGGAATCAAATTTTACTTGGCCATTTGTGGCCAACGGCAGATCATATTGACTGATCTGGTAGCCCTTAGGCAGATCAGGATAAAAATAGTTTTTTCGGTCAAACTTTGAAAAAAGCGGAATTTGACAACCCATGGCCAGACCAACGACGACTGTCCATTCGAGCGCTTGATAATTAGCAACCGGCAAGGCCCCGGGTAAACCAAGGCAAGTTGGACAGGTCTGAGTATTTGGCTTTTTACCAAAATGATCAGCCCGACAACCACAAAACATTTTTGATTTAGTTTTTAGTTCAATATGAATCTCAAGACCGATGATAGGCACGTATGATGCCATATTTACCTCCTTTGGCATAAAAGGCCAGAGCGATCAAGCCTAGACCAGTAAAGACTATGACCAATTTCACTCCCACCGCATCAACTAAAGTCGCCGTAGCAAAAACCGGCAGAGCCGCCGCCACCGTCACCAGGGTGTTGAGAGTCCCAAAAACTCTTCCCCGGACATTAAAAGGCGTGTTTTCTTGAATCAATAATTGCAGGGGAATAAACATCATCATAAAGGCAAAGCCAAGAATAAAAAAGACTAGTGCCCCTACAAACAGCTTAAACCAAACCAAAGGTAAAAAAAGGCCGATAAACAAAACCGCCAGGCCCAAGGTGCCCAAGCCATTAATAATTAAATATCTTTTGAGTCGGTGGCGGAGAAATCTTTCAACCATCACTCCCCCAAACATCAATCCTAAAACCCCGGGGACAACCACAAAATATGAAGAATCAGCAAATTCGATCGAAAGAATTTCCCGAGAGAGTGAAGGCAGAAGGATCAGGCCCATCCCCAACAAAACCTGCAAACCGGCCAAGAGAATCATCGGAAAAAGAACTCTTGGTTCATTTTTGATAAACCGATATCCCTGAGACAATTCTTTATAAAAACCAGCCAATGAAACCTCGAGCTTCTTCTTTTGTTTTGGCTCCTTCCAATTAAGAAAACCAACCAAAAGGGCCGAGGCAAAAAGCAAAACCGAAGCCACCATGTAAAGCACCTCTGAATAACCGACCAATTTCAGCAACAAACCGCCAAACAAAAAGCCGATCACGATCGAACCGCTGGTGGTAAAAAGAAAGAGACTGTTGGCTATCGGCAGCTCCTTTTTTTTCACAACTGAAGGTAGTAACACCGCCAGGGCCGGCATAAAAAACTCATCACAAAACGAATAAAGCAGGATAATGGAATAGAAAAACCAAACTTTTTCCTCAACCCCAAGGTATAAAAGAACGACAAAAGCCTGAACAAAACTGCTGTAAAAAAGGATTTTCTTTTTATCAAGATAGTCAAGAATTACCCCGCTGAAAGGACCCAGAATCACCGTCGGCAGAACGTAGAAACTCCACAAAAAACCAATCGCGATTGACGAACCAGTTACTTCAAAAACTTTGCCGATCAAAATAAAGTTCAACATATTAGCCACTAAAACAGAAATCAGCTGAGCCAGCCAAAGTTTTGAGAACTCTCTATTTCTTAAGATGGTGATGAAGCTGGTTTTCATGGTTTTTCGCAAAAAATGCTTTAACTGTTTAAATCGTTTAAAACGTTCAATCTGTTCTAATCGTTCAAACTGCTTGAGCTGTTTCTTTAATAGACTTTTCGAGCTTAACTAGTTTAAAGTAAAGCTTTTCAAAAATTTGATTGACTTTATCAAAATCAACTTGATCAATTTCTTCTAAGTCTAACAGGATCTTGAAAATTGCCACTGACTCCTGCAATGAGCCGATTGAAATTCTAATGTATCGACAAAACTCTTTTCGCTTCTTTCTTCCAGATCCCTCTGCAATATTCAAAGCGATAGAGGTGATTGCTCTCAAAAGCTGCTGCTTCAACACAAAGTCCTCATGGCGAGGAAGCTTAGCAGCAATTTTATAAGACAACTTAATTAGCTGAATAGATAATTGATAAACTTCTAATCTTTCAAAATTATATTTCATGCTGACATTTTTCTTAACAACGGTTTGATCGTTTTGAACGGCTTAATCAATTTGAACGAGTTGAACAATTATAAGTCTGGCCTCTTGCTGTGCCAATCAGTTTGCTGCTGATAAGCGCCAACAACTTGAAAAAGTTTTTCTTCTTCAAACTGAGGGCCCATCAACTGAACCCCGACTGGCAAACCTTCGGCAAACCCGGTCGGAAAAGCCAAGCTAGGAATACCGGCCAAATTAGCCAAGCAAGTATAAATATCCATCAAATACATTGCCAAGGGATCATTGACTTTTTTACCAATCTCAAAAGGTAAAGTCGGCGAAACAGGAGCAAAAATCAAATCTACTTTTTCAAAAGCTTTTTCGACGTCTTTTTTAATCATGTTTCTAACCCGCATGGCTTTTTCATAATAGGCCTCGTAGTAGCCAGCCGATAAAGCATAAGTTCCCAGCATGATTCTTCTTTTAGCCTCATCGGAAAAACGACGACGATCAAATCCATACCGAATTCCATCAAAGCGCTCCAAATTTGAAGAAACTTCTGACGGAACTAAAATATAGTAAGTTGCCACAGCGTAAACACTATGAGGAAGAGAAAGATCAACTAACTTAAGGCCTAATTTTTCAAGGTCTGAAAGCGACTTTTTAATAACAGATTTGACCCGAGGGTCAATCTCTTGATCAAAAAATTCCCGGGGAATTCCAAGCTTAAGACCCCGGACGTCTTGCCCAAAAAATGATCGATAAGAAGGAACTTTTTTAGAAGGGGTTGTCGAGTCGTTTTGATCATTTCCAGCCATTACTTGTAACATTTGGGCCGAGTCAAGCGCATCTTTGGTTAAATGACCAATTGAATCAAAGGAAGAAGCCATCGCGATCACTCCATACCTTGAGACCCGACCAAAGGTGGGTTTTAAACCCACTAAACCACAAAAATTTGCCGGCATTCTGATTGAACCACCGGTATCGCTTCCTGTGGCCGCCAGGGCCATTCCACTGACCACAGCCGCCGCTGAACCGCTACTGGAGCCTCCGGCAACCATTTTCAGATTCCAAGGATTCTTAGTCGGGCCAAAGTCAGAGTTTTCCCCTGAAGCTCCATGAGCCCAAGCATCTAAATTTGTTTTCCCGATAATAATTGCTCCGGCTTTGAGCAAACGACTGGTAACTGTCGCGTCATAAGCAGGAACATAGTCAGCCAATACTTTAGAAGCAGCTGTTGTTTTTATCCCCTTGGTGCAAAAATTATCTTTTAAAGCTATTGGAATTCCTAAAAGAGGATGCTTCTTAAAAAGTTGGCCAACATCTTTGGTTTTTTGAATCTGGCGATCAAGGCTCCTTGCCCTAGTCAAGGCATGATCATCACAAACAGTAATAAAAGCATTGATTTGATGATCATTCTTTTTGATTATTTTCAAGCAATTTTCAGTAAGCTCTGTAACGGAAAGCTCTTTTCCTTTCAACTTTCTTAATGCCTGGTCAATCGAGAGTTGACTGTTTTTCATTTTTATAATTATTTTTGACTATAATACGATCTAGTATTTATGCCTAAAAGGGATCATTTTTTACAAAAAATTGGCTTTTTTCAACCCCATATCTACTTGCTCTTTTTAAAAACCGACTGAACTTTAAAATAATTGTTTTTTTGCTTTTTAGCCCCTGAAAGAGCCTGCTCGAAAGATAATGATGGCTGAACCTCGTCCAAACGAAAAACATTTTCCAGACCAGTGGTTTGACTGATCGGCTTCACTCCTTCAGTCTTTAGACCTTTCAGCTGATCTATATAGTCAAGGATTTGAGAAAGCTGTTTCTGGAATTTCTGAATTTCGGCCGCTGTTAACTCTAATTGAGCCAGCTTAGCAACATGGGTTACTTCGTCTTTAGTTAATTTTAATTTGGTCATTTTATATTCCAACTTTAATCAATTACTCTTGATAATTTGTTTACTAATCATAGTCGCCAAATCATCAATAATCCAGCATTGTTCAAGATATAAATTAAAACATTCTTCTGTTTGGCTTTGGAGTTTTAATATTATTATTTGGATATTGAGTATTGTTTAGTATTTAGTTTTTGTTAAAAAAATTCACCGCTAGCTCATTTGCCTTAAAGCCTGAACCCTTTCCTCCACCGGGGGATGAGTATTAAACAAACCAGCGAACCAGCCAATCGAATCATGATGGTTTTTCAAAGGATTACTGATATAAAGATGAGCCGTCGCCTTATTGGCCGCCTCAAGTGGTTCTTTATCTACAGCAATCTTTTCCAAAGCCCGAGCTAGTCCATCGGGAAAACGTGTCAGCTTGACGGCTGAAGCGTCGGCCAATAACTCTCGTCGTCGGGAAAGAGCTAGCTTGATCAAATTAGCAATCAAGGGCGACAAGATCGCTAAAACAACTCCCAAAACTAGTAAAATCGCCCCTAATTGACCCGAGTTTTTACTTCGACTTCTTTTCTGAAAAACTGTTCCCCTCAAAAACCAATCGGCCAGCAAAGTCACCATTCCAACCAAAACAGTCACCACGCTCATCAGGCGAATATCAAAGTTTCTAACATGAGAAATCTCATGAGCAATGACCCCCTCAAGCTCAGTTCGATCAAGTTTTTGCAACAATCCAGTGGTGGCACAAATAACAGCGTGGTCAGGATCCCGCCCGGTTGCAAAAGCATTAGGGGCCGAATCATCGATCACGTAAAGCTTGGGCTTAGGAATCTGAGCTGCCAAGGCCAAATTTTCGGCAACAGTAAAAAAAAGAAAGTCCTTTTCTCTTTGGGCCAGCCGAGCCTTTGAAATTTTCAAAATTATTTTGTCTGACCACCAATAACCGGCAAAACTGGTCATTCCAGCCAAAATTAAAGCTATCCCAACTAAACTTAAGTTATATCCAAAGGCTTGAGCCATTAACCAAGCAAAAACAGTCACGAAAACCACAAAAAGAACCATAATGATGGCACTTTTTTTCTTATTTCGGTCCACCTGTTCGTAAACGTTGAGCATCAAACTAAAGCTTTACTTTCGGATTCTTAGTCTCTGCTTCGGAAACCTCAATGTGTTGACCATCTTTAGGCATCTTTAAACCAGGCTCCTGCTTAAAGCCGAAAATCATAGCAATAAATTTGCTGGGAACAGTTTCCACCATCACGTTATAGTCAGCCGTTAGATCAATCAAGGTTCGGCGAGAGTACATGATTTTGTCAGCCGTATCTCTTAGCTCGTCCATCATCTTCACTGTCGGTTGAGCGGCCTTTAGCTCAGGGGTACTTTCAAAAATAGCATTAATCGGCGACAAGGCTGTTTGCAACTTGTTACCGGCATCAATCATTTTTTGAACATTACCTGACTTTAAGGCTGAAGTGACTCCTTTTCTGGCTTGAGTGATTTCAGTGAAAATCGACTTCTCGTGCTTCATGTAGCCCTTAACTGATTGGACTAAATTTGGAATCAGACCGGACTGTCTCTTTAATTGGTTACCAATTTCCTGAATTGAAGCTTTGATTCTGGTCTTGCTGGTGACAAATTTGTTATAAATTGTCAGCGCATAAACAACAAGTGCTCCTAAAACTATCAATAAACCTACGAATAAACTCATATTTTTATCACCTCCCTCCGATTTATTAAATTTCAATTTCTAAATTACAAATCTTAAACAATATCAAAATTGAAAAATTTAAATTCAAAACAAAGACTTGTTTGGAACTTCTTACTTAGATTTTTTCAATTATTAAAAACTGAGCCACTGAGATATTTTACCATAAGGCAAAGTGTTTAGAACATCCCCTTTTTCTGCCCAACCCCTTCTGGCGACATCAACACCATACTTCATCAAAGACATTTGTTCCAGGGAGTGACTATCAGTGCTAATTACTATTTTCACTCCATGTTTCACAGCTTCCCGAACAAGATGATCCGGCAAATCAAGTCTTTCTGGATAGGCATTGATTTCCAAGGCAATCTTGTTTTTAAGGCAAATCGGAAAAATTTGTTCCCAATCTAACTCATAGCCTTCTCGATGATTAATCTTTCTGCCAGTTGGGTGGCCAAATATTTTGACTTTCTTGTGGTTTAAGGCTCTGATAATTCTTTTCGTCATTGCGGGTTTTGATAACCGAAAACTAGAGTGAACCGAAACAATTGCAAAGTCCAGTAAATCTAGTCCTTTTTCAGAAAGGGCTAAGGAACCATCTGGACGGATGTCGACTTCCAAACCATGGAA
>JBHPGO010000032.1:0-8875 GCA_042570465.1 Patescibacteria group bacterium
TCGACCCGGATATCAAGAGGTTTACTGGCTTCAGGCCACTGTTGGGCCCCATTGTCAGACTCTATCTGCTGCATTAATATCCGATTATTGTTATTCCAATCCCCATTACTGTCCCCAAAGTATGAGGGAGCTGAGTTGTTTAAGTCATCCTGCCAAACCACAATGCCATTGTCCTCATCAGTGACGGCTATTTGAGGATGCTCCTGGGCCCCTTGATTAGAGTGGTCAACTGAGACCGGTCTTTCCCCGTCAGGAATGAAGAGTTGGGCGGCTGAAAGGGCGGTACCGGCCTCATCTCCACCGGCAATCAGTACTTGACCGTTGTTTAAAAGTTCAAGTCGATGATCTTCAGTAATAATAGAAAGGTTGCTGGTTAAAAACCAAGTACCAACAGACGGATCATAAAGCTCTGCTGAAGAGAGGTTGCCACTGCCATTGTCTCCTCCCACTGCCAAAACTTGGCCATTGGGAAGCAGTATCGTTTCATGGTCAAACCGACCTCCATTCATATTGCTGGTAAAGGTCCAAGTGCCGGTGTTGGGATCATAAAGCTCACTTGAAGAACGAATAATGCCTCCGGTAATTAAGCCGCCAGCTGCCAGAACTTGGCCGTTGTTGAGTAAGGTGGCGGAGTGATTGTAGCGGTCGTGATTCATATCTCCGGTACTGGTCCAAGCATTGCCGCTGAAAAGCTCACTTGAAGAACGAACATCAGCTCCACCAGCATAGCCGCCAATTGCCAAAACTTGGCCATTATTTAAAAGCACCATCCTGTAACTGTAGCGAGAAGTATTGAGGTTACCGGTTACAGCCCAAGTACTGCCATCAAAAATCTCGCTTGAAGAGTGGTAGATGCTACCATTGTTCCCTCCGGCTGCCAGGACTTGGCCGTCGTTAAGAAGAACAGACTGATGTTGACGACGAAGTGTGTTATAGCTTCCGGTCAAGGCCCAAGTCCCGGTTGAAGGATCATAAAGTTCACAGGTAACGTGACGGCCGCCACCAGTCATCTGTCCTCCGGCCACCAAGACTTGGCCGTTGTTCAAAGTATTCATCGTAAACAACATACGGTTGGTGGTCATATTATTAGCTACTGACCAAGTTCCGGTTGAAGGATCATAAAGCTCACTGTGAGAGAGAACATTGGTCCCATCAAATCCACCGGCCATTAAAGCCTGGCCATTATTTAAAAGAACCATTTCCGGATCATCCCGGTTGGTATTCATATTTCCTGTACTAACCCAATTATCATTCAACTCAAAAAGCTCACTTGAAGAAAGATAGCTGGTGCCGTCATAGCCCCCTGCCACCAGGATTCTATTTTTGGCAACCAAGTGGGCGGTGGAATAGGTCCGGGCGGTATTGAGGTTGCCCACTTCGGTCCAGGTGGCGGTAGCCGGATCATAGATTTCCACTGAGGAAAAAGAATCGGTGGCATTGGCTCCCCCAATGGCAGCAATCTTGCCGTTGGTGAGCTTGACAGTGCTGTGGTAGGCTCGGGCCGTGCTCAGGGTGCCGGTGGCGGCCCAGGTAGCTGTGTCCGGGTCATAGATCTCACAAGAAGCATGGTAAACAGTCCAAGTACAGGCTCCATCAGTGATCGTCCAGCCATCGTTGTTCCCCTGGTCCTCAGAGTTAGTGACCGTCAAGGGGTTGGAACTGGCATCTGAGTTTTTAACCTTGAGATAGTTGAGACTGTCAGAGCCCTGGACATCAAGGATAAACTTGGTGGCCCCACCGTCATCATTGTCCAAAGAGATCGTGCTTTCACAAGAAGCACCGGTTAAGGTCAAGGTGCCGGTGGCTTCAATGATCGTTTGATAGGCATTGTCAAACTTGATTGTTTTACCCCCGGTGGTACTGGTGAGATCATGGAAAGTGGTATTAGCCCCATAAAGCAGGGTTGAGGGGTTGGTCGTGTCAAAAACAACCGTGCCGTCGTTATCATTGAAGGTCCCGCTGTTGGTAAAGTCCTTGGCGATAGTGAGTGAGTTGGCGTTGTCAGCCTGGTAGGTGCCGTTGTTGTTGATCGTCATGCTACCATTGACATCAACGGTGGCCCCAGCTGTATTGGCGTCTAAAATACCCACTTCTGTCCCGTTGCCAATGGAAAAATCGTTGGTTATCGTGTAAGTCGAAGCGCTCATCGAATGAGTAGCCGCGGCCGGGTGAATACTGAGGTTGTAGTAGGTGGTGGCCGTGATGGTGGTGGCATCACCGCCGGTGTATTTGAAAGTCGAAGCGTTTTCCGTCAGGTTGTCGCCTGAAAGAGACAAGGGAGTGCCGGATTCAACTATGATCCAGGTCTTTGAGCCGGCGTCGAGGGTGTGATTGGCACTGACGGTCATCGTCCCATTGATAGTTACAAATCCCGTCCCTGAAGACGTGGTCGTTTCGGTACCTGAGTCTCCGCCAAAAGTAAGGTTTTCAAACGTCCAGTCCGGAGTATGGTTCAGGGTCGAACCGGTATTGTTGGGGTCATCCATGGTAAAAGTACCCCCGGTGAGAATAATTTCGCCATCAGTGCTACCGACACTGTTTTGGACCGTAACGTCATTGGTTCCCCTAAGGATCCCATTGGTCATCGTCAGGTCATTGGCGATAATGGTGCTGTCAGCAAAGACAAAATCTCCTCCACTGCCATTGAAAATAACATCGTAAAAAGGTTCCCCTCCGTCAGTGATGGTGAAGTCCGGATCAGCATCAGTGCCGGTGAAGGTGACAGTTTGACTGCCATGGGTGAAGGTGCCGGCGTTGGTCCAGTCACCACCGCAGGAAACGGCCCCGGAAAGAGTGAAGACAGCACTGGTGTCAATATGAATGTCACCATCAGTGGTGGTCGAGTCTGAGGCTGGAGAGGTGGTGACTGTTCCTGTTCCGGGAGCAAAGGTGTCACTGGTCCAGATATGGAGCTCAAAGCCATCGTCAATGGTCATGTTGCCGTTGGTTTCAGCGTCAACCGTGACTTTGATGTCGTCGTCTGAGTCATCGTTGGTGCCGTCGTAGACTAGGTCGTTGGTGATGTTGCTTCCAGCGTCATCCCTGAGAATGACTCGGTTCTGGTAAAGGTGGATGTTGGTTTGGTTAGTGCCGTCTGAGACCAGGACATGGGTGGCTTCTTCGGTTTCTTCATCAAGGTAGGCGGTGATGACATCATCGGCACTGGCGACAACGGTGGTGCTCCATTGGCCATCGGCTTGGGTGCAGTCAGTGGTAGTGGAGCCCAGACCATTGACCCTGACGTTGACGGTTCGGTTGCCGGTGGCCAGGCAGTTGATGGCGGTGGAGCCTTCGTCTGAGTAGATGTTGCCCTGGGTGGTGATGCCGCAGGCATCAGCCGAGATGTCCATGTTATTGTTGTTGCCCAAATCAGCGGAGTTGTCAGCAATGATTTGATTAACCTTAGCATCACCCCAGCTAATGTCAGCGTAGTCAACGTCATGGCCCCCGGGGTTGCCGGCCGGAACTTCAATGTCCCAGTCATCAGAAGCCCCTGATTCTGATTGCAGGGTGATCCGGTTGTCACAGTCAGTGCCCTGGATGGAGAACTTGGTTGAGACAGTGGTTTGAATGGCATCATCGTTTTCAAATTGAATGGTTTTGTTGCCGGTTGAGCAGTAGAGTTCAGCAAAGGTGGTCGTGGCACTGTAAGTTAGAGCTGAAGTGTTGGTCGTGTCTAAAGTGACCCTGCCTCCATTGGCGTTGAAGGTGCCACTGTTGGTGAAGTTCTTGGCCAAAGTCATGGGGTTGGTGTCGTCAGCGTCAAAGGTAGCGTTGTTGCTGATAACCAAGTGGCCATTGAGGTCCAGGGTGGCGTCATTGAAGTCAGCGTCGGCGGTACAGGCATCAGTGTCGTTGCCAATGTCCAGGTCGTTGGTGACAGTGGTGGTACTGGAGCCAAAGCGGTGGGTATTGCCGCCGGTGCAATGGATGTCAAGGTCATAGTAGGTCTCAGTCAGAATATTGGTAGTGCCAGCTCCGGTGTACTTGAAGGTGGAGTTGTTTTCCGTCAGAGTGCCGGAGTTGGTAAAGACATTGGAGGTCCCGGATAAAGTGATGGTGTCATCCTGGGCATCAAAAGTACCAGCGGTGATAATCAGGATCCCAGCGACAGTGATATCCCCGGCGCTGTAGAAAGTGGGAGTGGCGTTGTTGATGGTCAGGTCATGGAACTCAATACTGCCGGCATCGACACTAATGTCGGTGTTTGACCCGCCAGTGAAGATGACCTCTGAGTCAGTGCCGTCGTCAAGAGTCCCAGAGACAATCAAGGGCCGAGAGGAGGTCTGGCCAGAGCCGGTGAGAGTGAGGGCGTAGCTGGAGGAAGCCAGATCCAGAATATCACCACTGGCGACGTTGACTGATTCGGCTTTAACATCTGAGGCCAAGGTAACTTCATTGGTATCCCCGTCAATGACCACGTCACCGATGTCTTGAATGGTGACCGTGTTCTCGTCTTTCCAGGTGTAGGTCAGGTCCGGACCGTCAAAGGTGATCGTGGCCGTGTCTGATTTAGTCCAAGAGGCATCATCTTTGAGGGTTAAACTGCCTTGGACCTTGATGCCCGGATCATAAGTGGAGGCTTGGATGGTCACGGCGTTAGTCCCATCACCGACAAGAAGGTCACCGTCAACATCTACCTCTTGGGAAACAGCCGTGCCCAGAGTATAGATGGGGCCTGATCCACCGGAAGGGGCCAGAGTTAAGTTGTCATAGTCATTACTGCCCTTGGAGGCTTCAATAAAAGAAGCCGTCGTACCGGTGAACTGGGTCGTGGCGGGAGTGGTGAAAGTGCCGGAGTCTATACAAAGAGGTCTGGTGGAGGAAGCGGCGGCGTCACAAGCGCCGGTGCCGGAACCGCTCAGGGTCAAAGTTTCAGCGGCACCGGTATAAGTGCCCTTGATGTCCAACTTGGGCGTGGTAACACTACCTCCCGGCTCAAACTCTTCGCCACTGGGAATCAGCAGTTCCATCCCAGAAGCAATCGAAACCGATGTCCCACCAGTAACGGTAATGCCATCTTCGTCAGTGGCGTCAACAGCGTCAACGTCATCCAGGTCAGTAATGTCAATTGGCCCAGCCGTTTCATGCTGGACAATGACCCGGTCGGTGATGATGTCCAGGTTTGAAATGTTGGTGGATCCATCAACAGCTACAGTGGCAGCCGAACCATTTTCAGTCTCGTCATCCAAATAAACCAACACCGTGTCATCGGCCGCCGCCCCTGCGATGCCGGTAAATTCATAAACTCCGGTGGCGGTTTCGTCAGTCCCTTTGCTGGTACCGTTAACGTAGAGATGAACGGTGCGGGTGTCAGCAATCTCGGTGGTCTTGGCTTCGTCGGTGTAGACGGTGCCGGTGACGTCCAATTCATTCAAGGTGTAAGTGAGGTAGTAATCTGCCGCCGAGACCTGGACCGCAGCTCCACCAGTAGCCGTAGCACTAATCCTTACTCTAAGATTGTTAATCTGGTCTTGGGTCAGAGTCAAGCCACTGGCCGTTCGGGTGTAATCCGCCCAGGAAGAGGTCAAGGTAATCGTGGCTCCAGCTTGAGTAGTCGGGGTACAACCGGAAGAAGCACAGTAGTAGATATCCAAAGTCGAAGCCTTAGCTTTAGTCCTCTGAGCCCTAACCCGGAAATCGATTTGGGTCACTTGGTACACATCCGTCGGAGTGCTGGTAGTTTCGTGGTCATAGTTATCAGCAGATGGGTTTAAGCCAGTCTCAATGTAGTCACTGTCATTGGGTGAAGATACTCCTTCATTGATGCTTAAATAGATATCAGTGGTGTCTCCACCGTTTTCAGACCAACCCCCAATGGCAATGTCAGTAAAAGGGAACATGTAGTCATTGGCATCAATCGCCAACTGCCATTGGCGAGGTTCTTGCCAATCACCAATCGAAATTGGACCAAGTAGGTAGAAGGCCGGGCTTTGATCCGGACTATCAAATTCATATTTCAGGGTAGTTGATTCTCCCTTATCAAGGTCAACCGTCCAACCAATTTCTTGATAATCCTTTTGGGAAGTTACCGTTGCCCCCAATCCTGTTTTTACCTGAAAAAGAGCAGGCAGTCGTTCTTTTAATTGTCCCCTAAGGTCTTGGTAGGCCGTCACTTCCAACTCCATCGGTTGATCTTTAAAGGGATACACTCGGGTAGGCCCAACTCTCTTGACAGTGAAAGCCGGGTTGTCTTCTGCCACAAAACTATCAGTGATGGTATAGCTTCCCTGCTCATGAGTGGCCGTCAAGGTTATCTCGTAAAGTCCGGGTTGAGTGGTTTGATACTCAGTCGAGTAATCTGGCTCAACAAAAACATCTTTGATTTCGCAATATCCGGAAGTCTTAATGTTCCCGTCTTCGGTTGACAGCAGAACTGATTCGCCACCTGGTGCCTTGACTTCCAAGCGAAGAGCAGCATCGCAAACCATATTTCCTGATTCATCCAGAACACCAATCGACAGCATGGCCAAGTCACCGGTTTTATAAACAGCCATATCCGGATTGATAGCCAGTACCCCCCAGGTAAAGTTTTGGGTAATGGTCTTGTCGGTTTCGGGATTGATCACCTCAACCTGGTAAAGGCCAGGATTTAAGCCAGCATCAGAATCAAGTACCACTTCTAACCAACCATCTTTTTCTTCCTTGACGACCGGATTAACGGCTACTTTATCACCCCGAGGACTTTTTACTCTTATTTCCAGTGATTCATGGTTCAAATCTTTCTGCTCCTCCTGACCAATTAATGCCAAAATCGATTGCCAAATATTTTCAATAAAGTTCTTTTGCTCTTTCAAGTCTTCCGCTTCAAAGCTTAAAGTTGCCGGTTGATTGATCTTGAAAGATGGGGTTGGGATATCTGCCTCCTTGGCCTGGACTGAATCAATATTGAAAACAGTCAGGATCTTGGAAAGGAAATCAGAAATAAGTTTCCTAAGGTTCTTAAGGAGCTTACGAGAAGCCATTGCTTCAGGGATATCTTCTTCGCTTGGTTCCACCTCCAAGGAGAGAGGCTCTTGTTCTGGCTTCACCTTGGAGGTGCTTGCCTGGTTAACAGGTTCACGAGTTGACGAGTTAACAGGTTCACGGGTTAACGGGTTAACGGGTTGATCTTCTGCCGGGGCTGGTTCCGGAGTTGGACTCGGCTCTAAAGGATTATTAGAGGAATTTATAGGAAGATTAGAGGAAGCCAGAGATTGGCTCACCCCCGGGGTGGGGCTAGAGCTGGAGCTATCCTCCCCGGGGGTGGGGAGATTGGAGGACGCTAAGTTTCCTAAGTCACTTATGTCACTTACGACTGGCCTGTCGGCCAGAGATTGACCCTCCGCCGGAGGCGGTCCAGTGCGATTGTGGCCTCCCACCGCCAACACTTTCCCATTATCCAGCAGTTCCAGGGCAAAGTGGGCTCGGGAAGTAGTCATGTTGTTGGTGGCTGTCCAAGTATCAGCATCTGGATCGTAAAGCTCACTGTGAGAATAGCTATTGCTGCCGTCATAGCCCCCAGCCACCAAGACTTCACTGGAAGTCAAAGAAACTGCTGAATGCTGGTATCTTTCCAGAAGCATATTGGTGGCACTGGTCCAAGTGGCGTTGGCCGGATCCCAAAGCTCACTGTGAGACAAAACATTAGTGCCGTCATAGCCACCAGCAATGAGAAGATTGCGATTATCAAGCAAAGTGGAAGTGTGCTCTTCTCTTGCATAAACCATGTTTTCGGAGGCGGTCCAGGTGTCCACCCCATTAAAAATCTCTGAGTGGGAAAGCCGGTTGGTGCCATCATAGCCGCCGGTGGCCAAAACTTGGCCATCTCCCATCTTGGTGGCCCTGAAGTTGTAGCGATCCATGACCAGGTTATTGGTTTCTGCCCAAGTCAAACTGGAATCATAGATTTCAGATGAAGAACGGGCGGTGGTGGCATTGGTACCACCGGCTACCAAGACCTGACCATTATCCAAAAAGACACTCTGATGCTGCCTTCTTTCTGTATTCAAGTCATCAAGGTTCTGCCAAGCCGCTTGGGACTCATCCGGGAAACGAGTAGCGCCACTGTCAGCAAAGATCTTCTGGGAATGAATATCCCAGCCAGAAGGACCGTCTCCGCCACTGGAGCCATGCATACTCTGCCAGACCACCATGGCGTTACCTTCTGAGTCAGTATCTATGTCCGGATATCTTTGATCACCGGAGTTATCTTCCATATTGACCGACTGGTCAAGGGAGAAGATTTCGGAGGAGGAGAGGTAGGTCCCGGCCAAGTCTTGACCCCCAATCACTAGAATTCGGCCGTCAGCCATTTGGATCACTGAAAAGTAATCCCTGGTTTGACCCAAAGAGTCGATTGTCGTCCAGGTTCCAGTCTCGGGATCATAAAGCTCAACACTATTGACCTCGACGCCTGAATTATCATCGCCTCCCATCGCCAATACTTTTCCGTTGGGCAGCAAAGCAGTACTATGGTCTTCTCTCTTTTTATTCAGATTACCGGTATTGGTCCAGGCTTCAGTCAAAGGATTATAAAGCTCACAGGAAGACAGGGTACCAACGCCTGCCCAACCCCCCGAAACTAAAACCCGACCGTCATTGAGCAGGGTTGAGGAGTGATAATGTCGCTTTTGACCCAGACTGCCGGTGGCCGTCCAGTTACCGTCTGACAAATCGTATCTTTCACAAGAAACGGTAACGTCTGACCCATTGTGACCGCCACAAGCCAAAACCTCCCCGTCATTTAAAAGGATGGAAGTATGATATTCCCGAAGAGTACTCATATTGCCGGTCAGAGCCCAAGTACTGCCGTTAAAGATCTCGGAAGAAGAATGACGAGTCGGTGTATCAGTACTTCTGCCGCCAGTGGCCAAAACGTTGCCATTACCCAAGC
>JBHPGO010000033.1:0-8832 GCA_042570465.1 Patescibacteria group bacterium
GACCCGTCTCGACTCGGGTCGATCCGAGGCGGGCGTTGTTAACACCGGGTGTTTGAAGCAAGAAGATCCGGGCGGCGGGACTTGGTGCGTTTGAGGGATTGTTTTTTACGCCATTGGTCGATCTGAGAGTGATCTCCGGAAAGTAAGATCTTGGGTACCTTCCAACCCCTAAAATTTTCTGGCCGAGTAAATTGGGGAAAGTCTAGTAAATTACATTTTTTGACATCTCTTTTTGCACGATTTTCCCGACTGTTTTTGATACTTTTTTTGCTTTCATGAATTAATTCATGAAAGCAAGAGAATGATTCGTTTTTAGTAGCTTTATCTTTTAGCACCCCCGGAATTAGGCGAGTGATAGAGTCGGTCAAAACCATCGCTGGTAACTCCCCACCGGTGAGAACATAGTCACCAATCGATATTTCCTCATCAACCAAGTGTTTTCTAACTCGTTCATCCACACCTTCGTAATGACCGCAGATCAAAATCAGGTGTTTTTCCCTTGATAATGCTTGTGATTTCTTTTGGTTAAAAGATTTTCCTTGTGGGGTAAGCAGGATGGTTTGGGATTTTGGGGATTTTAGGGTTTTTAGAGCTCTATAGAGTGGTTCGACCATCATGACCATACCGACGCCGCCACCATAGGGCCGGTCATCGACAGTTTTATGGCGGTCTTTAGTCCAATCACGTAAGTTGTGGATATTAATTTCAACCAGTTTTTTTTCTTGAGCACGCTTAATAATGCTCTCGTCAAAAGGGCCTTGGAACATTTTGGGAAATAAGGTTAAGATATCAATTTTCATTGCCGTTGGATATATATTTATCTTTGCCTATTTGCCTAATTATGGTATCATATTATTAGCCTAAACAAAGACAATTTTGACATTTCTAGTTTATTAAAAGCAAATGGTTAAAGAAAAATCTCCAAATCAGTCTCAAGAACAACCCGATGATTACGAAGTGATAAAGGCTTGGGCGGTTGCAGAATTGTCTAATTATGCAACTCCAAAATTCCAAGAATCTATTAATAGGCTTGGGGACCAAGTTGACAGAATGACTGTCTTTTTTTTTGAAATGTTAATCCAAGGAATTACTAAAGCCGAGTCACAACAAGACAATCAACCAAAGAAAGAATAAATATGCCTGGAGGAAAAGAAGCAGAAAAGAACCCAGTTGTATCAATTAGATTAGTTAAAATGGTTGATGGTGAAGAGCAAGAGGGAATTGAGATTTTACCTTACGGACCCAAAAAAGTTGGTGGAGATTTGTGGAGTGTGAAAACAGAAGGTGGTAGTCATAGAAGGGTAATAAATTACCATGATCTTCGGAATCTTTTCAACGGAGAGCAACTTGAAATTCCGATCGTTGAAGCTCCCCGGAGAATTACTCAAGTACTTAGAGACTTGTTTTGAAAAACTGAAAAGGAATTAAGCGGTTTATTCAGAACTTATTGCTCCTATCAGCATAATTAATTATGCTAAACTAGATTTTGGTTTTGAAGATCTGTTTAATAACAGGTTGTGGGGTTTAGAACGGTTTGTAAAAAGAGCCATTGTTTTATGAACGTTGAAACCAGAAGAGGTGGTTTGACTAGGGGACTCCTTAATAATTTAGTGCCAAGGGGTGATTTTGAGCAGTGGACTAAGATTGCGGAAATAAATCCAAATATTGTTGTTGAGGAAGACAAAGATAAGGGCCCTTTTTTAGGCATGGTTCGAATTAAGGTGACTCAGACGGTTAGTGCAGGAAAGAAATAATCCTAAGTAGTTTAAAACCTTTTTTAGTAAATTATTGAGATTATGGAAGCAGACAGATTGATCCAGCTATTTTCATTGGTTGACATTTTTTAAAAAAGCCCTATAATATAAACAACTATCTCAACAGAATTTAATGTTCATAATAGAATTAATTAAAGGACAAAGATGAGCGAACAGCCTAAATGGGAACCAAGACCTTTAACGCTTGCCAATTCTTTTGAGGCAAAGATGAGTAGTTCTTTTGGTGGGCCTTTATCGAGAATCGGCAGAACGGGTTTTGAAAATCATGCCCTTCCCAGGGGTGGCGCCTCAAGGCAAGGTAGTTTGGATCAAGGTCCTTTGGGTCAAAGAACGGTTTTTCTTCAAGGTGAAAGAACAGAGCTTTAAAAGATAGCTAAAATCATCTTTAGTATTATTTTGCCCTACCTCTCGTTTCGTTCCAGTCATAATATCAGTAGTCAGATCAATAATTATTTGCTATACTCTAACTCATGAAAAAGGCTTTAATTACCGGGGTGACTGGTTTTGCCGGTTCCTATTTGGCTGAATTGTTGTTGAAAAAAAGGTACAAGGTTTTTGGTCTTTGCCGATGGCGTTCCAGGGTTGAAAATGTCGAGCAAATTAAAAATAAAATTCACTTGATTGAGGGTGATCTTCTTGACCCTCATTCTCTTCAAGAGGTGATGATGGATGTTCGCCCGGATATAGTTTTTCACCTCGCCGCCCAAAGTTTTGTTCCCGCTTCTTGGACCTCACCATCGGTAACTCTGGAAACTAATGTGACTGGTTCATGCAATCTTTTTGAGGCTGTCAGAGCTGCTCAAATTGAACCGTTAATTCAGATTGCCTGTTCTTCTGAGGAATATGGCTTGGTTAAGCCCAACGAGGTTCCAATGAAAGAAACTAATCCTTTGCGGCCTCTTTCTCCTTATGGAGTTTCTAAGGTGGCGATGGACTATTTGGGATACCAGTATTTCAAAAGTTACGGGATGAAGATTGTTCGAACCAGAGGCTTTAATCACACCGGTCCTAGAAGGGGCGATGTTTTTGTCTGTTCAACTTTTACCAAACAAATTGCAGAAATTGAAAAAGGGAAGATCGAGCCGGTGATAAAGGTGGGTAACCTGTCAGCTAAAAGAGACTTTACTGATGTCAGGGATATGGTTAACGGTTACTATTTAGCGGCCCTTAAAGGCAAGCCGGGTGAAGTTTATAATATTTGTTCTGGCAAAGCGATTGAGATTCAAAAGGTTTTAGATTTGGTGATTGGGATGAGCAAGGTCAAAGTTACAGTTGAAAGAGATCCAGCTAGAATGCGGCCTTCAGATGTTCAGGTTTTATTAGGTGATTATTCGAAATTCAATCGTCGGACTGGCTGGACACCGAAAATTTCATTTGAAAAAACCCTCAAGGACCTGCTAAACTATTGGAGAAAGAGAGTGTAGGAAAATTAGTCATCAGGCATTAGGTGACAGGTGATAGAAAATGAGAAACTAAAAAAATAAGATGAGTGAAGCAAAAAAAATCAGAGTGGTCCATATGCTGGCCACCTATAACGAAAAAGATAATATCGGGCCGATGATTGAGTATTTGGAGAAGATGGCCAAGGGTCTTCCCAGGTACGAATTCGTCATTCTGGTGGCTGACAGTAAATCACCGGACGGAACCGGAGAAGTGGTTAAGAAAATGGCCAAGACCAGGAAAAATCTTCATTTTATTGAAACTCCTCGGGGTTTGGGAATTTCACTCATTAAGGCTTACCAGTATTCGGTAAAACAATTGAAGGCCGACATTGTTATTCCTAATGACGCTGATTTTCAGTGGGACCCGAAATTAATCCCGCAGTTGTTAAAAAAACTAGAAGAAGGCTATGATGTCGCTGTTCCTTCGCGGCACATTAAGGGAGGTCGGAGTAATTTTAATGCCTTCAGAAAGTTGACTCATTTTGTTTCTAATGATCTGGTTAACTATTACTGGGGAGGGATTAGAGAGGTTAAAGACCTGGCCGGTAATTTTAAGGCCATTCGGGTTAAGGGGGTTTTAGATAAGGTCGAGCTGGAAAAACTGAACGTGAAAGGCTTTGTTATTCAGTCGACGATGATTTATGAATTAAGCAAAACCGGAGCCAAGTTTTGTGAAATTCCGGCGATTTACGGGGAACGACGGTCAGGGGAAGCTAAAGTTGGTTTTAATCTCCAGTTTGTCAAGGATGTTTTTGAAACTGTTTTAAACGCGACTAAGATCAGAATGGAGCGCTCTCAAGAGTTTGTCAAGGTTTGTGTAGTTGGCTTTATCGGGGCGGTGGTTCAATATTCAATTTTTAATTTTTTGCGCCTAAGCCTTGAGCCGGCTGTTGCCAATACAGTTGCGGTAGGGGCGGCGATTATTTCAAACTTTACTTTAAATAATGTCTGGACCTTTAAGGAAAGTAAAATTGCCTTTTTTGATTTTAAAAAATTGTTGCCTAAATTTATGATTTTTATCATGATTTCTTTTGGCTCTCTTTTGATCCAATTTCTGGTCATGAAGGTTGGGGTCGCTCTTTTGGGTCGAGGCTTTATTATTGAAAATGGGCTGGTGGCGGTGGGAATCCTTATTGGTTTAATCTGGAACTTTACGATGTACAAAAAATTGATCTGGAAAACTAAGCACTCTTCTTCTAAGAAAAAGAAATAATTTCCCTTTTTACTGCTCGCATTGCTTGCCTGAAGGTTAATTTATTGGCTTTGAATATGCTATACTTCAAGCAATATGGCCAAGGTCAATGAGCTTTCAGTTTTTTTTCCAGCTTACAACGAAGAAGACAATATCAAGACGACGGTCACCAAAGCCTTAAAGGTTTTGCCATTTGTGGCCAAAAAATGGGAGGTCATTGTTGTTAATGACGGTTCGACAGACAAAACCGCCAAAGTAGTTAATTTGATCACTAAAAAGGAAAAAAGGGTCAAGATGGTTACCCATTCGCCCAATCGGGGCTATGGGGAGGCCTTAAAAAGCGGTTTCAAAAACAGCCGATACGAGCTGATTGTTTTTAATGATGGTGATGGCCAATTCGACTTTTCTCAAGTAACTAAGTTTTTAAAATTAATCAAATCAGCTGATTTGGTGGTTGGTTTCAGGCTTAACCGTCAAGATCCTTGGCATCGGAAGCTTTTTGGCTGGGGCTGGACGATGTTGGCTAATCTTCTTTTGGGGATTAAAGTGAAAGATGTTGACTGTGGTTTTAAGCTTTTAAAAAAAGAGGTGATCAGGACGATCCCTCCTTTAGAGTCAGTTCGGGGCGGGATGATTTCACCGGAATTATTAGCCAAAGCAAAAAAAGCCCACTTTAAGTTAGCTGAAGTTGGGGTTCAACATTACCCGCGCCAAACCGGTCACCAAACCGGAGCCGACTTGAAAGTAATCGTTAATTCATTCATTGATTTGGGTAAATTGTGGTGGCAATTGAGATGAAGCTGATTGTTAAAATTAATAGTTAAATGATTGATGAACTATTTTAAAAAACAGATTAAGAAGATTATTGAGTTTATAAAAAATAATAAACTTGAAGCGGCTTTAATTTTAGTTATTTTACTTGGGGCGGCTTTTTTGCGCCTTTACCGAATTGCCGACTATATGACATTTTTAGGGGATGAAGGTCGGGATGCTTTGGTGGTTAAAAGAATGATTGTTGACCATAAACCGACTTTACTGGGGCCGACGGCCAGTGTTGGCGGTTTTTTCTTGGGGCCGATCTATTACTTTTTCATGATTCCTTTTCTTTGGGTTTTTAAGCTTGACCCGGTTGGTCCGGCAGTGATGGTCGCCCTCTTTGGTTTAGCAACAATTTTTTTGATTTATCGGGTCGGCAAACAATTCTTTGACGTAAAGGTAGGATTATTGGCGGCAGCTTTTTACGCTGTTTCTCCTTTGATGATCGCCTATAATCGCTCCTCTTGGAACCCCAATATCATGCCTTTTTTCAGTTTATTGGCGATCTATTCTATTTGGCGGGTGGCGGTGAAAAAACAAGGTTATTACCTGGGTCTGATAGGGCTTTGTTTGGGGGTAGCTTTTCAGCTTCACTATTTGGCAGTTTTTCTGAGTTTAGTTATCGGTGCCTATCTGCTTCTTTTTGCCAGAAAGTCAGCCAGGTTAAAGGATTATCTTCTTGGGGTAGTTGGCTTTTTGTTGACCTTTTCTCCGTTTCTTCTTTTTGAGTTAAGGCATCAATTTCCCAATCTTAAGAGCTTGTATCGTTTTGTTTTGTATGGCAAAGAAACCGGAGTGGCGGCTCGGAAAGTTGTTCCAAAATTAGCCGAAATATTTTTTAGGATATTTTCTCGATTTGTGACTGACAGTCGGGAACCGATCAATTGGATAATTGTTGTTTTGTCTTTGAGTATCTTTATATTTCTTCTTTGGCGTTCTCGAAAGAAGAAAATAAGTAAAACATATTTTCTTTTAGCTGTTTGGATGGTTGTGGGAATCGGTCTTTTTGTTTTTTACCGAAAAGATGTTTATGACCACTATTTAGGGTTTTTATACCCATTGCCGTATATTTTGACGGCCTTGGTTTTGGTAAAAATCGGTCGTCTTGGTAAAATCGGAGTTTTAGTGGCCAGTGCCTTGGTAATTTGGATATTTTGGGCAAATAGTCAGGGAATTCCGTTTCAGTTTGAGCCAAACCGTCAGTTACTGCAAACAAAAAATGTAGTCACCTCAATTATCAAAAAAGCTGGCGATAAGCCCTTAAACTTTGCCCTTGTCACTGGTCACAATTCTGACCACGCTTATCGATATTTCTTAGAAGTATGGGGTCATGAACCGGTTGTTATTCAAAATTTTGAAGCTGATCCCGAAAGAAAGACAGTAACTGACCAGCTTTTTGTGGTTTGTGAGTCGCAAGTTTGTGATCCTTTGGGCCATTCGCTTTGGGAAATTGCCGGTTTTGGGCGAGCCGAGATTGAAAGTGATTGGAAGGTCTCGGTCATCAAAATTTACAAGCTCAAGCGTTGGTCAGGGGAAGATTAGATTTGCTTGAAGACTCTCAAGTGTTAAAATTAATCAGATGAAGAAAAAAATGTATTTGTCGGTTGTTATCCCTTGCTACAATGAAAAGAAAAACCTTGATCGGGGAGTGCTTGATGAGGTGGAAAACTATCTTAAGAAACAAGAATACACCAGCGAGGTGATTGTTTCTGATGATGGGTCAACCGATGGTAGTTTAGAATTTGTCAAAAAATTTGTTAGGGGCCACCCCCGATTCAAACAACTTTTAAATCAACATGGTGGCAAACCCCTAGCGGTTTGGGCGGGGGTTAAAAAAGCCAGGGGAGAAATTGTTTTATTTTCTGATATGGATCAGTCAACGCCCCTTGGGCAGGTAGCAAAGTTACTACCGTATTTTGAAAAAAATTATGAGGTGGTGATAGGTTCTCGTGGTCAGTCACGGAAGGGGTTTTCAGTTTTGCGTCAGTCGGGAGCGATTGTTTTTCGGTTGATTAGACAATTGTTGTTGGTCAAGAAAATTATTGATACCCAGTGTGGTTTTAAGGCCTTTAAGACCAAGGTAGCCATGAACTTATTCTCGAGGTTAACAATTTTTGAAGAATTAAAAAAAGCAAAGGGCTGGACAGTCGGTGCCTTTGATGTTGAGTTATTATTTATCGCTCAAAAAATGGGTTATCAAATTGCCGAAGTTCCGGTCAAATGGCAAGATGAGGATCAGTCAGTTACTAAGGGAGATCCGGGCAAGAAGTATCTCAAGGAATCAAAGGAAATGTTTCTTGAGATCTTCCGAGTTAAGCTCAATGATCTTAAAGGGAGGTATCGATCAGTAAATGGTTAAAAACCGCAAGGAAAATGAAAAAAGAAGTGAAACTGATTATCATGGGCTGGCTTCTTGGGGTTTTGGGTCTCTTTTTATATTCCTTCACTCAAATTGATCTTAACCTCACTTTGACTCGTCTGGATATTTGGCAGCCGATTCAAAAGTTCTTTCAAACGATCGGCTATTTTCAACGGCCGCTCTCAGTTTTTCTTTATTTATTAATTCTGACGATTCTTTTTCTCTCTTATTTCTTAATAGTTGAGGTAGTTAAGAAAGGCAGGTTAAAAAACCAATGGCTTTGGATTTTGATATTTTTGACCGCTGGTCTTTTGTGGTTGGCCTACAATGCTTTTTCTTATGACCTTTTTAATTATATTTTTGACGCTAAAATTGTAACCCACTATGGTTTGAATCCCTACCAATATCGGGCACTGGATTTTCCTGGAGAACCAATGTTAGGTTTCATGCATTGGACTCATCGCCTTTACCCTTACGGACCATCCTGGTTGGTCTTTACGATTCCTCTTTCATTTTTTGGTCTTCAAAAATTCTTACCGACGATGTTTCTTTTCAAGGGTTTGGTTGTTTTCAGTTACTTAGCTTCATCGTGGTTGGTTTTTAAGTTATTGGAAAAAACGAATTCTCGGCAAAAATGGTTAGGCCTGGCAATTTTTGCCTTTAATCCACTGATTATTATTGAAAGTCTTGTCTCGGCCCACAACGATATTTTAATGATGGCCTTGGTTTTGGGTTCGTTTTATTTGCTGGTCAAAAAGAAATATCTTGGGGCCTGGGGACTATTTCTCCTTTCGGTCGGGGTAAAATTTGCGACTCTTTTATTGTTTCCGATACTTTTAATCGTCACTTTTTGGCAAATCAAAAAGAAGAAAACTGATTGGGAAAATATTTGGCTGTTTTCATTTTTTCTGATGGTTTTGGCGGTTTTACTAGCGGTAGGAAGAGACGAGTTGAAACCTTGGTATTTGCTGTATCCTTTGTCTTTTCTTCCGCTACTTAAGAGCCGCTGGTTTTATTGGGTTAGCCTTGGTTTGTCTTTGGGGGGATTGCTTTACTACGCTCCGTTTTTGTGGCATGGCCATTGGAATCCACCGGTTCCGGGGTTAAAAATGAGTTTAGTCTTGGGGTTGTTTGTTCTTGGGTTGGTGATTGGTTTTTGGCAAGATAGTAAAGGATTAGTTTCCACCGCCAAGAAACTCAGAAGGTGTGTTAGAATATAGAGGCTAATTTTCAATTAAACGGCCTAGA
>JBHPGO010000034.1:0-8498 GCA_042570465.1 Patescibacteria group bacterium
TTTTGGATTTGTTTAGAAATTAGAAATTAGTAATTTGATTATTGATGATTGGTTATTAGTACTGTTGACTCTTCCTTTGCTTAACTTTTAAGATAGAAAGGAGAGTTTTGGGGGAAGATTATTATGTGGTCAATTTTTTGGCTTAAAAGCCTTCACTTTTCTTTAGAGTTTTTTGTGGCCTTGGCAACCTTTGCCGCCGCTTGGATTTACCTTGATTCTTTTATTATGGAAAAGCGGCGTTTTTTGCCGTTTAAGTTTGTCGGTTTCTTTTTTTTAGCCACAGCTTCAGTTTTGCACGCCACCGGAACCACTAATTCCACTGTCAGCATGATGGTTTTCATCGGCAACACCTTAGGTTTATTGATTCTGCTGGCTGGTTTTTTAAGTGAGCCATTTCAAACCAAGCCCCAAGTCAAGCCAATGATGGCCTTTTTTCCTATGATTTGGCTTAGTAGTCTCAGCCAAGTTCCTCAAGCTGCCTTAATCAACGTCATCCTTCTTGCTCCCTTGGTTGTGGTCACCTTTATCCACGCCACCCGCGGCTTTCAAAAACAATTAAGACCTCTAGTTTTAGGTTTTGCTTTTTTGGTTCTTGCTGAGGCTTTTGAGGCCCTTCACTTTTTAGATAAAACCTCCTTGCTTTGGTTGTCAAACCTACTGACTCCTTTAGGGGGAGTTTTTATTGCTGAGCACCTTTTTAAGCTTCTGGCCTCTGTTTGGATCTTAAAATATGTTTGGCAATACCTGCCTTACCGGCTTAATGTCGAGCTTTTCTTGGCTTTTGTTTCGACTACTTTGGCCATCACCTTAGTTATTACCCTAACTTTTACTTCACTACTGCTAAAAAGCATTGAAAAAGAAGGCTTGAATCACCTTGGTTCAGATGTTAGAACTCTGGATTTAGCTTTGAAAAATCTTGAAGCTAAAACTTTATCGGACGCCCGGGTAATTTCTGAGAGTTCTCAAGTCAGTTCGGCTTTGGAAGAAGAGGACCAAGACCAAATTCAAATCATTCTTAGCGAATATTTAACCAGCACCAAGGCTGATTTTCTCAGTCTGATTAACACTGAAGGAAGAATCATCGGCAATGCGACTGACTCACATAAAATCGGCCAACTGATCAACCAAGATTATTCTTTCCAGCAAGCTTTGGTCGGCGAATCTATTTCCACTGCCGTTGAGAGAGAAGGATTAATCGCCCCCCAAGTTTTGATCCAGTCCACCACTCCAATTAAGGTCGAGGAAGAGGTTGTCGCCGTGGTTTTAACCGGCAACTTGATTGACAACGCTTTTGTTGACGGCGTTAAAACCTCTACCGGACTGGAAACAACTGTTTTTGCCCAAGATACCCGAGCGGCCACCACCTTCTTGTCTATCGATGGTAAATCCCGCCGAATTGGCAGTAAAGAAACTAATCCCAATGTAATTAAGACTACTTTGGAAGACGGTGAAGTTTTTGTTGGTCCCACTTCAAACTTAAACCAGCCTTTTTACTCAGCCTACTTGCCTTTTAAAAGTGCCTCAGAAAAAGTGATCGGGATGCTTTCGGTGGGAATGCCTCAATTAGTAATCCTGGAGTCAGCTGAAGAAGCTATCCAAAGAACTTACCAAATTACCGCTCTGATCATTTTACTAAGCCTAATTCCGGCTTTCTGGCTGGCAAAAGTGATCAGTTATCAGATGAGATAAGGAATAAGAAATTTCTAATTTCTAATTACTAATTTCTAAATAAATCCAAATATTTAATGTTTCAAATTCAAAAAAAATAATTTATTGAGATTTTGAATTTTGAAATTATTTAGGATTTAGTGCTTAGGATTAAGAATACTACCGTTTTTCCTAATTCATTATTCTTTATTCTATATTCTATATTCTAGTTCCCAATTATCATTGACACCTATTCGAAAATTACCTAAGCTGTAGTTAGATATTAGGGTATAGGGTATAGGTAGTAGGCAGTAGTAACATATTTCCTAACGCCTAACATCTAGTACCTATTGCCTAATACCTAATCCCTAACGCCTATTTAAGATGTCTTTACAAACTGTCCGCACCATCATTTTAATCACCGGCTGGCCGACCCTGATTATCGGCAGCGTAGTCATTGTTTACCGGGCTTGGCAATTTAACCGGGATTTAAAAAAGTCAGTTTTTGGCCGACTGGCTTTACTGATGAGTATGGGTTGGTTTGTGAGTATGTATAGCCTGGGAGTGGTGGCGACGATTTTTATGCTTAAAAGTCCCCGCTTAGGGGTGCCGGTGGTCTTGCCGATATTTCTTGTTTGGGTGGGAACGATGGTTCTGATCTCGATCGTGGTTTATCGTTTGAGAAAAGAAGCCGTCAGGTTAATGGGAATGTATTTGGGATTAGGGGAGGAAGTCGAAAAGCAAACCAAAGAAATAAACAAAGAAAAAGCTGAGTTGGTAGCCGCTAAGAAATTGGCTGAAGACAAAGCCCAGGAATTGAACAAAATCAATAGACTAATGGTCGGTAGGGAACTAAGAATTGCCGATCTAAAAAAGAAGCTCAAAAACAAATCTGCCCGATGAGAATTAGAACCAGAATTTTTGTTGCCATTTTAATTGCTGGGGCAATTATCCTGTTTGGTGGGATAGGTCCTCTCTACTATTTCTCTTCTAAAAACCTGAGGTCAGAAATCCATAAACACTTAATCACTGCCGGAGAAAATAAATTAATTTGGGTCAATTTTTATTTTTCCGAAAGAAAAAAAGACTTGGATGTTTTAGTGGACTCTCCTTCGGTTCAAAGAGCTTTAAGCCAAGAATTGGTTGAAGAAGCCAATGAGGCTAAAAAAGACATTCGGAGTCGGGCGGAAGAGGTGGCTGAGGAGGTTGGGGCCTATCTTAAAAAATACCCCGGCAAAACCATCAAAGATTTACAAAATGATCCGGTTTTCCAAAAAATTGCTGTCCAGCCGGTGGGTCAGTCTGGCTATACTGCCTTGACTGATTATGACACCCTGATTTGCCGGTTTCATCAAAAAGAACCAACGGTTGACCTTGATCTTCATACTTTAGCCGACAAGCTTTCTGGTTTTTGGTCAGTGATGTTAAAAACCGAAGGCGGTCAGGCTTTCGGCGGTTTTTATGACTGGCAAGAGCCGGACGGTTCATTCAAGAAAAAATACATGTATCTTGCCATTGTCGATGCTAGAACTGCTGACGGGGTGGGTTTGAGTGTAGCGGCGACAGCTTATTTAGATGAATATGGTCAGGGAATGACTCTTTTAAAAGAGGCCGAAAAGCACCTTCGGGAATTTAAAGAAACATACGATTACGAAAATTTAATGGTTGTTGGTCCTGAAGGAGACGTATGGTGGGTAGCCAAGGAAGATTCTGATGGAGGCCTTGGGGTCTTTGAGAAGAAGGAGTCTCAACTAGCTTTAGCTTTTGAAAAGTCAACCGAAACAAAAGAAACAAATTTTTCAGATTATGAAATTAATGCTAAGACTGGCCGGCCAGCAGCCTATATTGCCTCGCCGGTTTTCTTTGGAGGAGTTGATGAACTAGCCGGAGCGGTGATTCTTCAGCTGAATATTGATCAGATTAATCAAATCATAGAAAACCGAGCTGGTTTGGGAGAAACCGGTGAGACATATCTGGTAGGCGCTGATTATTTAATGAGGTCAGACTCCAGGTTTTCTCAAGAGTCAACGATTTTAAAGCAAAAAGTCGAAACTGAAAATACCCGAAACTGCTTTAGTATGAAAGAATATCTTGACAGGCACCAAGGCCGTGAGCCATTGACAGTTTTTAATGACTATCGGGGCAATCGGGTTTTGGGGACCCATTTTTACATCCCCGAACAAGATTGGTGTTTGATGGCTGAAATTGATGAGGGTGAAGTTTTGGCGCCCTTAAATCAACTATTAATGGCCAGTATCCTAGCTTTATTTTTCATGATTGGCATGATCGGCATGGTTGCTTTTTGGTTGAACCGATCAATTATTAGGCCCATATTAGCCTTGCGCAAAGGGATTAAAGTTGTTGAGGAAGGTAATCTTGATCACCAGGTGGGCCTGAAGAAAAAAGACGAGATTGGCCAGTTGTCGCAGGCTTTTGATCGGATGACGGCGGCCGTCAAAAAATCCCGAGCCGAGGTAGACCAAAAAGTTGAATCTCAAACTAAACAGTTGAAACAGCAGAACTTAGATTTAGAAGAGAGCAAGCAAGCGATGTTGAGCTTACTGGAGGACTCGAAAGAACTAGAAGAAAGTTTAAAAGAAGAACGGGACCGGATTCGCCAAATTGTGGCTTCAATGGGTGAAGGTTTATTGTTGGTGGACAAAGACTTTAAGATCGCCCTGATGAATCCCACGGCTGAAAAATTGCTGGAAACCACTAAAAAAGAAGCCATTGGCCAGCCTTGGTCTGAATTTGTCACCGCTTATAAAGGTAAAAAGATAATTCCTTTTGAAAAGCGGACATCAATTATGGTCCTCAAGTCCGGCAAATCTTTGATTACCAAGATTGGGGACGATCATTATTACAAAACTAAATCTGACAAGATGTTTCCGGTTGCCTCCGTCACGGCGCCTCTTAAAAGAGATGGGGAAGTGGTGGGGGCGGTTAAGGTTTTTCGGGATGCGACTGAGGAGAAGGAGTCAAAGGACTTGATCGAGAAAAAGGTCAAGGAAAGGACCAATGAATTGAAAGTAGCCAAAGATAAGATTGCCGACGGTTGGTTGCAGCTTCAGCATGAAAAAGCTCGGCTAGTGGCTTCTCTTGACAGTTTGTCCTTGGGACTGATAATTATTGATTCCAATTGCGAATTGGTGATGATGAATCCGGCTGTCGAAAAGATTATTGGCTCTTTAAAAGAACCCAAGACTTTTAAGGCCATCAATGAGCGATTGGGAGGAGCAATAGACCTGATGGTCCAGTGCCAGAAATGCCTTGATAAAAGCAAGCCGGTTGAAATCAGAGAAATTGAGTTTGAAGATAAATTTTTACGGATGTTCTCAGCACCGGTGACGATGCTTGAGAAAACTGAAAAAGTGATCGGGGCGGTGATTTTGATCGAAGACGCAACTGAAAGCAAGGTTTTGGATCGGTCTCGGAATGAATTTTTTGCCTTGGCCTCTCATGAGCTGAGAACGCCATTGACCGCCATTCGTGGTAATAGCTCTCTGATGAGGCAGTTTTTTGGTGATCAAATCAAGGAAAACAAAGACCTGGATGAGATGGTCACCGATATTTATGACTCCAGCGTTCGTCTGATCAAAATTGTCAGCGACTTTTTAGATGCCTCTCGTTTGGAGTTGGAGAAGCTGGAATTTAAGAAAGAGGAGTTTGACTTGGTATCGTTGGCCAAGAAAGCGACCCAAGATCTTGAACAGCTTGCCTTGGGTAAAGACCTTAAATTAGAATTTATAGGACCCAAGGGTGGTCTAAGAGTTTTTGCAGACAGTGAGAGGGCCCAACAGGTAATTATCAACCTGGTGGGGAACGCGATCAAATTTACGAAAAAAGGCGAGGTAGAGATCAGCGTAGGCAAGAAGGGTAAGACCGCTCAGGTTAAGGTAAAAGATACTGGTACGGGAATTGCCAAAAAGAATCAAAGATTGTTGTTTCATAAGTTCCAGCAGGCAGGGGAGAAGATTCTGGCCAGAGACGTGACTAAGGGGACGGGGATGGGGCTGTATATTTCCAAGCTGCTGGCCGAAGGCATGGGGGGCAAGGTTTATTTAGAAAAGTCAGAGAAAGATAAGGGCTCGACCTTTGTTTTTGAACTACCAATGAAAATAAAAAATGAAAAATAAAAGACTAAAGACTAAAAACTAAAAACGAAAGACATGGACTTACAAGTGTAAATATTTATTATTTTTGGTATTTAATCTTTAATTTAACTAGTAATTCCTTCTTGCCAAGTTAAGTAGAAAGGTATAAATTAATATTATGGCTAAAATATTGCTAATCGAAGACGATCCATTAATGCTTCGTTTGTATAAAAAGATTTTTACTTTTGAAAAGCATGAGGTAGAGATTGCCAAGGACGGGGAAGAGGGCTTGAAAAAAGCCAAGGAAATCAATCCTACCTTGATCTTGCTGGATATCATGATGCCCAAGGTTCACGGCTTACAGGTTTTAGAAAAGCTTAAAGCCGACGAGGCGACTAAAAAGATCCCAGTGGTCATTTTGACTAATTTGGCCGGAGAAAAAGACGCTGAGGCTGGGCTGGCTAAAGGAGCGGTCAAGTATTTGATTAAAAGTGAGCACGACCCCAAAGAAGTGGCTGAAATCGTTAAAGGGGTTTTGGCGGGTTACACTAGGGGAGAAATCCCCAAGACTGAGGTTGTAGAAGAGAAAAAAGCCAAAAAATAAATAAGCTAGTTTCCCTTAAGTTCCTCTGTTATCCTCTAAAATCCTTTAATCCCCTTTGGGAATAAGCAAATAAACAAAACGTTCAAGCTGTTTAAATCGTTCAAATCGTTTAACTTCGCTTAATCCTAATTTCTCAATTACCAATTACTAATTTCTAAATTATTTGGTTATTGAATACCTAATACTCATAAATATGCAAATTATAGCAAAACACCCGGTGTTAGTTGAGTTTAGCCTTGGAAAACACCGGGTATTGGCTAGGAAAAGCAGTCTTCGTGCCTAAAAGACTTTCAGAGGTTATTTAAAAGGAATTGGGTGTTCCCAGGCTATCTTGGTCCAGCTTCCAACTGGAAATTTCAATTAATCGTTAACCTTGACTGGCTTTAGAGAAATATTGATCCAGGCACAAATGTTTATTATACAAGCTTATAGTTACTTCAAATTAAGGACTTATAATTATTAATATCTTTAAGCCTATATCATGTTTTTAGGTTCAAAATGATGTGTAAATTGTAAATTGTTAATTATAAATTGTAAATTGTTGTGCTTATCTTATAGCCTCTTGACACCTAATTCCCATTAATGTTAACATCTTTTGGAGACGCCGATGAGCGCTGATAGATAGCTGATAACCACTGATTGCAGGGCCGCGAATGGTTTCGAATTAAAACGAATGAGCAAAAGCCTTAAGAATTATATTATTAACGCCTAACGCCTAACGCTTAATACCTAATACCTAACTCACATGCCCAAAATAACTGCTTGCCCGCCTAAGTTTTCGAAAGAAAAGCTTGGCGTGGCCCAGTCTAACAAATATTCTCCTCGATTGAGTTCTAATGAAAAAATCAAATTAATCAAGCGTGTCAAAGCTGGGGAGAGCGTGGTTAAGGTTTGCCGCGAGGTTGGAATCTCTCGAACCATATTCTATCGATGGCAAAAGAAATATGAGCAAGCCGCTTCCAGAACTAAGCCAAAGGCCCTTGTCAGTCGGGTTGCTAAGGAAAAAAGACATTGGAAAAAGCTTTCAGCTGGTGTTGAACGTAAAATCATTAAATCTGCCTTAAAAAACCCCTTATTTTCTCCCCAAAAGCTAGGTCAAATGGTCGGAGTCAGTGGTCATGGTGCCTGGAATGTGCTTAAAATGCATGGTCTAAATACCCAAGAAAGTAGAAATGCATATATTCGCCAATATGGTTCAAGTCTGGTAAGACCCGCCAGGATAGACGATAAAGTGACGATGATTCGTCGCCATAAAGCTGGGGAAAAAGTTGCAAATCTATGCAGAGAATTTAATATTTCCCGAACCGCCTATTATAAATGGTTGAAAAGGTACAACCAAGCTGCTCAAGAGAAAAAGCGACAGGTTTTGTCTAGTTGGCGGCCAAGAGAAGAAAATCATTGGCGCCATGTGCCTCAAGCCAAAGAACTGGTTTTAGAGATTGTACTTGAGAAGCCCGAGCTTTCATCTCAAAAGATTGCCCAATTATTGCCTGTAAAAAAAGGTAGACCAATCTTAGGCAATCATGGGGTTTTCAACCTGCTTAAAAGGTTAAATCTTAATACTATTGAAAAAAGACTGGCTTATTCCCAATCTCAAGCACCTACCCTTGCTCCGGTTTCCAGGTTTGCCGGGACTATTAGAAAGCTGATCGGGGTGATTCCGAGTATTTCGGCCATCCCTCCTCCGCCAAGTCTAACTTGGCTTCGGAAGGGCAAGCCCTCCCTGCCTTCTTTTAGGGGTATAGCCCTTTCACCTCTCCTGCGCCCCTTCATCGCCAGTCTTTTGACCTCACTGCTCATTTTCAACTTTTCAGCCTACTGGATAAACATGATTGCCAATACTCCCACCCTTGGGGGCAAAGTTGGTATGGTCTTTGCCAGCATGGCTCTTGCCATCGGCGGCTTCTTCTTTACATATAGTATGAAATACTACTTTACTCTAGCGATTGTCCTTTCCTTCTCCAGACAATCAGAAGAGGACGGGGGCGGCCTAATTGCCAATCTTAATGGCAGACTCAATGGTTCATCAGGCACAACACCCGGTGTTTCAGACTCAACACCGGGTGTTAAGGGTGGAAAAGGCCTCATTGCCTGGGTAGCCAGAATCTTCGGCATAAACGCTGATATCGCTGATGGAAAGCTGATGAACACTG
>JBHPGO010000035.1:0-8255 GCA_042570465.1 Patescibacteria group bacterium
CGTTTAAATTGTTTAAGGCGTTTGACAATGTTTAAATCGTTCAAATTGTTTAATTTGTTTAACTCGATTCAATCCTAATTATCCCGGCTTTATTAAAAGCCGTGGATTCTCGACCTTAATAGGTCGGAACTAATTCCTTAATTTCTTAATATCTTAATATCTAATTTTCTGTATTCAAATTCTAGCTATTTATCCATCCAGCCATTTAACCATTAACAATAACCAATTACTATTTTCTAATTTCTAATTCCTTCCCATTTGACATCTTCTTTCCCGGCTTGCTAAACTCAAAATATGAGGCAGCTCGCTCTGGTTAATATCGGTAATGAATATTTAGTTAATGATTCCAGCGGAGTTAGAAGCCTGGGAACCCTTGGCAACCTTGTTTCAACTTTGATTGCCAATGCTTATATCTTGGCCGGAATTATTCTCCTTTTCCTGATCGTCGGCGGAGGGATAACGATGATCGTCGGCGCTGGTCAAAGCCGGCCGGAAAGCGTCGGTAAGGGGCAAAAAACTATCACCGCCGCCTTAATCGGGTTCTTGATAATTTTTGCCAGTTATTGGATAATTCAAATTATCGAGGTTATTACTGGTCTTGATATTCTCAGCGGAGGTGGTTTATGATAAGTTTTTTAAGCGGCTGGATTGGAGGAATTAACCCTCCCCCGGGAGTCGACGCCTACCCAACCAGCGGCGGAAGCGTTCCTGGCTTGATCATCTTTCTTAATAATCTTTTAAAACTGGCCATTGTCGGCGCCGGCCTCTTTGCCTTGTTTAACATTGTTTTGGCTGGCTACGGTTTCTTAAGCGCCGGTGATGACCCGAAAAAAATGGCCGGCGCCTCAGCTAAAATTTGGCAATCGGTTGTTGGTCTTTTAATTGTCGCCAGTGCCTTTATTCTTGCGGCAATTGTGGGAATTTTATTATTTAATAGTCCTGGGGCCATTCTTAGACCCCAAATCTACGGCCCAAATTAAAGTCAAACATGTTTGAAAATAAATTACTGGCTCAAGTCCCTCACCCTCTCGGAAGAACTTTCGAAGGGCTTGGTCCGTTGGGAACAGCCGATCTTCTTTCACGAACCACCACTGTTTCTTTTTTTAACAAAATTGTCTCCACCGCTATCGGCGTGATGACTGTCATTGCCGGCCTTTGGTTTGTTTTTCAATTTATTCTCGGCGGCTTCAACTTTTTAACCGCCGGCGGTGATAAAAGCAAAACCCAAGAAGCTCAAAAGAAAATCACTAACGCTGCCATTGGGATCTTTATTGTCGTGGCGGCAATGTTTATCGTTGATCTAATCGGAAGAGTTTTAGGCTTGGAGATTCTTTCTCCCGGAAGCTTTATTTTAAGTATTTGGTAATAAAATGGCTGAAATTTCAAACCCAGCTTTGAGCAGTACCCTACAAGGATATTCCGGAATTCAGTTTGTTAACCGTATACTGCCCAGAGTGATTACCTTTTTTTTCCTGATGGCCACTGTCGCTTGCGTTTTCTTTTTTCTTTGGGGAGGTATCAGGTGGATTACCTCCACAGACGATCGGGAAAACCTGGCCAAAGCTCAAAAAACCATTACCAACGCTTTGATTGGTCTGGCTATTGTTTTTAGCCTTTTTGCCGTACTTAAGATGATCGGTTACTTTTTTACCATTGATCTAATTACTATTGACATTGGTCCCTTGATTTTGTAATCATTATCTTAACGAAATAAACATTGTTTCGTCTTTTCAATTTGGAAAATTCAGAAAGGAGGTGAAAAAATGAAAAAATTATTCTCTTTTATACCAGCCGCTCATGCATCAACGATGGTAAATATTTCAGCCACCGATGAGTTTGCCAATCTCGGCAATATTACTCTCACCGGTATGATTCCGACTGTGATCAGAGTTATTTTAATTGTTGCTGCCTTGGTCGCATTGATCTTTTTAATCATCGGCGGCATCAAGTGGATCACCTCCGGAGGAGACAAAGCTCAAGTAGAATCAGCCCGCGGAACTGTGACAGCTGCCTTGATCGGACTAGTCATTGTTTTTGCAGCCTGGGCCATCATGAGAATGGTTGGCTACTTCTTCGGCATCAATATTCTGGAGTTCAATATCCCAACCATTAATACAAGCGTCTAACCAAAGGTTGGAAGAAATTAAGTATGGATGAATGTTGGCGAGGACCTAGTGGCTGTCTCCGAGAAGGCGATGTGGCGACGATTAAGTGTTTTGAGTGTATTTTTCAAGGCATTATAAACGTCGCCCTTCGTTTAGGCGGCATCTTAGTTTTAGTAATGCTAATTGTGGGTGGCTTTAGCTATTTAACCGCCGGGGGTGACCCCAAAAAAGCTCAGCTTGCCCGCAATATTTTGACCTACGCTGTTTTAGGCTTAGTTCTTTTAATTCTCGTCTGGTTCATTCTTCTGTTTATCGAAAAATTCACTGGCGTTCCCGTCACTGTCTTTCGACTCGACATATAAAAAATATAAAATGAAAAGAATCTTGCCCAAGGCTTTGATTTCAGCGGTTTTTTTGGTGATTTTTTGCCTTAAGCCGGCCCCAGTAAAAGCGGTCAATATTCTGGAATATTTTTGCCCCCCAGGCGCCGCCGGAGTCCAAATGTCCAACGGCGAATTTTTCCGTTGCCAATGGGACGGAGGTTGCTTTACTTACCAAAAAAGCTACGATCCGGCCTACTACGAACGATTTTGCATCGACGGCGATTCAATTAACCATCACGAAGATACGACCTGGGCCACCGCCGCCGGCGATATTAATTGCAATGGCAACGGGCCGGCTTGTCTTAACTTTCTTGACGGCCACTGTCAGACCGCTGGCCAGCCAATCTGCAGTACCTGTAATACCTCCAACGCCGGCATGGGCTGGATCGGCCTTGAAATGAACCAGGGTCAATGTTTTAGTGCCCCGGGAACGGTGATCGGTCAAGCCAAAAGAGACGGTAAGTGTTATGAATGCTGTGAGGCGCCTTACACCGGTAACACCACTCACACCATGTGTCTTGATGACTATGTCGGCTGCATGGTCTTTCCCGGAGAAAATGTTTGTGACGACGGTATTGCTTTACATATTACCGCCGGTCCGGGAGCTGGCGAAGTTTTTTACTATTGCCGAGGTTTTGGTTGGGTCGGCTTTACTCGAGGTGACAGTGGTGACTTGAATTACCCAACCACTCCCCTGGGCGGTGTTGATACCGGCAGTTGTCTGGTTTTAACCGGCGGACCGCCGCCAAGACCACCCGGAGAGGAACCAATTGCTCTTCCCCCAGGCCTTCATGGCATCTGCGGACCTTCAGAAGTCACCCAAACCTGGAAAATCAGAAGCTCCTGGCCAGAGAGATGTTCGGGCTGCACTCGGACCGGCTACCAAACCCCATTTTGTGCTCAAGCTTTTGATGGTCACTCCATGGTTGAATACCGCTGGAACATTTGTGAATACTGTGAGGCCAACGAAACTTATTATATTCATAAACCATGGGCAGGAATCTTTATGATCGATGCCAGCCAAGTCAGGCTTCCTTTCGCCGGCAAGAGGAAAAATCGCTTGGACGCAGAGAGAAACCCCAGCGCCGGCTATGAAGACGAAATCAGGTATTTGGCCGATTATCTGGAAGGAACCCACGAATACTATCGAGACTACACCATCATCCCTGACAATCTTCACGGCCTGTCAACAACCCGTATCGTTAACCACATGGGACCCTTGCGCAAGCTAACCCCCTATGAATTCCAAAACCGACTCAAAAAAAATATGATCCAACGAGCAATTGCTTCCAACCAAAACGACATCAGTACCGGCCAAATTCGTGATTATAAGCTCTTGTATATGGAGCGGTTCTGCTGGCACACGCCTCTTTACCTGCAAGTTTTGGAGTATTTACTAAGAGAAATTGCCGGTTTTCCCACTCTGGACGCCTGGAGAGTGGCTGACTTTTGTCTTTATAACGCCAGTGACACAGTTGAAGAGCATCTTTTATTGGAAATTGCACAATTAATGGTCGAAACCATTCCCTTTGTCGACACGACTGAAGAGGAAAAAGAAGAAGCTCATTTAACTGATTTGGCTGATCACCTGCCTCCTTCTCCCATAGATTTTAATAATCCCCGACAATACCTTAATGCTTGGCTGGATTGGAAAGTAGAGAGTAAAGATCCCCATGAAAAAGGCGGCCGCTGGTGGAAGCTCTGGCAAGTAGCCCCCATGGTCTCCCGCGACGATACGATCGGAGTCTTAATCCCGGTTCCGGAATTAAGATCCTATCCTTGGGAATTCTGGCTCGGGCGAACCAACAACCCAATTTATATTCCCCACTTGGCCCGCTTATTTGAAAGCAGTTGGTGGATCCAACAAACTTTGATGCCAGCCGGAATCAATAAAACCTCTGACGGAGACATGCTGGCCAGCCAAAACCAACTCCAATCAGAAATACTGGCATATATTAATTCTCAAACAGAAGATGACCTTTATCAAGCCATTCCCTCTCTTTCTTCCTTTGAAAACAATCCCACCAAGGAAAACTCTTCAACTTTCCAAACCCCAACCTCACCGGAAAATAATCAGACATTCACCCTCAGCCCAATCAGCCAAAACCCGGCCGCCAGCTCAAAGATTCGCTTGGCCCAAGTGGGGCTTGGTTGTATTTGTATTACTCCTGAAGCCACTTATTTTTATGACGCGGACGGCAACGTGAAGGTCGTGATGACTATCGTTTATGAAAAATGCGGAGATTTTCCCGGCGGAATTCACTTCCAACCCCTGATCAACGGCATTAATCCTCTTGGCAGTTGGGCCGTGGTTGATACTGGCGCTCCTTTTTACCTGATGCCGCCCTGGACCGGAGAAGGAATAAACATTGCTCCCGGTACTTGCGCAACCATGACGATTGGCTACCAAAACGCCGACGAGTGCGGAGGAATTGTCAGCGGTAATATGGCCAGCATGACCTGTTCCTTCTGCCTCGATCTAGAAGGAAAGTTAACCAGCAATTGTGCCAGAACCGAGATTCCGGAACCGCCCCCAACCCCACCGCCACCCTGCCCTTATCCGGGAGTACCCTCAAGTGATTACTGTATTTATCCGGGAATGACCGACCCTAACCCCAATGACCGGATCTGCGCCGGTGGAATCTCCGGAACGATCTACGCGGTTGAAGAAATTCCCAACCCAGCCTGTGACGACCCCACGATTACTTGTTCTTCCGAATACTTTAAGACTAAACATTCCTTGATTTGCTTAGACTTTGTCGAAACACCAGACGGCGATAATGTTTGTGATAGCAAAAGATGCCGAAGAGCTTGCCGAGAGTGCTCAAGCCAAGGACCGGAATACTGCTGTGAAGGAGAAACAAAGCTTTTCCCAGTTATCCCAGTTGTTCCTTGCTTTTACTCTGGTAACTGTGTTGGTTTAGGAGATGGCCCAGTCTGCAGTGGAGGTATTTGTCTTGTCCTAAAAACTATTTGCAAACAATACTGTTGTGACCGCTGCTACGAATGTGCCTTTGACGGCGTGGTGGTGGAGGGTCAATCATGCCGAATCCAGCCCTGCTGCCGAGACAGAAGCAGAGATGTCTCCCGCCAAATCGAAATTGATGTTTTATTACCTTATTTACAAGAAATTTGGGCAATGACATCAGCTCCCGAAGAAGGTCTTTTCAATGTCCTTCGACCGGCCAGTTTCCCAAATTTCAGAGATGATATGGCCAAAAGCAAATCCCCAATGAACTTTGCTTTTTACGCTATCGCCGGCTACGCTTCTCCCGCTGCTGGTGACTTTTATTTCCCGCTCCTGGGCGGAACTCAACTGACCAAAGAATGGGCTTCCCGCTCTTTATTGCCTTACTTTGATGAAGACCTTCTACCCACCCCAACCCCAACGGGTACTTACCCAGGCGAACCTTATTCGATTGGGACCTGCAGTACTTCCGGCAGCGGTAGTCCTGATGGTATCCGAACCGCGGTCGGCTGCATCAATGTCATCACCTTGGTTGGCTTACTGAAGAGTCTCAGAACACTTGCTTTTGGTGTCGGGGGCGGCATCGCCTTCTTGATGATGGTTTTCGGAACTTTTCAAGTCCTGGCTTCTGCCGGTTACCCCAAAAAAATCCAAGCCGGAAAACAAATGATCACTTCCGCCATCATCGGCTTAGTTTTTATCATCTTGACGGTCTTTATCTTAAGAACTATTGGCCGGGATATCTTTCAGCTCCCCGGGTTTGAATAGGCCATAAAGGAGAGTTGACTCAGCGGCCAAAACCGTGATACTGTTGAAATAAGATGCTGTCCAGAATTAATATCCTCAAGAATAAACTGGTTATTATTGGCCTGATCGCAGCCTTGCTTCTGCCGGTCTTTTCAAAAACTGCTTTGGCCTTTTCTTCCGGCCCAAATGAAACCTATCCTTTCCAGTTCATGAACGCCGTTTTCCAAACCGATGAGATGAACCTGCAAAGCTTTGTCTGGGAAACGATGAGGGCGGTCATCATGTCGATCATTATCCTGGGGATTGACAACCCGGAAAGCTTAGACAACTACGACCGGATCAGGGATATCTTTATCAATGCCACCGGAGGAGAATCCAGCCTACCGGAATACATTCAAAAAAACGATGGCGCCTTGTTTCAAATGGCTAAATTGATCGGCGCTGTTTATGACCACCCCCCAGCTTCCGGAGTAAGATATCTGGCTCATATCGGTGAAAGGCTTGATCTGGTTAAACCAGTTTACGCTCAAGATCAAGGCCTTGGCTGGCGAAAGTTCGATTATCTAATTCCTGTTTGGTCTGCCTTCCGTAATGTCTCTTATATCTTCTTTGTTTTAATGCTGATTGTCTTAGGTTTTGCCATCATGTTTCGAGTCAAGATCTCACCTCAAGCGGTCGTGACCATTCAATCGGTTATTCCCCGCATCGTTGTTTCTTTAATCTTGATTACCTTTTCATACGCCATTGTTGGTTTTATGGTTGACCTGATGTATGTCATCATCAATTTTGTTATTTTCCTTTTTGGCAGCATCGACTTTGGTTTTCCACCAGCCACTCAATGGATCGAGGACGACGTTATTAAGGCCATTTTACCAAACACCCCAACCACTAATGACGCCAGATTAGCTTTCCTGATGATCGGGGTCGGGGTCGGCCCCCTGGCGGTTGTTTTGATCGTTATGATCTTACTAGCCGCTCTCGGCGGCGGTCTTATTATTCTCACTGGCGGAATCTCAGGGGTGATCACGGCGATTTCCTTATTGCTCAGCTTTATCTTGTTCATTGTTCTTTTCATGGCTTTGATCAAGGTGCTTTGGACTTTAATTAAAGCCTATGTCAATATAGTGCTGGCTTTAGTTTTTGCTCCTTTTATTCTTTTGGCTGGTGCCCTTCCCGGCAGTAACGCCATCGGCGGTTGGTTTAAGAATTTATTGGCCAATTTAGCTGTCTGGCCAACTATCTTTGTGATGGCCTTTTTGGCTGGGTTTTTAGCCTTCCAAGGGTTGACGACCGAGGGTGGGGCCGTTGAAAACTTGATCTTTCTACCCTTGCTCGGCGTCGGTGTTTTGCTACTGACCGGCAAAGCGGCCGACATGATCAAAGGCTTTATTTCCGGCCAACCATTCCAGTATGGAGCGGCTCTTGGGCAGGCCTTTGGACCACTAAGCGCGGTTGGAGGTATGGTTGGCGCTGGAGCCCAAAAGTATGGTTCTAGTTTTGTTCAAGATCAAGCCATCCCGGCAATGGTTGAAAAATTCAGAAGACCCAAACCAACTACTGGTCAAACAGGCACCACTGTAGGTGAAAAAGGTAGCGTTGAAAGAGCAAGGAACTTCAGGCAAGAGTGGAGCAAAAAAGTCACCAGCAAACGAAGAATATAAACTAAAACCAAATAATCAACGTTCATCTTCTTAGACTAAATGAAAGATAATCACTCTGCCCCTCAAACCAGAAAAAAACTTCCAAAAAAAAAGCCAAAGACTGAAAGTACCTTGGTCGACAAGGGTCAAACAATAAAAGAATTTCGTCGAAAATTCCTGCAACACCTAAAAAAGAGCCAAAAACAAAACTAATGCAATTAGTTAACTGCAACCTCTCCTGTCTACTTAATCCCTCCACCACCAATAGCTCTTTGACCAGACCTAGTCCCCGAAAGAAGAAGAACTCTCACACCGTAATTCAGTTCTTTTTTTATTCTTTCTAACTGCCATTCATGGAGAAAAGGACCAGCCTCATCAGATAAATTCTCCTTAGTTAAGGCAACGAAAAATC
>JBHPGO010000036.1:0-8027 GCA_042570465.1 Patescibacteria group bacterium
TGATGGAAGTGCCCCAGCCGACTTGTTCCAGGACATTTCTTTTGATCATGTAGACGGTGCCATGGATCTGTTTGAGCAGGCCGAGGATCTCCCTGCCGGGTCTTTCGATAACGTAGCTCCCTGCGTATTCCGTGCGGACTCCCCTGGTGATCCAGTTCTCACTTTTGTTTAGTACGTGCCACTGGTAACCAGTAACTGCTGCAATATTAGAACCAGACCGAGAAGACGGATGACGGGGGTCCGAAGACTGAAATTGAGGACTGAGGACTGAAGACGGATATTTTTCTTCTGTCTTCTCCCTTCCGCTTTCAATCACTGCCTTCTGCCCCCTGCTATCTGCTTTCAACCCACCCCGGGAGAGAGAAGCTTGGTCCGCCAGCTGGCGGATGGCTCCACTCCCGGGGAGGGTTTCCGGCAGGGCTCCATTAACTTGAAAATACTTCACGAAAAGCTCAAGAGTATCCGGATACGGGACAAAGTCAGCGTCAAAGACAGAGATGAACTCTGTTCTGGAGTCAACTCTTTTGAGGGCGTAGCCAAGAGCAGCTCCCTTAAATCCTTCTCTGGTTGGGCGGTGAAGGACTTTGATTCTGGGACCGGTTTTGGGCTTAGAGCCTAGAGCGTAGAGCGTAGGGTCTTTCCCCTTATGCCCCCTATGCCCCCTATGCCCTATGCCCTCTGCCCTATGCCCCTTGCCATCTACTTCCAGATGGGCCTTCTCTCCCCAACCGTGTTCTAGGTTATATTTCCTGGCAAAGTTGTTGACAATATCAACCGTCTCATCAGTACTGTCGTCACAGACGATGACTTCGAAGCGGGCTTCCCCATCTTGGTAGTAGTCCATGCTGGTACAGGCAGTCATAATCCGCTTGGCCACTTTCTCCTCGTTGTAGAAAGGCAGGTGGATAGAGACAAAAGGCTTTCTTTTGAGAGTGATGTGGTCTAGGGAAGGGAGGAGGCCACCTTTGGATTTGGCATCCACTGATCTACGCTGATAATGGGCTGATCCACGCTGATAATCAGTGTTCATCAGCTTTCTATCAGCGTTCATCGGCGTATTAATGCCGAAGATCTTGGCTACCCAACTGGTAACACCCGGTGTTTCAGATTCAACACCGGGTGTTTTTGCTCCGGGGTGCTTGCCATCAGTGCTCATCAGCGACTGAAGGCCAACACTATAGCCATCACCTAAATTCTTCATTGAAGAATCTTCAGTAGACTGTCTGGAGAAGGAAAGGACGATCGCTAAGGTAAGATAGTACTTCATACTATATATAAAGAAAATGCCACCGATCATCAGTGACATCGAGGTAAAAACTAAGCCAATCCTATCTCCTGTGGCAGGAGTTTTGGCAATCATATTTATCCAGTAGGCGGAAAAGTTAGAAAAGAGTAAGGAGACTAAAAGACTGGCGGTGAAGGGGCGCAGGAGAGGTGAAAGGGCTTGTTTAGGCTGGCGGAAAAGAGGGCCTGCCCCGCGAAGCCAAGTCATCCCGCGAAGCTTTAGCGAAGTGGGAGGCGAAGTGGGGGGTGGTATCGCTGAAATGCTCGGAATAGAGCCAATCAGCTTTCTGAGTTTGCCAGCAAAACCAAAAACAGGGGCAAAAGTGGTTCGCCGACTAGCAGTTCGCGAATATGCCAAGCGAAGCTCATAAGTATTTAGATTATTTCTCTTTAAGACATTATATATCCCATGATTGCTTATACTTGGAATTAGTTTTGCAATGCGGTGAGGAGAAAGCTCGGGCTGTTTCCTAACAATTGCAAATATCTTCTTTTGAGTATTTTCAGGAACTGTCTTTGGGTGAGATGAGTCTCTGGCGTATTGATCGTCCACCGCCTGGAGAAGGGCTTCCCCATTTTTTTCTGCCTCTTGATACCGAGCAAACCACTTATAATAGGTTTTTCGGGAAAACCGATATTTTCGACAGGTCTCAGCCACTGACTTACCACCCAAAATTACTTCCTCTAGAACTTTCTTCCTGGTCTCAGGGGCCAATCTAAATTGCTTAGGATTATAAATATCCTTAATTATTCCTAAGACTTGGTACAAGTCAGCAAATTCCCGACGTCTTGCTTCAGTTGCCAAATTACGGTCCTTAAGGAGGCGATAAACCGTTCGACTACTGGCTAAATGCCCATGTTTGTTTAGTATTGCTGAAATCTTTCGACTTCCCCACTCAGGATGACAAATCGAAACTGAAAAGACCATTTCTTCAATCTGATGGCGCTTACTATGGGGGTGGCTCTTCCCTGAGACATATTTTGCTGCTAAAGATTCCCGCTTAGTTCGACGGGGAGCTTGTTGATAGAGCTTTTTCCACTGATAGAAAGTCTTTCGAGCAATACCTGCCTGACGACAAACTTTAGAAACACTTTCACCAGCCTTGACTCTTTTGATAAGTTTGATTTTTTGATTTACAGGCAGTCTTTTGGGCATACTTTTCTATTGGTTACGTTTTGGGGTTACGGTTAAGAGGCCCGTTTCGGTTAGGTTTGTTTGGGTTAGGTTTTTTTCATCTTTGGCTTGCCTGACATAACCCTAACCCCCTGACGATACGGACTTCGTAACCCTAACCGTTACCCATCTCTTTAATAAAAATATGTTACCAACCATGGTAACTAGTGTCAATAGGCTATAAGTTATCAATATCTTGTGGATAAAGACAATATCTTAGCCTTAACTTTGAAGAAGTAAAATCATAGGCAATCAATAAAAATGAAGCTAAATATTATGAAAAATATTTCTATAAGACATGATATCTGACAAATATATCTTGTATCCCACTCTTTATTATAAGACTGTCAGTGATTCAGCACCAGGTTTGATTAATAAACTATAGCCTCAAAGATTGAGATGAATTATAACATTTTTCCATTCTCTGGTTTAACAATATTATGTCTGAATATATTTACAGTGATTGTTTATTCATGATTGTTTGCGTTAACCTCAAGCAAAATGCTTGACTTGAATGATCTATTCATATTATTAAGAATGATTGCTCAAGAATCTAATTTATGAATATATATTGCAGATATATTAAAGATTATCTTCCAATCAGAAGAAGAGTGTGAAGCTCACAGGCCTGAAAGGCCTGAGTTTCTATTTTTGGAGAAAGAAAGTTTTCTCCTATTTACTGAGCTGAAACCCACCGAAGCCAAGTCAGACTTGGCCGAAGCTTAATTCGCTTTCATCACGGGCCTAACCAGCCTCGCCTGACGCGAGTCTAGGCGGGAAGGCCCGAGCTTTCTAGCGAAGGTGGGTAAACTAAGTCTTTCTAAAATTAATAAAACTGCAAATTAATTGAGTTATGAAGACTAACTAAGACTTCACTTCCCTACAGAATAGGAATTTGTTTCTTAAAGAAGCTCTAGTAGGTTTTTAGGTTTGAATAACAACAAAATAATATAATTTCAAAGCCAAAAGCTAGGTTCACTCACTATCTTCACCGAAAACACGGAATACTAAAATTGATCCAATGCAAAAACCGAGAGTAAAAGCACCCCAAGTAATCATTTGAATCCTTTCCGGACAGGAAAGGGCAGAGAAATATTATAATTGGCAGAAATGAGCAGAAGTATCTATTTTTAACTTAAAAATATATATTTGTCAAGAGGAATCATCATATATTTTTGCAAACAATAGAAATCCCTTAAAATGGTCACATTTATCATTAACGATCAAGGAGTGCTAGAGGATGAATATTAGCCCCAATTCAAGGCATAATTGAATGTTCTCAAGTCTATATTTTGTCTTCAAAGTACTTAATGATCTGAAAAGCGGCATTAGTTTTAGTATACTTTTCCAAGCCCAAAAACTGAGGTCCGGGATTGATTTCCAAGACATAAGGAAGTTTACTTTCCTTATGAAGCATAATATCCACTCCGGCGATCTCAGTTTGAGTAAGTCGACTTAATTTCTCGGATATTTGCCTAACTTTGGGATACCTTTTCAGATCAAAAACATTTCCTTTTCCTCCCTGACTGATGTTGCTTCTAAAATCGCCTTTTTTTGGAGTCCGCTTCATCGCTCCAACTGCCTTGTAGCCAACCGTAAAGATGCGAATATCGCCATCATTAGGAATATACTCTCGGGCAATTAGGACCGTTTTTTCATCCTGCTGATCGGTGATCATTTTTTCAAATTGATCCCAAGTTTCAATTTTATATATTCCTCGACCCTGACGAGAGGCACTAACTTTAACAATCAAAGGTAATCCTAAATTCTTGACTAATTCCTTCACCCCTTTGCCTGGAAAAAATACGACAGATTTCGGATACCTTATGTTTGCCATTGTTTGCTTGTAATATTCAGATGCTGGCGTTAGGTAGTATTGGTAACCAGGAGAAATTAACTTATGATTAACAATCTTAACTTGATGCTGCTGATTTAAATAATCAGCTGCCATCAACCATTCCCACCGGCGCTGACCAATTGCCCAAAGGTAAATTAAGTCATACTCATTTATTCTGCCGCCCCTTTTCAATTCAACTTGAAAACTATCGGTTTCGGCCCTGATGACAATGTCTGCCGCCAAACAACCATCCACCTGGTGGCCACGCTTCTTCCCCTCCTCCTGAAGCCGAAGTAGTTGGGGATTTTTTTTAAGACCAACGATTAGAAATTTCATCACAGTCGGTTAGGGTTATGGTGACGATGCCCGTTTCGGTTACGTTTTTCGGTTACGTTTCTTTTCTTTAAACTTACTCCATGATAAAGATAAATTATAAAGCTGTCTTCCAGATTTATCATAAAGATCAATTAATTCATTGCCTAGATTAATGTCAACCAATTTTGGATAAATATCCTTGCATTGCTCCAAGCAAACAATGGTTTCATTACACTCGGCCATGGCATCATCCAAATATTTTTGAAAGCCACGAGCTTGATGTCTTTTGGCATAGCCTTCAGCAATTAACCTCGGAATCGCCTTGGCAGCTCTACCTAATTGATCCTTCAGGTCATATTTTTCTGACTCTGGCAGCTTCGGGACAACCTCAGTCATCACCACCACACTTGCTCGATAGGTATTTTGATAAACCTCAAGATCTCGAAAGCTAATAATTCGCTTTTTGACTTGTTTCTTCATTTCCGTAACCGTAACCTTTTAACGATACGGGCTTCCTAACCGTAACCAAATAACATAACCCTACCTTGCATTACTAATAGCATGCTCCAACCAAACTTTGGCAATGTTTTCTCCAGTCGCTTTTTCCATCCCTAAAAAACCAGCGGTATGATTAACTTCCAATAAATATGGCTTTTTTTCTTTAGTAATCAATAAATCTACCCCTCCCAGGCTCAATCCGACTGCCTGCAAAGCTCTCAGCGCTAATTTCTGGCTTTTTCCATCCAGATCAAAGGTCTCAACCCGGCCACCAAGAGAAAAATTTGCCCGAAATTCCCCTTCTGCCGGAATCCGGCGCATCGTAAAAATTTTCTTGCCGATAACCAAAATCCGCAAATCGTAAACATAGGGAATAAATTCCTGAATTAAAAAATTCTTGGCTGCCCAACCTTCTTCTTGACACCCGTCAATAAATTCCATCAGGTCTTTTTCCGTATCAAACTTAAAAACTCGAATGCCTTTTCCGGTTCGGGTTGATTTGACAATGACCGGATAACCAAGATTCTTTGCCATGACAGGGTAATCTCCAAACCGACGAGCATGAACTGTATCTGGAACCGGAAGACTAGCTAAACTTAATTTAACGATGTCTGTCACCTTACTTATTGAGTATTTATGATCTAAAAGATTATTATCGAAAACCTTAACTCCTCTTCTCCTAAAACCCTCGACTACAGCCGAAATTGTTTTAATGGAACTGAAAATCCCCCTAACGATAATTAAGTCTGTTTTTAAGTCAGTCAACCCTTCTACTTTCAAACAACTGTTTGTAATTTTGAAAACCAAGTTATCTAAATTGGATGTTTTAAATTTATGGCCCATTTTCTCAGCTTCCTCTCTCAGGCGCTTATTCTCGATCGCTGATGGAAACGTGGTTACTAAGGTAATTTTCATAAAATTATCGGTTAGGGTTATGGTGACGATGCCCGTTTCGGTTACGTTTTTCGGTTACGTTTCTTTTCTTTAAACTTACTCCATGATAAAGATAAATTATAAAGCTGTCTTCCAGATTTATCATAAAGATCAATTAATTCATTGCCTAGATTAATGTCAACCAATTTTGGATAAATATCCTTGCATTGCTCCAAGCAAACAATAATTTCATTGCATTCGGCCATGGCATCGTCAAGATATTTTTGAAACCCTCGAACCTGGTGTCTTTTTGCATAACCCTCAGCAATTAATCTGGGAACTGCCTTGGACGCTCTGCTTAGTTGATCCTTCAAATCATATTTTTCTGATTCAGGTAGTCTAGGAATAACTTTAGTCATAACAAGTATACTTGATCTATAGGTATTCTGATAAACCTCAAGATCACGAAAACTGACAATCCTTATTTTAGCTTTCTTTTTCATTTCGTAACCGTAACCCCCTCACGATACGGGCTTCCTAACCGTAACCAGTTACCTATTTTCTTGGTTTGACCAAAAACCCGGTCAAGTCTTTTCTGCCGATGAGTAAAGGATAACTCATATGTTCTCGATTAGAGACCCCAGCAATAGTTTCAATCTTTCTACCAGCTAAGAAATAAGTCAAATTAATTACCGGCCGGCTTGTTTTACCGATTGATGAACGAACCTTTTTTCGCCAAAGGATATTTTCTCGCCTCAGTAAACCCAATCTTCTGGCTAATTTGTAATCAACCGAGGTTCGCCAGGCTCCAGTATCAATTTTAGCACTGACCGGAATTCGTTTTTTATCTGACCCCCGAATCTTGACATCCTCAAAGATGCTTAATATCTTGACACCCTCTTCAGCCATGACTCGGTCCGCAAACCGTGCCGCAAACAAGGTTCTGGCCACCCGAACTCCATGCTCTGCATCTCTGATTTCCAAACCCTCTACCCGATTAAGGCGTCTTTTCAAGGCCAACTTATTAGCACTTTGGATCCAAAGACCCGGTCGGGTATTTAACTCTAAAATCACTGGTCCGTGCTCTTTGTCAAAAACAATGTCGACCCCTAAAAACCCCAGTGAATCCACCGCCTCCTGACAACGAACAGCTAGAGTAAGAATCTTATCCCAACTTGGTAATTTTAACCCATTTATCTTTCTTTTTGTCTGTGGAATATATCGGATATGTTGGCAGCTACTTATCCCGGAGGTCTTAATCCCATGAGTGGTGATCCCGGTCGCCAAATCAATCCCCACCCCAATTGCCCCAAGGTGTAAATTGGCCTTTCCCCTCGACTCTGGTGTTGGCAAACGAAGCATGGCCGCCACTGGCACTTTATTGTAAACAATCACCCGAATATCCGGTGTTCCTTGAAAGGCATATTTTTTAAAAACCTTTGAAATTTTTATTCTTTCCTCAATCATTACCCAGTCCGGCAAATTATGTAAACTGTATTGTCCGGCTAAAATATCCAACGACCTTAAGCGTAAATCCGAAACAGTCACTATCTGATCATTCATTAACTGCCATTCACCTGCAAATTTAGATCTTTTCTTAATAATCACAATTCCCTCACCTCCGTAACCCGAAGCAGGCTTAAGAACAAAATTATCTTTAAAAGAGGCCCAGGGAAAAGACATAACCTGCTGCGGAGTTTTAAAAATCTTGATCAACTTAGGAACTGGTAAGCCTGCCTTGGTCAAGGCTTTTTTAGTCAAATACTTTGAATCGGCAATCCGCCGACCTTTTTTCTTGTTGTAGGGCTTCAAATAGGATAAACTGCGAGAATTAAGGCCGAGAATCTGATTATTCTGAGGAAACATTGTAAAAAGTGCTTTACCTGAGGGATACAGGCATTATTTTAAAAGTTTTTTAAACCGCTTATACTCCAATAATCGTAAACCAGTAAACCGACCGACAAACAAATTAAGCATCAGGGGTATCAAAATCACCCAAAGAGGATGTTCTAAAGACAATCTTTGTAAAGGTCGAAAATTTAAGAC
>JBHPGO010000037.1:0-7628 GCA_042570465.1 Patescibacteria group bacterium
GAAAATTTGCCGGAATGATTCCCAATACTAATGGTATCTTTCTCATCGTTGCTTCTTCAACCATTTTTTGAGTTACTTCTTGCCAAGCATAAGCTTGAACATCATCGATTCTCAAAACTACCTGTTTCTCACCAGCAAGAGGTTCAAAAGCTTCACAGGTCTGAAATTGAAGCAAAGGGAAATTTCCCCGAAAAACCTTTCGGAATAAATTGTCGGGTAAAACAATTGTCTCTGTCCCAAAAAGACCAAAGATCACCAAAGCCACCAGTAAAGAAAAGAATACTTTTCTTTTTCGGAAAAACAAAATGATTAAAAAATGAAAAATGATTGATAAGCTACCAAGAGGAACCATTAGATAACTCTCCTTTCAGCAAAAACCCAAGTAGTATTTTTCTTTTTCAAGATAACTTCCTTCACAAACTCACCCATAAAAACCCCGGCATTTATAAATATTAATATCATGTAAAGTGGTGAATAAAACACTAAATCAATTCTTTTACTAACCAGTGAAGCATAAACTCCTAAGCCAATAATAATTAAAAAATAGGGAGTCATCAGTGTCAGGTATACTTTGAGACTAATAATCGGCCCGATAAATAATAAAACCGAAAAGGCAAAGCCTTCAACATAAATTAACGAGAGTTCAAAAAAGTTCTTTGGCCGCTTTAGAGCTGGGCGAAAGTGCTTGACTAAATTTTGCCAACCGCCGCTATACCATCGCCTCATTTGTTTGATGTATGACCTGAGATCAGCTGGATCTTGAGTATATACAATCGCTTGTCTGTCATAGACAATCTTAAATTTATTCTCATGCAATTTATAGGTAAAATCTAGGTCTTCAGTCAATGTGTCATGGTCAAAGCTAATGTATTTTTTAAAAATATCAGTCCTGAAAGCCCCAGCACAACCAGGAATTACAAATAATGAGTTCAGATAAGACTGGGCTAATTTATGAAGTTTTTGGCCGATCGTGTAGTCTATCTCTCTGAGGGCTGTCAACCAATTATGCCTGAGACTTTTAACATACCCGGAGAAAGCAACCACTTTTTTGTCCTGAAAACTTTTGGCTACTCTTTCTACAAAATTATCGCTCAAAACCGTATCGCCATCAGTCGCAATGAATATCTCGCCAGTCACAAATTTCAAGCCATGCTCTTGAGCAAAACTTTTATTGCCGAGTCTTTTCTTGACCGAAACCACCTTAATCTTTTTTCCAAAGCTTTTTAAAATCTTGAGGCTTGAATCAGTACTATCATCATCAACGACCACAATTTCATCCGCCGGTCGGGTTTGATTTAAACAAGACTCGACGCATTTTCTGATCGATTTTTCCTCATTATGACAAGGAATTAATATTGAAATTGAATTTCTCTTCTTTTTCATTGAAATAATAAAATGAAGTGATTAATTTTGGGAAACTTAATTAAAAATATTGTAGACGGTCTTGAAAATCTAAGCTGTAAACTTCCTTACAAATTACTTCAAGAAGCTACGGACCACCAAAATAGATATTATAGTGATTTACAAATCAAAAGTCTATCGAACAATCACCTTTGGTTATGCATTGTATATTCCACCTTCAAGGTGATTTACATAGAACACCTTATCAAATTCAATAGTATTTTTGAAAAACTAAACCTGTTGAATCTGTACAAGGCTTGAATGTGGTCAAAAAAGCGATTTTTGTTTCTTTTCTCCCGGAAGCGGAAGCTGGAGATGCCGAAAGGCTTTGCTGGTCGCTACCCGACCCTTGCGGGTTCTTTTAATCAAGCTTTTTTGTAAAAGATAAGGCTCGATGACGTCTTCAACTGTGCCGGTATCCTCAGAAATAATGGCGGCCAGGGTATCAACTCCCACCGGGCCGCCTTGATGATCAAGACAAAGCGCCGTTAAATAATCCCGATCAGCTTTATCCAAACCAAACTCATCAATTTCCAGTATCTTTAAGGCTTCGTTTAAAATCGCCTGGTCGATGATTCCCTGGTTCTTAATTTGGGCAAAATCACGAACTCTTTTTAAAATCCGATTAGCAATCCGGGGCGTTCCCCTGGAACGACGAGCCAGAGTTTTGGCTGAATCATCATCTAAAGAGATTTTTAAAATATTTGCCGACCGGTCTAAGATTTGAGCTAAAGACTCTTGAGTATAAAATTCCATCCGGAAAATGGCCCCAAACCTGTCCCGCATTGGTGAAGAGATCAAGCCAGCCCGAGTGGTGGCCGCCACAATTGTGAATTTGGGCAGCTCTAACCTGACTGTTCTGGCCGAAGGCCCTTTACCTAAAATAATATCTAAACAATAGTCTTCCATGGCCGGGTAAAGTGACTCTTCAACCGGTTTGTTTAACCGATGGACTTCATCAATAAACAAGACATCTCCCTCTTTTAGATTGGTCAAAATACTGGCCAGATCACCGCTTCTTTCAATCGCCGGGCCGGAAGTAACCCTGATATTAACTCCTAACTCTGAAGCTACCAGATGAGCTAAGGTTGTTTTTCCTAACCCTGGTGGCCCGTACAATAATAAATGATCGAGTGGTTCTTTCCGCTTTTGGGTCGCCCGAATAAATATTTCTAATTTCTCCTTAATTTTTTCCTGGCCCAAAAATTGGGCCATTTTTTTCGGGCGTAATGTTTCTTCAATCGCGATGGTTGGTTTTTGGCCAGTTGGGGATTTTTTTTTGGTCATGAGACTTTTTTTAATATTTGGCGAATCTTTTCTTCCAAAGGAAGTTTTTGATTAATTCCCTTAATCGCTTTTATAATTTCATCTTTTGAAAAACCAAGGCTTTTTAAGGCCTCTAGTAAATCCGGATCTTGCTGTGATTCAAACTCCAATTCTTTTAACCCCCCAACCTGTGACTTTAGGTCAATAATCAGTCTTTGGGCACTTTTTTTGCCCAACCCTTTAACCTCAACAAAATAATCCACCTCGGCATCGGCAATGGCTCTGATAATCCGACCAGCTCCCCGGGCAAAGGAGAGAACCGACATTGACAGCCGAGGACCAATCCCGGAAACACCAATCATCTTAATAAAGATCTCTTTATCAGCCGGTTTTAAAAAACCATAAAGTGAAATTTCATCTTCCCGAACATGGGTATAAACCAAAAAAGACTTTTTTTCATTTTTTTGGCAATTTTGCCAGACAAAATTTGGCACCGACAATTGGTAGCCTACACCACGAACGTTAACCAACAATTGCTCCGGATATTTTTCTTTAATTTGACCTTCTAGATAACCAATCATCGCAAATAATTATTTTTCTAAATTTTTCTGATAAAAGCAATAGGTTAAAGCAACCGCCACTGCGTCGGCCGCATCATCTGGCCTTGGAACCTCATCCAAACCCAGCAAGGTTTTAACCATCACCTGAACTTGATTTTTATCTGCCCGACCATAGCCAACGACACTGCTTTTGATTTGCAAAGGAGTAAACTCAGTAATCGGAATCGAGTTTTTAACGGCACAAAGCTTAATCACTCCTCTTGCCTCACCCACACTTAAGGCAGTCTTTGCGTTGGTATTAAAAAATAGCTTTTCAATCGCAACCACTTCTGGCTTGAATTTTTTGATCACTCCCTCCAGCTGCTCAAATATTTTCGATAATCTTTCTTCGGAAGCCAACCCCGCTTTAGTTTTAATACAGCCATACTTGATCAGTTCTGGCGAATCGCTTTTTTTGACCACTCCCCAGCCAGTTAGAGCAATTCCCGGATCAATCCCAAGGACAATCATAGTAGAATCATTTTATCATAAAAACAACTTGGGTTTTCGGGTAAAATTAGCCTCTTATTTTTTAAAAACTAGGCTTTTAAAAAATAATCTTGCTTAATCAATAGAGGACCTTGAATTTTTTTGAAAAATTTCCAAAAAACCTGATGTTTGAACCTAGTTAACACCGGGTGTTTGAAAGGTTAAAGGATTTCGCTTTCGGCTTGTTTTTTAGAAAAAGAACCTTTTAAAACATAAACATTTTGGCCAAAGGCATTGACCCCTACCAACCGGGCTTCACCCACCAAGATTTCCTCTAAAGGCCGGCAATGGCGACAACCCCCTTCACCCTTTGGACAATCTAGCTTTTCAAGCTTTCTGAGTAATTTAACCCTTTGGGCAATTTTCAAGACTTTCTCTTGAGCTTTTTTCAAATCCGGAAGTTTTTGCTCAGTTGGCTCATTATTTCTCTCCAGGTACCAATAGCTGACTTTGGCGACTTTTCTTGACTGACAATTGTGAACTAAAAGATGATAGATTGGTAATTGAAGAGAGCCCTGGCTCTCTTTTCCTTGGCCAGTCTTAAAATCAATGATGTGTACTTGATCTTCGTCTTTAAGATATTCCAGCCAATCAATTTTGCCGCAAAGAATAATATTTTCTTCCTCTGATAGCCAGTAATAGGGCAAATCTGTCTTGATCTTCACCGCCAGCTCCTTAAGAGGACCAGGGTTTTTAACAACCCTTTCGATCATTTTTCCTCCCCTTTGTTTTATTTTCTCCTCCTGAGCTTGACTGCTAAAGCCTCCTCTTTTCCCGCTTACTTTTTGCCAAGCCTGATCAAATCTTTCCGGCAAAGGAATCTCAAACCTTTTCTCAACCGGTAATATTGACAAACTTTCTAAGGTTTCATGCATCGCCTGCCCAAGAGCCAAAGCAGGATTAACCAAGGAAATCTTACGACCACTGACTGGCTCCTTGTAAACATTACGCAAAAAATATGCCCGGGGACAATTTAAAAAATCAGAAATTGAAGAATGGGAAACCCATACCGCTGAATATTTGTCTTGACTCATATAATTCCTCTGCCACCATCTGCGTGAGAACAGTGACTATTAACGATACCATCATAAAGTTTTTCCTCTTCTGGTTCAGCTGGCCTAAAATTTCCGTCATCACAGACCACTTGCCAACCACCTTCATCCCCAAGGTCAACCGCTAACCCAATGTCATTCCAACCACCTTCCTCAAATAAAATCGATGGAATACCACCTTCACCTTCATCTGAATCATCTGGCTTAACTACTACTCGCCAAACTCCGTGCTTTCTCTCTATCTTGTTTTCAACGGACATAAAGATTCTTTAATTATATACAAGAGTTAATCAAGATAAAAAGCCCCAACTAAAAGCTGATCATTAAAAGCACTTCCCAGTTGCCTGGTCATGATTAAAAAGGTAAAATGTTTCCCAATTACTAAAATGCCGGTTGAAACTCAATCTCAACACACCAAAACCAGAAGAGTAGGCTTTGGCAATTATATGTGCGAAGAAGCGAGAGGGCTGATAGATGGCCTTGCCGGACAAGCCAGAGGCCTTCCAATTGGAGGCACTCATCCTGTTTTTCTTGGCACTCAGGAAGGTTGGCAAAATCGAGTTAATTTTTTGCTTGGCTCAAGGGGCCAAAGAGTTAACTGGAATAAAGTTAATAATCCAGAAAATCGTTATCCACCAAAAGAGGTAGGCATCGAAGTTTACGCTAAAAGAACAAGTTTCACTAATTGTTCTTTATATCAGAACATCACTCTTCCCACACCAAAAGAATAACTAATTTTATTTTTTGTTAAAAATGTAAATTAACTTATTTTTTGCATAACCCTCTTCTGTTATTCTCTTGTTTGGTTCTTTTTTTATTATATCTTCTGCATGATTCATCTGTCTGACTCTTTCGTACTACATCTTTTGTATGATTCATATAGAGCAATCATCTTCTGAAGTAGACATCTTCTGAAGTAGACATTTTCTGAAATCGTATTCTTTAGTCTTAATTTTTTATTCTTTATTTTTAAGCCTTAAATATCCCAAAATCCTTTAAATTAGATACCACGATCGTGGCATCTAATTTAAAGGAAACTGATAAATGAGTGATGCTTGAAATATTTGAAATACCTAAATAGAGGTGATGACATTGTTCATCAAGCCAAAAAAACCAGAGAAAGCACTGATTATTTCCAGCCAGAAAAGCAACGATAAGAATAAAAAAGAGCGGTTAGACTCTCTTATCTTCTTCTAAACGAGCCAGAATCTTCTTATCAACCTTAAAAAACTGCTTTCTGGGGACCATTTTTACACCCACCAGCTCATTGGTTGTCAAATTATATTCTTCCACCCTGACTTCCTCACAACCTGGATCCAGGTAACCAAAAGAGACCGACCTTTTCGACCAACCATTTCTTATTTCACCACTACTCATAAGATAATCATATCATAAATATTCACTTTATTAAGGCATTAATTTTCTTTTAACATCAATCTTTCTGGTCATCTGATATTTAAGCACGAATTGGCTGTTTTCATCTGTTTCGTATTGATCAAGCCAGGGTGAATAAGTCGAAACATAAATTTTATTTTCCCCCGGCACAAATTTCAAAATCCTCAACCAGCCGTTGCCGCCGTTGGGCCGAATCTGGTAATCGGCCAACAACTGGTGGATTGGTCGATTGTTCACCAGGTCAGTTCTTTTGACTTCGGTATAAATATGTCCGGAAAGGATTAAAAAAAGATTGTCGTTGTCAGACAAGGCCTTAAAAATCCTCTGGCCCACCGGACTCCTAATGCCATCATAATCCAAAAAATAATGAGTCGCGACAATCGCCCGACGAGATTGATATTTTTTCAAAACCTGATCGGCCCATTTCAATACCTTGCCTCCAGGTTCGTTTTCAAGGTGAAGAATCAGAAAGTCAAGACTCCCAACTGAAATAAGCTGATAGTTATTACTATAGTCTTGATTATAATGACCTCCATACCAACTTTTTTTTTCAAACCGGCCGGCCGGGAAAAATTGGTTAAAGGCCTGGGGGTCATCATGGTTGCCAGGCAACAAGCCATAAGCTACGACCGGATCAAGCAGGCCCAGGGCCTGATCCGCGTTTTTCCACTCTGACTCATCATCCCAAGAATCAGTGATATCACCCAAGTGACTAACGAAAACAATCTTATTTTCTTCCCGGTGATCAACAATCCATTGAGCCTGCTTTGAAAATATTTCCGGAAAGTCTCGAGAATAGACTTGGGTATCAGGCAGAACAACCAGACTGAAATCATCAGGCAAACTTGGTTCGGGTGAAACCAATTTGTTTTGGCTAGGACGAAACATAGCCAAACCCCCAAAACCCACCCCAAATACTAAGAGAGAGAAAATTACAACCAATAAATATTTTCGACTTTTTCCTTTTGCGGCTTTCATTGTTGGCTCACCCAATTTTAACAGAATAAAATTAAAACTTAAAAACAATGATCATTTTAAAGATTTAGCTTTTGACCATAATTTTCTGCTCACGACTTCCCTCTTGACTTTTAGTAAAATATATCCTATAATAATAACAAGCCTAAGGAGATATTATGAAAAAGTGGCAAAAAGTATTGACCAGTTTTCTTTTTTCAGCCCTTATTCTGGCGACAGCCAAAAGCGTTTGCGCCTCTGAGGGAATCATTGAACTGAGAAGTAATTCTCAAAATGCACGCTGTTTCAGCGCTTCTGTTTTCATGGCTGATAAAAAGTTTCATCTTCTGACTACCTGCCGAAATTTGATCTATCCCCCTGACCCATTGGCCATGAACTATGTTCTCTGGGCTACTCCCACCAACGGAAAAGAATATATTCGACTTTCGGTTTTGGGAACCGGTAAATCCAA
>JBHPGO010000038.1:0-6490 GCA_042570465.1 Patescibacteria group bacterium
CCTTCTTTCAACTGAACAGTTGCTTTTTTAATTTTCCCACGAAGGGTGACTGTCCATGTTTTTAAAACTTGAACACCAAAAAATTTCTCCACCGCTGTGGCGACTTCTTTCTTGGTCGCCCTTTTATCAACCTCAAAAGTATACTTTCCCAGGCTCGCATTCCGAGTAGTTTTCTCAGTAATAATCGGTTTTTTAAGAATGTCTTTTAGTTCCATATTTTTTCTTTCATTATCGGTTCAGTATAAAAAGTAACTTAAGATTTTTTTAAAGCCGACTTTTTCTTAGGTTTAGCTAAAAACCTTTCTTTCATTGCCCCGATACTTTTATCCATTAAAACCAGTCTGCCGCCATTTAAAACTTCATAAGTGTTTAAGAGATTAGCTTGAACTAACCTTACTCGGGGAATATTTCTTGTTCCGCGAATAACGCTTTCAACCACTTCAGGCAAAACAATTGTTAATTTTAAGATCGCTTTTTTTTGATCAGTCGGTTGAGAAAAATTCTTTACTATTTGAGCCATTTCCTTTGTCTTTGGTTTAACTTTTTCTAAACCCTTGACAACCAGAACATCTCCGGATTGGTATTTACTCGTCAAAGCACTGAAAAGGGCTAGCCTACGCATTTTTTTCGATAATTTAAGCTGATAATTCTGTTGTCCGGTTGGTCCATGCGCACGACCACCACCAACAAAAATTGGTGCGTATCGATCTCCATGGCGAGCTCGGCCAGTTCCTTTTTGACGCCAAATCTTCCTTCGAGAACCCCTGACTTCACTACGATTCTTAATTTTTGCCTTTGCCCTTCTTTGGTTAGAAAGATAAACCCTCACTGCTTGAGCCATCAAAACCTCATTAACTTTGGCCCCAAAAATATCTTTCGGTAAATCTAGCTTACCTGATTTAAGACCAGCGGTAGTATAAAGATCAATTTTTGGCATCTGCTTTATCTCCTAAAGACTTCTTGATAATATTGATGACTAATCGACTGTTCCTGGCTCCAGGGACTGGGCCAGTGACCAGTAAAAGATTATTTTCCTCATCAATCTCAAAAACCCTTGAACTAGAAATGGTCACCTTCTTACCTCCGGCTCGACCCGGCATTTTCTTACCAGGAAAAACGCGCCCCGGCGTGGCCGACTGACCGATAGAGCCTGGAGCTCGCTGACGATCAGATTGACCGTGAGTCCTGGGCCCTCCACTAAAGCCCCATCGCTTCATAACCCCGGTAAAGCCCTTTCCCTTACTGCAACCAGTAACCTTTAAGCGATCACCCTGGTTAAAAATCGAACCGAGCTTGAACTCAGGCTCGGTTTTAATTTTAGTCACCACAATTCTTTTACCTTTTGAGGTAAACTTTTGGGTCATCTCAATCTTGGTGCCGACTACCTGTCCGGTCATTTTATTTGATTTAAAAACTTAGATTTCCACTAAAAAAAGTGCCGGAGGCACTCTTTAGCGCATACTCCATTGACAAAACTAAGTGGATATCAGGCTATATACCTCACCTCCATTAAGGGTAATTATAGAAGAATTTGCCTAAAAAGGCAAATTTATCTTTTTTTGACCAGAGATAAAAAGAAGCTTAAGACTACATCTTAACTTCGATGTCAACACCTGCCCCGGTAGAACCTTACCATTCGCCTTTTCATCCGCCAACTGGCGGAACCGGCTTATGGAGCGATTTGACGGGCAAGCGGTGTTTACCCACCTTCGCTAGAAAGCTCGGGCCTTCCCGCCTAGACTCGCGTCAGGCGAGGCTGGTTAGGCCCGTGATGAAAGCGAATTAAGCTTCGGCCAAGTCTGACTTGGCTTCGGTGGGTTTCAGCTCAGTAAATAGGAGAAAACTTTCTTTCTCCAAAAAAAGAAGCTCAGGCCTTTCAGGCCTGTGAGCTTCACATTTTAACTTCAATATCAACACCTGCCGGAAGATCAAGATGCATCAAAGAGTCAATCGTCTTACCGGTAGGTTCTAAAATATCAATTAAACGTTTATGAGTGAGGATCTTAAAGTGTTCTCGGGCGTTTTTATCAGTATGGGGACTAGTCGTCACCGTAATCAATTTTCTTTGAGTGGGAAGAGGTATGGGTCCAACAACTTTGGCTCCTGTTGCCAAAGCAGTGTCAAGAATTTTCTCACAACTTTCATCAATAACCCGATGATCGTATGATTTTAAACGTACTCTTATCCTGCCTTTAGGCATTTTTTCAACGTTCCTTTGAACTTAATCACTCTTCAAGTCAATCACCACTTAAATAAATTGTGTTGCGATAACTTGAAGATTAGGAAATAATTTTACTAACTACTCCAGCTCCAACCGTATGACCACCTTCACGAATTGCAAAACGAAAACCCTCTTCAAGGGCGATCGGCTGAATGAGCTTGACATTCATTTTAGCACTGTCTCCCGGCATAACCATTTCAACTCCCTTACCTAATTTAACTTCACCGGTGACATCAGTTGTTCTGATATAAAACTGAGGTCGGTAACCAGAAAAGAACGGAGTGTGACGACCTCCTTCTTCCTTTGTTAAAATATAAACCTCGGCCTCAAATTCAGTGTGAGGAGTTATCGAACCTGGTTTTGCCAAAACTTGACCTCGTTCAATATCATCTCTTTCAGTTCCCCTGAGTAAAATCCCAACATTGTCTCCGGCTTGACCCTCATCAAGAGTTTTTCTAAACATTTCAACCCCAGTAACGACTGTTTTCTTGGTGTCCCTTAAACCGACCATTTCAATTTCTTCGCCAGTTTTGACCTTACCCCTTTCAATACGACCGGTGGCCACTGTTCCCCTTCCTTTAATCGAAAAAACATCTTCAACCGGCATTAAAAACGGCTTTTCAATGTCTCTTTTAGGAGCAGGAATATACTCATCAACCTTTTTCATTAATTCTAAGATTGCCTTTTTGCCCTCTTCATCGCCCTCAATCGCCTTCAAAGCTGAGCCTCGAACCACCGGAATTTTGTCGCCTGGAAACTTATATTTAGTCAATAATTCTCGAATTTCTTCCTCAACCAAATCAACCATCTCTTTATCGGGAACCATATCGACTTTATTGATAAAAACAACAATTGCCGGAACGTTGACCTGCCTTGCCAAAAGAATATGCTCTCGAGTCTGAGGCATCGGCCCATCATCAGCAGCCACAACTAATATTGCTCCGTCCATCTGAGCGGCCCCGGTAATCATATTCTTGATGTAGTCTTTGTGACCAGGGCAATCAATGTGGGCATAGTGACGATTTTCGGTTTCGTACTCAATGTGGGAGATAGAAATTGTCAAACCTCGCTCTCTCTCTTCTGGAGCGTTATCAATTTCTTCAAAAGCATAGTGCTTCCCACTGGCTCCAACATCAGTCAGGACCTTAGTGATCGCACTCGTCAAAGAAGTTTTTCCATGGTCAACGTTCCGGCAATTGTTGTTTTTATCAATAAAGTCGATATGGTTCCCGATAAAGAGATGGTTGATTTGGTTGAGGAAGAAATTCGAGAATTATTGACTAAATATAAGTTTCCAGGCGACAAAATTCCGGTGGTTCGAGGCTCAGCTTTGAAGGCGATTGAGGGCGATGAAGAGGGCAAAAAGGCAATCTTAGAATTAATGAAAAAGGTTGATGAGTATATTCCTGCTCCTAAAAGAGACATTGAAAAGCCGTTTTTAATGCCGGTTGAAGATGTTTTTTCGATTAAAGGAAGGGGAACAGTGGCCACCGGTCGTATTGAAAGGGGTAAGGTCAAAACTGGCGAAGAAATTGAAATGGTCGGTTTAAGGGACACCAAGAAAACAGTCGTTACTGGGGTTGAAATGTTTAGAAAAACTCTTGATGAGGGTCAAGCCGGAGACAATGTTGGGATTTTACTCAGGGGAACTGAAAGAGATGATATTGAACGAGGTCAAGTTTTGGCAAAACCAGGTTCGATAACTCCTCACACTGAATTTGAGGCCGAGGTTTATATTTTAACAAAGGAAGAAGGAGGTCGTCACACTCCGTTCTTTTCTGGTTACCGACCTCAGTTTTATATCAGAACAACTGATGTCACCGGTGAAGTTAAATTAGGTAAGGGAGTTGAAATGGTTATGCCGGGAGACAGTGCTAAAATGAATGTCAAGCTCATTCAGCCGATCGCCCTTGAAGAGGGTTTTCGTTTTGCAATTCGTGAAGGTGGTCATACGGTTGGAGCTGGAGTAGTTAGTAAAATTATTTCCTAATCTTCAAGTTATCGCAACACAATTTATTTAAGTGGTGATTGACTTGAAGAGTGATTAAGTTCAAAGGAACGTTGAAAAAATGCCTAAAGGCAGGATAAGAGTACGTTTAAAATCATACGATCATCGGGTTATTGATGAAAGTTGTGAGAAAATTCTTGACACTGCTTTGGCAACAGGAGCCAAAGTTGTTGGACCCATACCTCTTCCCACTCAAAGAAAATTGATTACGGTGACGACTAGTCCCCATACTGATAAAAACGCCCGAGAACACTTTAAGATCCTCACTCATAAACGTTTAATTGATATTTTAGAACCTACCGGTAAGACGATTGACTCTTTGATGCATCTTGATCTTCCGGCAGGTGTTGATATTGAAGTTAAAATGTGAAGCTCACAGGCCTGAAAGGCCTGAGCTTCTTTTTTTGGAGAAAGAAAGTTTTCTCCTATTTACTGAGCTGAAACCCACCGAAGCCAAGTCAGACTTGGCCGAAGCTTAATTCGCTTTCATCACGGGCCTAACCAGCCTCGCCTGACGCGAGTCTAGGCGGGAAGGCCCGAGCTTTCTAGCGAAGGTGGGTAAACACCGCTTGCCCGTCAAATCGCTCCATAAGCCGGTTCCGCCAGTTGGCGGATGAAAAGGCGAATGGTAAGGTTCTACCGGGGCAGGTGTTGACATCGAAGTTAAGATGTAGTCTTAAGCTTCTTTTTATCTCTGGTCAAAAAAAGATAAATTTGCCTTTTTAGGCAAATTCTTCTATAATTACCCTTAATGGAGGTGAGGTATATAGCCTGATATCCACTTAGTTTTGTCAATGGAGTATGCGCTAAAGAGTGCCTCCGGCACTTTTTTTAGTGGAAATCTAAGTTTTTAAATCAAATAAAATGACCGGACAGGTAGTCGGCACCAAGATTGAGATGACCCAAAAGTTTACCTCAAAAGGTAAAAGAATTGTGGTGACTAAAATTAAAACCGAGCCTGAGTTCAAGCTCGGTTCGATTTTTAACCAGGGTGATCGCTTAAAGGTTACTGGTTGCAGTAAGGGAAAGGGCTTTACCGGGGTTATGAAGCGATGGGGCTTTAGTGGAGGGCCCAGGACTCACGGTCAATCTGATCGTCAGCGAGCTCCAGGCTCTATCGGTCAGTCGGCCACGCCGGGGCGCGTTTTTCCTGGTAAGAAAATGCCGGGTCGAGCCGGAGGTAAGAAGGTGACCATTTCTAGTTCAAGGGTTTTTGAGATTGATGAGGAAAATAATCTTTTACTGGTCACTGGCCCAGTCCCTGGAGCCAGGAACAGTCGATTAGTCATCAATATTATCAAGAAGTCTTTAGGAGATAAAGCAGATGCCAAAAATTGATCTTTATACTACCGCTGGTCTTAAATCAGGTAAGCTAGATTTACCGAAAGATATTTTTGGGGCCAAAGTTAATGAGGTTTTGATGGCTCAAGCAGTGAGGGTTTATCTTTCTAACCAAAGAAGGGCAAAGGCAAAAATTAAGAATCGTAGTGAAGTCAGGGGTTCTCGAAGGAAGATTTGGCGTCAAAAAGGAACTGGCCGAGCTCGCCATGGAGATCGATACGCACCAATTTTTGTTGGTGGTGGTCGTGCGCATGGACCAACCGGACAACAGAATTATCAGCTTAAATTATCGAAAAAAATGCGTAGGCTAGCCCTTTTCAGTGCTTTGACGAGTAAATACCAATCCGGAGATGTTCTGGTTGTCAAGGGTTTAGAAAAAGTTAAACCAAAGACAAAGGAAATGGCTCAAATAGTAAAGAATTTTTCTCAACCGACTGATCAAAAAAAAGCGATCTTAAAATTAACAATTGTTTTGCCTGAAGTGGTTGAAAGCGTTATTCGCGGAACAAGAAATATTCCCCGAGTAAGGTTAGTTCAAGCTAATCTCTTAAACACTTATGAAGTTTTAAATGGCGGCAGACTGGTTTTAATGGATAAAAGTATCGGGGCAATGAAAGAAAGGTTTTTAGCTAAACCTAAGAAAAAGTCGGCTTTAAAAAAATCTTAAGTTACTTTTTATACTGAACCGATAATGAAAGAAAAAATATGGAACTAAAAGACATTCTTAAAAAACCGATTATTACTGAGAAAACTACTCGGAATGCGAGCCTGGGAAAGTATACTTTTGAGGTTGATAAAAGGGCGACCAAGAAAGAAGTCGCCACAGCGGTGGAGAAATTTTTTGGTGTTCAAGTTTTAAAAACATGGACAGTCACCCTTCGTGGGAAAATTAAAAAAGCAACTGTTCAGTTGAAAGAAGG
>JBHPGO010000039.1:0-6201 GCA_042570465.1 Patescibacteria group bacterium
CCATGAGCTGGCTAGTGTCAGATGCAGTCTTTAAGGTTCGCCTGCCTTTTTGGACAGAGCTTTGGGGGTGGTCCCTGGTTTTGACTAACTTTTTCTCTTTACCTCTGGTGAACGCTGTCGGCATGTTCCTGGAAGAATCAGAAGAAAAAGACTATATTGGCCTGCTTTCCTTTGTCCTTCTTTGCTACATCCTTGTTCCTTTCCAAGCCTATGCCTCGGTCAAGGGATTGCTTAGAAAAGACGAAGGCCCTTGGTTCAGAACTCCCAAGACCGGCAAGGTCACTGACGTCTTCACCCGAGGCAGGTTCTACCGTTGGGTCTCTGGAGTTATTCCCGGTCGCTTCGCTCCCGTGACGCAAATGAAAGCTAACTTCGGGCGAATTAACGCGAATGCGCGAATAGGCCATTCGCTCATTGGCTCAAATTCGTCTGACGTTCGTTCACATTCGCGATACCTGGCTTTAGCCACCGCCAACTCCCGTTTCAAAAGCTTTCAAATCAAGCCCAAGCGCCTAAAATGGGTCTCGAAAATGGCTCTGGCAGTCTTTCTGGCCGGTTCAGTCACCTTATTCAGTTTTACCAGGGGTATCCCAATTGTTCGGGCAACAGACATTAATCAATATTGGTTCAGAAACAACACTACTGATGAAGATGGAATTGATTTGAGCGCGGCAGTACTAAGTCCGGGGCAAGACATGAGAGATGCTCAGGGAGCCGCTAACGTCATCATCAACATTAAAACGACTGATCGCTATTGGTATTCAAGAGTGTTGCCGATTGGAAGTGATGACGCCACTATTCCCAGTGGCACCTGGACCCTTAATGCTTATGCCGTAAACCTACCAGCTAGTGGAAAAAGCGAAACTTGGAACGCAGTTATCGGTTACTGTAGCGGCGGTTCGGGTGACGCTTGTGGTACTGGGGCAACTTACACCCCGTTGGACAGCGCCATTCAAGAGGGGAATCAGACTTATGACAGTACCACTCCCACTGGTTTAAGCAGTTATACCTGGAGTGTCGCCAGTGGCCAGACTTGTACCAGCGCTTCTCCTTGTCGTCTTTACGTGATAATTGACGGGATTTCAAGCGGAAAGGGAGGTTCTTGGGACCTGGGCTATAACAATTCGTCTGGTAACTATCTGACCAATATCCAAACCCCAGCCGGAACATGGGTTGAGGTTCCTGAGGCAGTGGTCTACTTTATTTCATCGGCACCTTTGATTCCGATGGTGGTGATGTGGATGAAGAAGAGAAAAACAAATAATTAGATACAAGATACTAGAAATTGAGAAATGAGAAATTGAGTAATTAGGATTGAGCGAGGTTAAACGATTTGAACGTTTTGTTTACTTATTGCCAATAAACATAATTGACAGTTTAGGAACAACTGTCTAAAATAGTTATTACTACTGTTCAATAATTTTATACATTATGCTTAACGAACTTTTTGCCTCAGAAACGATTATTGACTTATTGACAACATTTTTCGTCAATCCTCAAAAAAGCTTTTATTTAAGGGAATTGGCTCAGCAAACTGGTAAATACCCTCAGTCAATTAGTCAGGCGTTGGCCAAGCTAGAAAGGGCCGAAGTGGTTAGCTCCACTAAAGAGGGCAATCAAAAGCATTATCGGCTTAATCCTCAAAACCCTATTTACTCTGATTTGAAAAGTCTGATTTTCAAAACTAACGGGATAGGCAAGGTTTTAAGGGGTGGTTTGAAGAATTTATCTGGCCTCAAGCAGGCCTTTATATACGAGTCGCTTGCCAGGGAAGGGGAGCGGCTGTCGCCGGAAATTAACCTGATGCTGATTGGCCGGTTCAGTCTTAACAAAGCCAGTAAGCTGATGATTGATTTGGAAACAAGGCTTGGCCAGGCCATTAACTTGATGGTTTTTGATTCCCGGGAATGGCAGAAAAGAAAGCAACGGGACAACCCATTTGTCAGGGATATTTTAAGAATTAAGAAAATTATGATTGTTGGAGAAGAAGGGGAATTGTAAATTTCTAATTTCTAAACAATAACCAATAACCAATGACCAAATTACAAACAATAACCAGCCATAAAATAATTACTAATTACCAATTACCAATTACCAGGCGAATCAAAAAATGTTATCGCTCTAGCCTTATTATTCTTCTCATAAGCTTATTTATTTGGCCTCTTGGTCAATTATCAGTTCTAGCTGCTCCCAGCCAAGACAACAATGCCGGGACTTGGACCGATACTTTTTCAGACGAGACCGGTCTTTCAGCTTCAAGTGATACCGGTGTTTCCGGTGGTGAGATTATTTTAGACTCAACCACGCCGGGTGCTTGGACAGAGACTGCTTTGGCTGATTTTTCCCAAGGGGAGGTTTCTCAAACTGACATTCAAACCACTTCCGGCAGTATCCTTTTGGAAAGCGGGAATTACACCGAGTCTTTAGGAGCCAACGGTTTTTCGGCGGTTGGTTCGGCCCAAAGCTGGCAGGCCGACGACGTTTCCTATGAATATAGCTTGCCTTTTACTTTTTCCTATTACGGCAGTAATTATTCAACCATTTGGGTCAATACCAACGGCTATGTTCACTTAGACTCGAATTACAATGATTATATTCCCACCCGGACCAAGATTAAGCAAAACAAGATGATTGCCCCGCTTTGGATGGATTTGGTCACCAATGGTTCCGGCCAAGCCGGGGAAGATATCTATATTTTAGAAAATGCCGATAACGTTGTCATTCGTTGGGTGGCTGAATCCTTACTTGATGAAAAACCGGTTAACTTTTCAGTTCAGCTATATTCCAGCGGCACTGTCAAATTCCACTACGGTACCGGCACCGGCTTGGCGGCGGCCAGTAATTATCAGCGGGAGATCGGTCTTTCTAAAGGCGATCAAGTTTCATATTTAGCCTCAGGCCTTGACGACGACAGTGATTTAAGCAGTGCCCAAACGGCCACCGAAACTTATTCTTCAGGCTACCTGACACCGGGCACTTTCACTTCCCAAACTTTTGACGGTTACGACAGCACCAATAATAAAACCGCCGTTTCGATTCAGCTAGTGACGGCGGCTTTACCGGCCAGCACCTCAGTCAAAGTGGAGTACTCGGTTAATGGAGGTTCTTCTTATGCCACGGCCGGAACCTACAGCACGACAAGCGGTACCGGGACGACCTACACTGGTCTTTCGGGCTCGGGGACTAGTCTGCGGTATAAACTAACCCTGACCGGCACCAGCTCGGTCACGCCTGAGGTGCAGTCAATTGCCTATAATTACACCCTTTCCTCAAGTTTGGTGGAAACTGCCTCCGAAGATTTTATTGACGGTACTTTAAGCAATGTTGATGCTGGCTTGACTCAAGATCAGGTGGAGTTAAGTAAAACCACTGTCAGTGAAACCCTAACTACTAATGAGGCGATCACCGAAGGTGATGCCCAAAGCTTTAAGGCTGACGACGAAAGCTTTCTTTATAATTTACCTTTTACCTTTTCTTTTTATGGCACCGATTACACCAGTGTCTATGTTAATTCCAATGGTTATTTAGTTTTTGATGAAGATTACAGCAGTTTTACGGCCACCTTGGCTAATCTTAAGACCTACAAAATCATCGCTCCTTTATGGGCAGATATACGCACCAACGGCTCGGCTCAGGCAGGGGAGGACATCTATATTCAAGAAAACGCCAGTTCGGTCGAGATTTATTGGAAAGCTGAATTTTGGGATACCGAAGGAACGGCCAATTTTTCAGCCGAACTTTTTGATACCGGTAAAATTGAATTTCACTACGGTACTGGTAACGCTAGTCTGGATTCAATTACCCACATTGTTGGGGCTTCTAAAGGGGACAGTAGCACCTACATCCAGTCTGACTTGTCTGATGACAGTAATTTAACTTCAGCCCAAACCTCAAACATTGACTATACTTCGGCTCGGGCAACAACCGGTACTTGGACTTCACCGACTTATGACGCGGGCCTATCAAACCAAGACAAGGCTTTTACAACTCTTGCTTGGAATAAAACAACTCCTGGGGGAACCTCTATCAGTCTCCAGTACGACTTAGACGCGGCTGGGAGTTGGAGTGCGGCTGATACTTCTGGCTCGATCACTTTTCCGGCTAACACGACCGCCAAATCGATCCGTTTCAAAGCTAATTTTACCGGCAACGGTACCGCTACCTCAACCCTTGAAGACGTTACCTTGGCTTACCATTCTTATGAGTCTTCGGGTACGGCCATCACGGCCAACATTGATCCTTCAGTTGGTCCGGTCGAGTGGGAAACGGCTTCGTTTAATTCAACCGCCCCAGACAGTACCACTTTAACGGTTGATGTTTTGGATACCAGCAACAATGCTTTGTTGACTGGTGTTGATTCGGGTGACAGCTTGACCAGTATTGACGTGGGAACCTACACTGCTGTCAGGTTGCGGGCCAATCTTTCGACCACCAATCAAGGCTTAACTCCCTCGCTTCAGGATTGGACGGTTAATTGGGACCCAAGAACTCCCACCGTAACCCAGTCAACTGATTTTGGTTCTTTTGGTGGCAGTGGTAACTTGAGCGTGGCTTGGAGCGCCACTGACGCTGATACCGGCACGGCTGGTTTGGTCGCTACGCCGATGGACATCTTCTACAGCGACGACAGCGGCACTAACTTTTATCAGATTATTGATGATATTGCCAACTCTTCTCCTTATGCCTGGGACACCAGCGAAGCGGCTGATGACACCGATTACCAGGTTAAAATTACCGCTGAAGATGGCTATGGGGTGACCGGTAGCGACGCTGATCCGGCGGCAGATTTTACGATTGACAATTATTCCGGGGCCAACCCCAATGCGCCTTCGGTTAGTTTAACAACTCCTGCTGCCGGGGTGACTTGGGCGGGCACGAAAGCGATCACTTACTCAGCTTCAGACGCCGACAGTGGTGATGCTGACCTGAAGGCCAATCCGATCAATCTTTTTTATTCAACCGACGACACCAATTGGTACTTAATTGCCGCTGACCAAAGTAACAGCGGCAGCTATTCTTGGGACACGAGTACAGTGACTGATGGTACTAGCTACAAAGTAAAAGTCAGGGCTTTTGATGGTGAGGGTAAAGTGGGGGAGGCGACTTCAGGGACATTTTCAATTGACAATACCGGCCCCACCTTTACGGTCGGTTATTATTCTGATAGCAATCTCAGTACCGCTTTGCTAACCAGCAGTGGTCTTTCTCAGGCCAAGGCCGGTTTGGTTTATCTAAAGTTTACCGCTTCGGAAAGCCTTCAATCGGCGCCGACTTTTGGGGTGAATCAACCGGGTAGCCAAGACGTCAGTAGTCAAAGCACCACCTTAGTGTCCGGCAATGTTTATCGGGGCAGTTATACGGTAGTGGCGGCCACCGGCAGCACCTATATTGACGGTACTGCCACCACCAGCGTCTCCGGAACAGATGGCGCCGGCAATACCGGCACCGGCATCACTTCCGGAGAAACTTTTGGGATTGATACCAGCGCTCCAAGCGCGCCGACGATTGGATCGCCGACTAATAACCAGGTGTTTCTTTCTACCACTGAAACCATTTCTGTTTCCGGCACTGCCGAAGCCAATTCAACGGCGACGGTGACTGTTTCCGGCACCAGCTACACGACGACCACTTCCGGCGGCGGCACTTACAGCCGGGGATCAGTTGAATTAGCCGGCGGCACCCAGGCTGTTTCGGTCAAAGCCACTGATGCCGCCGGCAATGACAGCAGCGCCGCCAGTATCAATGTCAAGCTAAACCGCAAGCCTTCGGTTTCAATTTCATCACCCACCAGTACTTCAGTCTTTTCCGGCAGCGGCAATTCGATCAGTTGGACAGCCACAGACGCCGACAGCGACACCATGACTTATCAGGTGGCATATTCCAGTGACGGCGGCTCGACTTGGGCGACCCTGGTCGACTCACAAACCGGGACAAGCTATTCCTGGGACGTTTCGTCTTTGACCGAAGGCTCAAATTACAAAGTAAGAATCATTGCTTCTGACGGCAACGAAACCACCACCGCCACTTCAGCCAGCTTTTCAGTTTACAGCAACCGGCCGACGGTCAGTCTTTCAGATATTGGCACCACCAATGACACCACCCCGACTTTTACCGGTACCGCGGCCAGCACCAAAACCACCATTGGTACCGTCAAGTATCGGTTGGGGACCAGTGGTGATTGGTCAACCGCCACTGCCACTG
>JBHPGO010000040.1:0-6182 GCA_042570465.1 Patescibacteria group bacterium
AGCCAAGAGGTTGATAAGGTTTGCTATTTATCATTGGGCCGTTTGGCCCCACTCTACGCCGGGATTGAATTTAATCTGGCTGAGAAGTTGATGATCAGGGCCTTGGCTTTGGCCTATCAGCAGGAAGAAAGTCAGGTCAGGGGAAAGTATAAAGAATTAGGTGACTTGGGTGATGTTGCGGCTAATTATAATGCTCAAGCCAAGGCTAAGGCTTTTTCCGTCAGTCAGGTTCACCAAAGATTAAAATTGATTGCTGACGAATCTGGGACAGGTTCTGTGGATCGAAAGATAATTGGGATGGCCAGTTTATTAGGTGATCTGACCGCCAGAGAGGCCAGGTACGCGGTGCGGATCTTATTGGGGCGCCTGAGGTTGGGTTTTTTGGATAAAACGATTCTCGACGCTCTCTCTTGGTTGCTTGGCGGCGACAAAAGCAAAAGAGATGTCATTGAAGCGGCTTACAATGTTCAAGCCGATGTTGGTCAAGTTGCTGGATTGATCAAGTCAAAAGGCTTAAAGGGGTTAAGGGGTTTGAAGGTGAAGTTAGGGGTGCCGATTGTTCCGGCTTTATGCCAACGCTTGCCAACAACCGAGAAGATAGTGGAAAAAATGAGTCAGGACAAAGATAGCTTGGGCTCTGGTCAGAACCAGCCTTTAATCGCGGTTGAGCCGAAGTATGATGGAACTCGGCTCCAGATCCATTTCAGTCGGAAAAAAAAGTCGCTCTTAATTGATGATCAGCTTTCTTTTGGTTTTCAGCCAAAAGTTTTTGTGCAGATATTCACTCGTAACCTGGAAAATGTGACTCACATGTTTCCGGACTTGGTTAAGGCTTTATCGGATGAAGTGAAGGCTGAGGAAGTGATTTTAGATGGAGAGGCGATTGGTTTTGATCCCAAAACTGGGAAACTATTGGCTTTTCAGGAAACGATTAAAAGAAAAAGAAAACATCAAGTCAGCCAAACCGCAAAAGAGATTCCCTTGCGTTACTATGGTTTTGATCTTTTGTTTTGCGATGGTCAAGGTTTATTGGAGAAGTCTTTTAAAGATCGGCGAACAAGATTAGAAAAGGTTTTGCCAAAGAAAAATAAATTAATAGTTTGTTCGCCGCAAATGATTACGAATGATCCTCAAAAGATTCGGCTCTACCATGAACAAGAAGTGGCTAAGGGTTTAGAAGGAGTGGTTGCTAAAAAATGGCTCTCACCCTATGACCCTGGCAAGAGAGGTTTTACTTGGGTGAAGTTAAAGCAAGAGAAAGGTAAAAAAGGAGCCGGCTTGGCCGACACCCTCGATTGTTTAGTGATGGGATATTATTCTGGGAAAGGGAAGCGGGTTAAATTTGGAATAGGGATGTTTTTGGTTGGGATTAGAGTGGGTAAACAATTTAAACGGTTAAAACATTTTGAACGACTAGGACCAGAAGATTTTTTGACGGTTTCAAAAGTTGGCACCGGGTTGACTGATGACCAATGGCGGGAAATGAAAGAACGAAGCAGGAAGTACGAAGTACGAAGTCAACCCAAAGAGTATCGGGTAGACAAGAATATGTTTCCCGATGTGTGGCTGAGGCCTGGTATCGTTGTCGAAATCGAGGCTGACAATATCACTAAGTCGCCAATTCATACGGCTGGTTTTGCCATGCGATTTCCTCGTTTAGTTCGTTTTCGTGACGATAAGTCGCCGGGTCAGACTACGACGCTGAAGGAAGTTGAAGAACTTTATGGGTTGCAGAAATAACCCTTGCGGCTAAGCTGTGAGAGAGTTCTTAAAAAATGGGAGATATTGAAATCAACTTCTAAGATCAGGTTAAAACCATTTTAATCCAAGACAAACTAACTATCATTTGAGTTATTACCATCAGTTCAAGTGGGTCTTTATAATTATCAAAATTTAGCTATAATTATTTAAGCCGGCCAGCAGGCTAGGACAGACGGAATTCTCCCGGAGCCCCAGGCCAAAAATTGAGCCAATGATTATTGTTTATTTGCTTTTGATTGTCGTTTTCTCAGTCCTTTTAATTAAAGCGACTGATATTTTAGTGGTCAATTTAAAAAGTTTATCAGTGGGTAGTGGGGTTGGTCAGTTTGCGATCACTACATTTTTACTAGCTTTGGCAACTTCTTTGCCAGAGCTTTTTGTGGGAATTACTTCGGCTTTGGAAGGGTCACCAAGTCTTTCATTGGGAAATATTATTGGTTCGAACATCGCTGATTTGTCGTTGGTGATCGGGGGAGCTGCTTTGGTTGGGGGAGTCATTAAGGTGAGAGGCCGGTTTTTAAACAAAGATATTTTTTACGCATTTTTGGCCGGTTCGGCTCCTTTGGTTTTGTTAATAGATAAAAGTTTATCTCGGATTGATGCTTTGGTTTTGATCGCTCTTTATGCCTTTTACAATATTTGGGTTTTTGCCGAAAGAAAACATGATTTGGCTCAAGAAAGAGGGGAAGAGATGGGTATTGTTCGCCGCTTAATTCGTCGGATTAATCATCGGAGCACGCAAACTGAATTGGCCTGGATATTTATAGGAGTTGCACTGCTTTTGTTTTCGGCTGATATGCTGGTGAGGGTCGCTGAAAAAATTGCCGTCGGACTGAATATTCCTTTACTTTTGATTGGGCTTGTTGTCTTGGCGGTGGGAACATCTTTACCGGAGCTAGCCTTTGAACTAAAAGCAGTTCGAGAAAAAGAAACCGGAATGGTTTTTGGCGATTTATTGGGTTCGATTGTCGCCAATGGGACCTTGGTGATTGGGGTTACTTCATTGATCTCTCCCATCAGGATTAATGCTTTTGACGAGTATTTGTTAGCGACGATGGGTTTTGTGGTTACCTTTGCGCTCTTTTATTTCTTTATTCGGACCAAAAAGAAATTAGAACGTTGGGAAGGAGCAGTCCTCCTGGCTGTTTACGCGGTTTTTATTTTATTTGAGTTCTTACATTAATGAAGTTTAAATTCCCGCTAATTAATGCCCACGCTCATTCGGCAATGATCGCTTTTCGGGGTCAAGCTGAAGATATGGCCTTGGATGAATGGCTTCTAGACTACATTTGGCCTTGGGAAAAAGAAAAAGTTAACCCAAGCTTTGTTTACCAAAACACCAAAGCAGCTATTCAGGAGATGAAGAAGAACGGCATTCGAGCTTTTGCCGACATGTATTTTTTTGAAGAAGAGGTTGGGCGGGCGGCTGAGGAAGAAAAGATTTATGCTGTCATTGGTGAGGTCATCATTGATTTTCCGACTCCGAGTGCAAAGTCTCCAGTAGAATCTTTAGAAATTACTAAGAAGCTGATTAATAAATTCAAGGATAGTCCTTATGTTCGGGTTGCCGTAGCGCCTCATTCGATTGATACTTTATCAAAAGAATATTTGCTCAAGGCCAAGGATTTAGCTAGTAAACATGGACTGCGATATCATATTCATTGCTCAGAAACAGAAGATCAGTATGATGATTGCTTGATTAAACATGGTTGTACCCCAGTTGGTTATTTAGAAAAACTTGGTTTACTCGATGAGAAAACGCTTTTAGTTCACTGTGTTTACTTAAGCCAAGATGATCTTGAGGTGATCAAAAGGAGAAAAGCAAAAGTGATCCATTGCCCCCTGAGTAACTTAAAGCTTGGTTTGGGAGTCTCGAGTGTGGCTAAAATATTGAAAAAGGGAATTACGGTCGCCTTGGGAACCGATGGAGCGGCCAGTTCAAATCGACTGGATATTTGGGAGGCGGGAAAGTTCGCTGGCTTGCTTCAAAAAGGTTTAACTCATGATCCGGCTAATCTGCCTGCCAAGCAGGTCATAGAGATGATGACGGTCAACGGCATGGAGGCTTTGGGGTTTGAAGAAATTGATGGTCGATCTGCAGAAGAAATAAAAAAAGCGATTGATAAAGAGAGCAACTTCAACTACCTCTACGAGTTAAATGTTAATAATTTGGAGTTTTAGAATATTCCACCTGGGAGGTGGAAAACTATTGACACCTAGGGATAAAAAGCTTATAGTTACAATAGAGCAATGCCCGGAAGAAAAATACCTCTTGTGACTGATCAATTTTATCATGTTTTTAATCGTGGGATTGATCATCGACTTACTTTTATCAATAAAAAAGATTACTCCAGAGCCTTAGTTACATTAGGTTATTATCAATTTGTTTACCCTCCGATGAAGCTTTCAAGGTATTTACAGCTGTCAGTTAAAAGAAGGAAAAACGTACTGATTAGGAAAGATAGGAAAGAAAAAAAACTAGTTGCAATTATTGCTTATTGCTTGATGCCAAATCATTATCATCTCCTTGTAAAGCAACTTAGTGATGGGGGAATATCTAGGTTTATGAGCAATCTGCAAAATAGCTACACAAGATTCTTTAATGTTAAAAATGAAAGAGTGGGGCCTTTGTTTTTAGATCAATTTAAGGCAGTAAGAATTGAGACAGATGAACAGCTTGTTCATGTTTCTCGCTATATTCACCTCAATCCTTTTTCTTCTTTCATTGTAAAGAAAATTGATAATCTTAAGGACTATTTCGGTTCATCACTATCTGAATATTTAAATAATCAGGAAGGAATTTGTGAAAAAGACATCCTTCTTTCTTTTTATAATAATTTAAGTGAGATGAAGGAATTTATATGGAATCAGGCTGATTACCAGAAAAGACTGGAAGGGGTAATGCATTTAGTTTTGGAAAAAAATCCCTAAGTGGCCTACCTATTCCACCTCCCAGGTGGAATATTTCTTGAAAGCTGGAAAAAAATGATTGTTGCAGATCTTCATTTGCATTCAAAATATTCTCGGGCTGTTTCACCCTTGATGACGATTCCCAATCTCGCCCAGTGGGCAAGAATTAAAGGAATCGATTTACTGGCTGCTCCGGATTGGACTCACCCTCTTTTTTTAAAGGAATTAAAAAAAGACTTAATCAAAGTGGGTGAGGGGATATTTGCTTATAAAAAAGATAAAGATGGTCCCAGGTTTATCTTGGCGACTGAAATTTCAAGCATTTATACTCAAGGCGGAAAGGGTCGGCGGATTCATAATTTGATATTGGCGCCTTCGTTTGAAGCGGTTGATAAAATCAATGCCGCTCTTGTGGCCAGGGGAGCAAATTTAGTCTCAGATGGGCGGCCGATTATTGGACTTTCTTCTCACAGCCTCGTTGATTTAATTTTCAATATTGATAAAAGTTGCTTGGTAATACCATGTCATATTTGGACACCCTGGTTTAGTCTTTTTGGGTCAAAGTCAGGGTTTGATTCAATTAAAGAATGTTTTAAAGAATTTGCAAGCCAAATAAAAGCTGTTGAGACTGGTCTTTCAAGTGATCCAGCCATGAACTGGCAAGTCCCTGAGCTAGACCAGCGCAGTATTGTTAGTTTTTCTGATGCTCATAGTCTCCAGAAAATCGGTCGGGAAGTAACGGTTTTTGAAGTTGAGGAAATTCAGAAATTAAGATATGAAGATATTGTGAAAGCAATTGATGAACAAAAGATAGCCTATACGGTTGAGTTTTATCCTGAAGAAGGAAAATATCACTTCACTGGTCACCGAAAGTGCCAAGTTAGGCATTCGTCTGAAGAGACGAAAAAACTTGGTAAGATTTGTCCGGCTTGTGGTCGGGAGTTAACGGTTGGAGTCATGGATCGTGTTTGTCAATTGGCTGGTCGTGAGATTAATAATCGGGCTTTGGTTGTTAAAAATGATTTTACTCAGGTGAAAACAATTGGTTATCAAAATCGCCCTCCATATGTAATGATGGTCCCACTTCAAGAAATTATTTCTGAAACATTAAAAGTAGGTGTTTCTAGTAAAAAGGTTAAGAATGAGTACAGTCAGTTAACAGAAAATATTGGTAGCGAAATGAATATTTTATTGCGGGCAAGCTTTCAAGAAATCGCCAAAATTTCTGGAAAAAAGATGGCGCTGGCGATTAAGAAAGTCAGAGAAGGTGACTTAGTGATTGATCCGGGTTTTGATGGTCTTTTTGGAAAAGTAACGATTTGGGGAGAAAAAAAGAAAAGACATTAAAAAGCAAATGAGTCTACTTTAGTCTTCTTGACAACTAATCAAGTTTTGTGGGAGGATTGATTTAATTGGGTAAATAGTGTGGATAGGGTATAGGGTGTAGGAATTGGTAATTAGATATTGGGATATTCAGATACTTAGATATTGAGGCCACTGATAAACCTGAA
>JBHPGO010000041.1:0-6010 GCA_042570465.1 Patescibacteria group bacterium
TTCAGGCTGCTGAAGATTTTGACGAAATTGAGTTTTAGTATCTTATTTATTTGAATCTCATTTTTCCCTGAGCCTTCTTGAGGAATCCTGCGTGAAATAGTAATAACTCGGAGAAATCTTACTTATATGCTTGTTGACGGTGAGAAATGTGGTGGACGATTATTTTCTTTGGTCCTTTCAACTCATAGATTATTCGATAGGGCCAAGCCCTAAGTGAAAAAAAACCTTTCAGTTCTCCCAATAACTTTTTTCCACTCATGGGATCACTTTCAAGAAACCGTAACTTTTTAGTAACTTTTTTCCTATCTTTTACTGATAATTTAGAAAAGTTTTTTTCAGCGGTTTTTGAAAGAATCAGACGGGCCATAAAGATTAGAGGCGATGCTTTCTCTCGAGTTCTTTAAGGGTAATATATTTGCCCTGCTTAATTTCTTTTTGAGATTGTTTAATCGCTTTTAGCGCTCCGGGGGTAGAAAGAATTTCGGCGGTTTCCTCTAAAGACTCTAGTTCATCCAAGCTCATTACCACCGCCTTAGGCTTGCCGGATACAGTCACCACAAATCTTTTTAGCTTACTGTCAACCTCGCTGATAAGCTTAGGAAGCATCGCCCTGAAATCGGAAATTGCAATTGTAGTCATGGTTAAAATGTACAATAATATGTACAATATGTCAAGGGCCAATTTTGGGTCGTCTAAAGAACGCCGTGCCATTCCGAATCCGCCAGCTGGCGGAGAAGGGTGGACGTTCGCACCCACTATAGCCTCATTCTACATAAAGAGAAACAAGAAGTTGAGGCTGGCTTCAATCACGCTTTTGAACAATAACCAACCAATAAAGGATGGCTAATTTTAATTTAGGAAGAGGTTCGAGTCTTATCGGCGAATCCAGGCAGAACGCTATCCGAATCTTTATTACCAGGTGTCAAACTATCCTGGGCTTGCTTCTGTTACCTCGGGCCCTGTTGGTTTATTGACACAGACCCATATATATGATATTTTTTCTTTGGATTTAGAATTGAATGCCCAAAGAAAGAGGCAAAAAGGAAATGGCAGCAAATGTAGAAGCAATTCAAAGGATAATTGAAAAAACGGTTGATCATGGTTCGAAAATAGCGGGCTTAAAAGTTCCTCGCAATCAGCGCCACCCATTACACCCCGATGCAGAGGCAACGATGCTGGGCTTTGGTGATCATACCGGGACTGTTGTATCAATATGCCATGAGTGTGGCGAGCAATATTTATCTGACCCGCATGGGGCCTATGGAGTTCTTGCTCGCTTTCGTCCCACAGAGACAAGTGGTTGATAATAAAAAAGAGCAGCTCAAACAACCAAAATAACGGTTGATTTTGACCATAGAAATTCAAGCGCAGTCCAGTCCGGGGAGTCCACAAAGAAAGGCCCAACTTAATAAGCTTTTTGTAATATCCCGGGGTCGAGGACTCAATGAAGTTAGAACCTATTTTAGCCTCAAAAGCGCTCAGGAGAGATTAGAGCTTGAGCGTAACTTCAATTACAAATTTACATAATCAATATTTAGAAAAATTTGAAAATGGAAAAAGAAGCAATTTATAAAAATATTAAGCTCGAGATAGTTGATAGGATATGATTAAAGGGTATTTATAACTAGCAGTTAATTTTACTTAAAAAGTTACCTTCTCGACCTTTGCCTTGTCGTCATGTCCAAATGGCCATCAGTAACATCAAGATCACCTTCATGAAAAGCCTTCAGTCCGTAAGGGTCTTCTGGACCATTCAATTCAGGAAAGAAAAAAGAGGTTCTTCTACCCTTTAGGGCCGTCCTCACTTCTTCGTTAAGTCTTGCGCACAGTTCTCTTACTTTATTGTCTTCGGACATGGCGCAATTTTATCATAATATGCTACTTAAAGTCAAAAATGACCCATCGATTAGGACTTTTATTGAATCCATATCAAAGTAGTCTGGAAATCCATTTTAAACTTTACAATAGCTGAATTTTTTCCAAACAGGTTAACTAAAAAAATCTGGAAAAACTAGCCTCAAAAGTTCTAATCCCATCAAGGGCTACTACACTTTGACACACTCCCTGAAGCTAGAAAAACGTGGGTCGAGGACTCAATGAAGTTAGAACCCATTTTAGCCACATGGAGAAACAGGAGGTTGAGGCTGGCTTCAGTCATCAATTTTCTACTTGAACATAGTTGCCACTACTATCTCTCTGTTTGTCAAAAATTAATTTCACTCCTGAAAGCATTATTTTAATATTTTCTTGTTCACTCAGGCTGATTTTGTTTCCGGTCAAGTCAACCAGCTTTAATTTGTTAAGACGACTCATTTCTGCAGGCAAAGTCATCAGCCCGTTATAATGTAAATAAACCTCTTCGAGCTCGGCAAGTTCCCCGATTTCTTTAGGCAGCTCATTTAACAAAAAATTAGCTAGATATAAATATTTTAAATATTTGAGCTTTGCCAAAGAGTCGCCATCAATGCTGTAATATGAATCGTATCGAGGAAAATAACCGCAGGCAATCTCAGGATACTTTATTGCGTCCTCCATTTTATAAAAGATGACAGCTCTTTCATTGTTACAAGGCATATCCGAAAGGTAGCTTTTTGCTCGGTGGTTGATTTTAAAAGGGCCGAAAATTGTGTCAGCGTATGGCTCTCCGAGTGATCGACAACCTCTATCTAGAATCCAATATAGGCTCCAAATGGGGTCTTTAAGCAGTATTCGTTCTTCCAACTTTGGGCGTTTTGAATGCAAATCTCCGCCATCGCGACAACTAACTCCGACCTCAATTACCTTTTTTAATTTTTTGAATGGAAAAAGGGGTGACCTGACACGAGAGCCGCACCAACCTTGAAAAAAACACGGAGTGTCATGTCTAAGCGACATGCTGTCGTTTTGAGAACCTTGGCCAGGGTTTATAGTCAAGAGAAAATTAATGCCAGAAACCTCATGTGCACGTTTTGAATAAATTAAAAAAAAGAGAAAATATATCAATAAAACACTTGTCAATAAGAGTAATAAAACTAATTTAATTTTTGAAAGCTTTTTGTTTATTTTCACCAGTTTAAAATAGAAATGTTATCTGTCAAAATAATAACACATTTTTGATTTTCAACCGGATTAATACGTAATCTGAGCCTCATTTTCCCCTGAACCTTCTTGAGGAATCTTTTTCATACACCGATACACCGGTGTATCGGTGTAAAACAAGGCGACGTCAGACGTCGCAATTTGAATATATATTTTGACAGGGATCCCGTCAAACGGGACTCCTCGTCAAACACGGGGGAACCGAGTTTGACTCGGGGGTCGAGGACTCAACGATATTAGAACCTATTTTAGCCTCGTTTTGGTTAAAGAGAAACAAGAGATTGAGGCTGGCTTCAATTACCAATTTGCCTGATTATGATAATATGATAGTTAGAAGTTCGTATAAACACTAGTTGTGGGAAATCAATTTATTTTCTTTTTCAAAGAAAGATAGGGCTAGGCTTGCTTCATTAAAATGGGGAAATCAAACAGTAGAGTTCTTCTAGTTGAGGGGATTGCTGGTATTGGAAAGTCTACTTTAATCGACCTTTTGATTAGAAAACATATCAGTGAAGCAGAACCAAGGAAAATACGATCTTTTTTACATTTAACTCAAGCTCACACCTATGGCCCCCTAGCTCCCGACGAAGATAACAATTCCCTTACAAAAAAACAGAACCTTGATCATTTATCAAAAATTGTTGATATGCTCCAGTGGTATGTTAATAAGTTGAGAGAAAAAGATGATAGGGTTAAGTTTTCTTGTATCGTTGACTCACTCCACATTACGCATTGTTTTCGACCAGGAATACTATCTTGGGGTGATGTTGTTGATATCGATCAACAACTTGCAAAAATAGGTTGCAAGCTTGCCTTTATTCAAGTTGATCCTAAAACCATATGGGATAGGACAATCAGCCTTAGAAAAGACAATCAGTTTATCACTCACTACGGCAAGAAGTTTGGTAAAACGCTTGAGGAAATCCAAGAATACTTCATCGATGAGCAGAAGAAAATGGTTAATTTAACCCAAAAATCCAAAATGCAAATAAAGATCTTTCCCAACGATAAAGAACCAGTGCAAGTTATTGATGAGCTATATTCTTTTTGGAAGTCAGCCTAGTCAAAGAAAATAAATTAACTCCTCCTCCATTTCATTCAGTCGATCCCGCTGCGCTCTCAAGGATTATTTTAAATACGTGGGTCAGAGATTCAATGAAGTTAGAACCTATTATCAGGCAATAAAAGCTCATGAGAGGTTGGAAGTAGAGAGGCGTGTGAATTATGGCTTTACTAGATGAATTATTCGGAATCTTCTCCCCTTAGCTTTAGTCGGAGCATATTTAACCTCGATGCTTGAGAGCCAAGTGGCATAATTCCATCATTTTCCTCGTAATGCTTAACTTCTTGGGCAACAATTTCTGGATCATAAGCTTTCTGATACATCTGATTGGCTTCTTCTGGGGTTATTTTCCCCTCATGCATCATCTCAACTATTGGCCCTGCCATCATTTGAATCACCCTAGACATTATTTGAGCTTCTCTGTTGTGCATGTTGGCTTGGATTATAGCATAATTTACAATTTGAGCCTCATTCTACACAAAGAGAAACAAGAAATTGAGGCTGGCTTCGATCATCAGTTTGCCTAATTGATATCTGGAGAAGATTTATATGAAAAGGGTTATTGGAAGTCAATCCAAATATACCGTGTTATGTGACGTATTTGAAAAACTCACTATGACCTTGGTCTTTGAATCGAATGAGTCAGCACCCAATCGCCTGAAGGTGGATTCAATGTTAGCCTTGGTCGACGAGGTTGTCCCTTAACAGCTTCGCGGGATAAATCTGCCCCACGATTACCTTCAGAGCCTCTCAATCCCAGCATGCTGGTCAATCCCCACTCTCCCGAGGGAGGATTCAGAGTGAGTTTAGGTGCTCGACCAATTCCATTTTCGTTTTCTGCCATTTTCTAACCTTTCTGGACAGTACCAATATTATACCAAACCCAAGCAACTTTTACCAACAAATAAGGGGTGGCTGAAAAAATGGTCTTCCAAGCCCTGAGGCTTGAAAAATATGGATCGGAGATTCAATGAAGTTAGAACCTATTTCAAGATAGCGAAAGGGTCGAAATTTCAACCCTGAAGCGATATCAACAACATGAACGAAGTGAATCCAGAGCGAAACAAACTTGTTTATTTTAGCCTCATAAAAGCCCATGAACGACTAGAGCTTGAGAATAACTTCAATTATCTTTTTGCTTGATCTCTCCGTGTTTGCTAGAATTAGCCTATGAAGTTTAAAGTAGCCATGGACTGCTACATCAAAAAGGACAATGAGGTTCTGCTGATCCACCGAAAACCTGACTTGGAAAAATTTCCTGATTTCTACATGGGCCCCGGAGGGGCTGTTGAGGAAGATGAAACAGTGATTAGAGCCTGTGAAAGAGAAGTAGAGGAAGAAACCGGGCTTGATATTGAAAATGTCAAATTAAGAATTGTTGGGACTCATGCTCACCCCTACCGAGATGAAGTTTGGGTTGTTTTCATTTTTATTGCTGACTACAAATCTGGAACTGAGAGAGCTTCTCACGAGGGTGATCTTGAATGGGTTAAGATCTCTGAAGTCCCCAAGTTAAAGAAGATTTTTCCGGACCTAAAATACTACTGGCCTTATGTTTTCAAAAGTGAGAATCAGGTCAGATATGGCTATATGCTTTACCCAAAATCAGGGGTAATTTCAAAACACGAAATTACTTAACTTATCCTATGAAGATTAAAATACTGGGAACAGGGGCCGGAACTATGTCCACAAGGTATAAGACAAGTATTTTTGTTCCTATTGACGATGAAAATAACCTATTATTGGATACCGGAGGCGGCACAGAGATAATTACTCAACTTTCAAAAGCAAAGATTGACCCAACTTGCATCAATCACATTTTTGTCACTCACCTGCATTTTGACCATTGCCTGGGATTACCCTGTCTTC
>JBHPGO010000042.1:0-5844 GCA_042570465.1 Patescibacteria group bacterium
GCTTCTTTGGCAATTTTTATTCCTCGCCAAATAAAAAATAGATAACAAGAAATGACTAAAAAAGCCCCCACAAACCCCAGCTCCTCACCAATTACGGCAAAGATTGAATCAGTCGTCACCGCCGGCAAAAATTCATGTTTTTGCCTGGACTGACCTAGCCCCAAGCCGGTTAGCCCTCCTGACCCTAAAGCAATCAGAATTTGGCGAATATGATACGAGGCCCCCAAGGGGTCTCTGCCCGGATTAATAAATGTCAAAAACCTCTCACGACGATAATTTGAGCTTAAAATTAACCCAACCACACCCAAAATTCCCAATGAACCGACCCCTCCAATCAAGAGAAGAGGGGCTCCAGAAGCAAAATAAACAATCATCCCCGTCGCGCTAACAATAAGAGCGGTTCCTAAATCCGGTTCGAGCATGATTAGCAGCAAAATAATTCCAAGTAAAGACAAAAAGGGCCAGGGCTTTCTTTTCTTAGACAAAAAAAAGCTCAAGTAGATCACAAAGGCCAGTTTAACCAGCTCAGCTGGCTGAAAACTAAAGCCGCCAACTCCCAACCATCGCTTGGCCCCCATAACCTCAGTCCCCACTCCGGGAATCAAAACCAGAACTAAAAGAAAAAGGGCTCCCAACATTAATGGAAAAGCAAATTTCTTAAACCGATGATAATTTACAAAAGAGGCCAAAAAAAAGGCCGGTACCCCAATTGCCGCCCAAATGAGTTGGAGCCGGAAATAGTAATATTGATCAGAAAAGTCTTGAAAAGCTTCCACCACTGAAACGTTAGCGACCATCACCAGTCCAAAAATTGTCAAACCCAAAACCAACCCCATCAACCACCAGTCTGGTTGGTTAGAAGATAGTTTTAGGGTCACCCCTTTTTTAACTCTTAAGCGCTTTAACATCTTGTTTAAATTTATTGCCTCGATCTTTATAGTTTTTAAACATATCAAAAGAAGCACAACCAGGAGACAAGAGAACTACTTCTCCTTTTCTGGCTTCTTTAAGAGCAAGACCAACAACCTTTTCCATATTTTTCGGACCCAAAATTACCTTCCCCCTAAAATCAGACTTGATCACTTTTTGATGAATCTTCTCGGCCATCTCCCCAATTAAAATCAATGTTTTCACCGTGGAACAAGAGATTTCTTTACCCAACTGCGTATAGTCTGATCCTTTTTCTGAGCCACCAGCAATTAAAACAATCGGCTCATTAAAAGATCTGATAGCGGCCATCGTTGTTTCCGGAGTTGTTGAAAAAGAGTCATTAAAAAATAAAACTTGCTTGATCACTCGAACCAACTCGAGGCGATGCTCAAGGCCCTTAAATGAAAAAACAGCTTTTTTGATTGAATTCAAGCTGGCTCCGGCAAGATGACTGGCCAAGGAGGCCGCACAGACATTTTCCCAATTGTGCTGGCCTCTGATCTTTAAATTTTTTGTCTTTCCCACTAACTTATCTTTGAGATAAATGCTTTTATTAATCACATAGCTTCCGTTAACCTTTTTTTGCCGACTAAAGTAATGCACGCTCGCCTTTGTTTTAGCGGCTAAGGAAAAAGAGGTCGGACTATCAGCATTCAAAACCGCAAAATCGTTTTTTTGTTGATAGCGAACAATGCCCGACTTGGCCTCAGTGTATTCCAAAACATCCAGATGATAATCAAGGTGCTCACGAGTAATAAATAAGACCACCCCAATATGAGGGCTTTGGTCAATATCCATCAGCTGAAAACTAGAAAGCTCTAAAACCACCCAGCTTGAAGACTTAAGGCTTGGCAGTAGAGAAAGCATCGGCCGGCCGATATTACCGGCCAGGCTAACTTGTTTTTTATCTTTTCGAAGAATTTGATGAATTAATGTCGCTGTCGTCCCCTTGCCTTTAGTTCCGGTAACACCGATAATCTTGCCGGGACAAAGATCAAAAAAAAGCTTCGTCACACTGCTTATTTGGGCTCCTTTTTTTTCGGCCGCCAATATTGCTGGTAAGTGACGGTGAAAACCAGGCGAGCGAATAATCATCTCAAAACCTGAAAGTTTGGCAAGACATTTTTTTCCCAAAACAAAGTCAATTCCTTTTTGCTTGAATTCTTGAAAAGGCTTACCCAGCTGACTCATCGACTTTTGGTCAAAAACAGTCACCTTGGCTTTTTTTTCTAAAAGAAAACGAGCAGCGTCTTGCCCCTCTAAACCAAGGCCTAAAACAGCAACTTTCTTCCCCTGAAATTGAACCATGATAAACCTATTTTAACATGAAGAAAACAAGGAGTCACTTCAGATAACCGCCATCCACATTCCGAAAATTGCCAAGATCAAACCAGCCAGCCAAGCCCTCATCACGATCTTTGGTTCTTCCCAGCCTTTGTTTTGAAGCCATAAATGAAGCGGAGCGACAGCAAACAATTTTTTGTGGAAAAATTTTTTCCAAAATATTTGTAATAAACTTGAACCAACTTCGACCACAAAAATGCCCCCCATAACGACTAAAGCCATTACTTTTCCAATCAATAAGCCAACGACTGCCAGGGTCGCCCCAAAAGCCAGGGCCCCAACATCCCCCAGCCAAATTCTGGCCGGATAAACATTAAAGTATAAGAAAGCAATTAATGAACCGATCCAAAGAGCCAGAAAAATCGACAAAGGAGTGTCCAAAACTGAATTAGCCAACAACCAAAAAGCAAAAAGACAGATCGTCAGAAGCCCGGAAGATAGTCCGTCTAAACCATCAGTAATATTAAAGGCATTGGTAAAAGAAACAATAATCAAGGCTGATAAAGGCACGTACCACCAACCAATTCGAAAAGTTCCCAAAAAGGGAATGTGGAAAAAGTCGATCCCTAAGTTCCAGTAAAGCAACATGCCAATAACCAAAGCCAAGAGTAATTGAATGACTAACTTATGCCTCATTCTTAAACCAAAAAAACCGGTTTGTTTGAAACCAAAGAGCTTGCGTAAGTCATCGTATAGCCCCAGAATCCCAAAAGAAATAAAGGAAAAAAAGAGAATATTCAACTCCTCATTGATCGAATGGGCAGAACTGATAAAAACTCCCAAGTATGAAATCAGCGGAAACAAAATCGCGTACAGAAAAGCAACGACTAAAATGACTAGCAATCCCCCTCCCATTGGCGTGCCCACCTTATGGCCATGAAATTTATCGAAAATTTTTGTCTGCTTACCTTGAAAATCTTTGGTGACTTGCTTACGCCGCAAAACCCTAAATTTATAAAGAAGGTTAATAAAGGGAACGATTAAAATACTGGTGATGATGAAGGAGAAGATGAGTAAGCTGAGATAAAGAGCCATAGAAAACTAATTAACCTAATTTCTAATTACCTATTACTAGCTTATTCTAAACCGGATTTAAGATAAGGGCAAGAGGGGCATTGATGGTAATAATGGCATGAGGTCACCCGACAACCAACCTTATCATTGTTCAAAATGAGAAGCACTCGTTCCATATGGCGTAAAAGTGAGCCTTTTAAATAAAATAAATCATCTTTTTTAAGAACTTTTCTTAAAGCTTCGGTAGCCGCAAAAACATCCTTAACCCAAAATACTTGACTTTGTTTCATACCAAGCTTCAAAGCAGATTCAGCAGCGTGTTTTTGTAAAGGACCAACACAAACCAGGTAATCAATTTTTAATTCGGCCACTTTTTGACCAACTTTTTGATGGGATTCTTTGGCCGAGCTTCCCAGTTCACCCATTTCTCCCAAGACAGCAATTCTTTTCCCTTTTGTGGGCAAGTCTTTTAAAAGCTGAAGTCCGGCGATAGTAGACACCGGATTAGCTCTCAAGCTGTCGTTAATTAGAGTCGAGCCTAATGGGCCTTTTTCTAAATTAACCCGGCCTTGAAGGGGTTTTATTTTTGCCAAGCCCGTTTTGATCAGAGGCCAACTTATTCCCTCTCGCCTACCAATCGCTACTGCCACCAAGCATACTTGAACAAAATGCCGACCGATCAAGCCTGTCTTCACCCTAACTGGCTTACTGCGATACGGCGCCGTATCGCAGTGGACTGTAAAGCTTGTCCCTTTAGTGTCAACTCTGATATCATCAGCCCAAAAATCACTTTTTTTACCAAGCCCATACCAAATCACCTGAGCTTTTGACTTTTGAGCCATTTTAACTACTTGAGGATCATCACGATTTAAAATGGCTACTCCATTATTGGGTAATTTCTCCAGAAGCGTTCCCTTTTCCTCAATTATTCCCGAAAGAGAGCCAAGAAGTTCTGGCTCGGAGTGGACTGGTGTAATCCCGGTTAATACTCCAACTGAAGGCTTAACCAATTCAAGATAAGAGTTCATTTCACCACGATGGTCAACTCCAAGTTCAAGAACTAATTTTTGGTGAAAAGACCTAAGTTTTAGTAATGTAATCGGCAGGTTGTAAACCGTATCAAGATTTATATCAGTCATTAAAGTCTGATATTTCTGAGATAAAACTACTGCAACCGCTCGAGAAGTACTGGTTTTACCATAGCTACCAGTAATCGCAATCGTTGTTAGGTTAGAGAAATGACGATACCAAAGCCTGGCAATCTGCCAACGAGCTTGATGAAAAGGCTGTTTCCACCTTTTTACCTGAGCCATGAGTTAATTTTATCATTTGCACAAAACTAACTCAATGATTTGTGCCGCAGAAAATGGTTTCCCCACTCCAGCGGGGGAGAGACGAAGAATTTGATCGACCCTCCTTAGACTCCACTACTAACCATCTGGAAAGATCTCCACTAGTTCATTACCCTTAGTCTTTTCTCCTTATTTTTGCCCCAAGAGCCAATAGTCTCTTGACAATCTCCCCATAACCTCTTTCAACTAGCTCGACCTTATCAATAACGCTCTCGCCTTCAGCACAAAGTGCCGCTAAGATTAAGGCCATGCCAGCTCGAATATCCGGACTCTCCAGCTCCTTGCCACTTAGCCTTGACGGGCCGGTAACCAAAACCCGGTGAGGGTCACACAAAGTGATCTTGGCACCCATATTAATCAACTTATCGACAAAATACATTCTTGAGCCATACATCCAATCATGACATAAAGTTGTTCCTTCAGCCTGAGTGGCTAAAACAATTAGGGGACTCATCAGGTCAGTTGGGAAACCGGGCCAAGGCCTAGTTTGGATCTTGCCTTCAGGAGCAACTAGTTTTGAAGGAAATATTTCTAAATTGTTTTCACTGACCTTTAATTTCACCCCCATCTTTTTCAAATAAAGTAAAATCATCCTCAGGTCAGCTGGCTGAGTGTCGGTTATTTTGATTCTGCTATTAGTGACCGCAGCCAACATTGCGAAAGTTCCTGCCTCCATATAGTCTGGCGCCAAGCGATGTTGGGTTCCTGAAAGTTTTTCAACACCAATAATCGTTAATCGATTGGTTCCACCACCTTTAATTCTAGCCCCCATCTTGTTCAGAAATAAAGTTAGGTCTTGTACATTAGGGTCACAGGCAGCGTTGTCGATGGTGGTTATCCCGGGAGTTAAGACAGCCATCATTAAAACGTTTTCAGTCGCTGTTACTGAGGCTTCATCCAAAAATATCTCCGAAGCTTTGGGGTCTTTAACTTCAGATTGATAGTCATTTTTGGTGGCCATTGTCTTGACACCAAGGGCTTCAAGGGCTTGAAAGTGAGTTCCCACTGCCCGACGGCCGATAATGCATCCTCCCGGATGCCGCATTTTAGTTTCACCAAAACGAGCTAAAAGTGGCCCCAGCAACAAGATCGAAGCTCTTAGCTTTTCAACCAACTCTGAATCTGGGTGAGGTGTTTTAACATCTTTGGCATTAATTCTAAGTTTACTTGTTCCCAAACCATCAATCTTGACTCCTAGGTCTTT
>JBHPGO010000043.1:0-4579 GCA_042570465.1 Patescibacteria group bacterium
GCCATAATTTTGGGTTTAAAGTGGTGGATCAGTTAATGCAAATCTCAAAAATCAAAAATCAAGGTGACAGATTAAAGTTAAAAATGAATAAAAAATTTAAGGCTGAGATTTGTGAATTGAGGTTTGGTGATGAAAGGCAAATTATTGCCAAACCTCAGACAATGATGAACGCTTCAGGTTTATCAGTGGCCTCAATATCTAAGTATCTGAATATCCCAATATCTAATATCTGGGTTGTTCACGATGATTTAGATTTGCCTTTGGGAACAATTCAGATCAAAAAAGGTGGCGGAACCGCAGGACACAAGGGTCTGGAATCAATTGTTAAAGAGGTGGGTAATGATGACTTTATTCGTTTTCGCCTTGGAATTGGTCGGCCCAGCAATAATGAAAAATCAAAAACCAATGATGAGCAGCTAATTGAAAAATATGTGCTTTCACCGTTTTCAGTGACTGAAAAAGATCAGGCCAGTCAAGTGATTAAAGTAGCTATTGGGGCAATCCACTTAGCCATAAAACTTGGTCTTGAAAAGGCGATGAATGAATATAATTAAGTTTTCCTCCCTTGCCTTCTTGAGAATTTCTAAGATAAGATGGTCTTGGCGGTGGATGTTTTTTGTGAAATTTTTCAGATACCAAAACCTAATGCCTAATGCCTAACGCCTAATACCTATGCACCGATTCTTAGATTTTCAGCTCAGAAAAGAAATTAAGCTTTGGCCGCTGGCTTTGAACCAGACTTTTCGGGGGGTAGCTGTTTCACTTTTGGGCCTTTTTTCTTCGATTTATATTTACAAAACAATCTTTCAGTTGACTGGTCAGCAGAAACTTGCCTTTCTGGCAGTTTTTACTTATTTTTTGGTCCTGTATGTTTTTAAGTTTATAGGTAATCTTTTTGCTGAAGAAATTTCTTTAAGATTAGGTTTAAAAAAACCAATGTATCTTGGTTTAATATCATTTGCCGTTTGTTTTTTACTGATGTATTTTTCCTCATCTTTGGTCTGGTTAATATTTTTAGCCGCTCCATTTTGGGGAATGGCGACCGGCTTTTATTGGTTTGGCTCACATGGATTGATGGTCAAGCTAGGCCGTGAGGGCCACTTTGGCAGAGAGTCAGGGTTGGTTAGCTTAGTAACGACCTTGCCTTTGATCGGGGTCCCTTTTTTGGGAGGGATCTTGATTAGGTTGGTTGGTTACCAAGCTCTTTTTGGATCGGCCTTGATTTTTATTTTATTATCAGCCTTGGCCTTAAGCAGAATAAAAGAAGTTAAAACCAGGCACGATACTAACTTTATAGAAGTTTTCAAGCTTTTTAAAACTCATAAAGGACCTCTTTCAGGTTATATGGGCGATAATATTGCTGCCTCAACCTATTCGATTGTCATCCCGCTTTATCTTTTTTTAATTTTGGAAAAAGAACTTTCTTTAGGTGGTTTTTTCTCGCTTTCAATGGTAGTGGTGGCTTTATTGAATATAATCATTGGTCGTTGGGCTGATGTTCGAGGCAATCGGGGTTTAGTTGTTTATGGCTCAATTGTTCAAGCTTTTGTTTGGTTGGCCAGAATTTTTACTAGAAACATCGGTGCTTTTTTTAGTCTTGATATTGCTGATCGGATAACTGATACGATGGTCGCGATCCCTTTGCAGGTTTCCACTTATCAAAAAGCTCTGGATGGCCATTCAACCGGTCGGGCGGTACTCTTCCGAGAGATTAGTTATACCATTGGTGGTTTCATTACATGCCTTATTTTAATTATTTGGGTGATCTTAGGTATTGAGCTGAAGTGGTTTTTTCTGGTTTCGGTAGTGGCGAGCTTTCTCCCAATTCTTTCGGTAAAAAAAGTAAGGGGTTTTAAATGGTTAAAAAAGTAAGAGAAGTCAATCGTCAGAAGAAATTAAAACCGATTGGGGAAATTCTTAAAAGCTTCGACCCAAAGGAGAAAAAATACATTTCTCAGGAATTTCAGGACTATGGCTATCGTTTAGCTGAGGAATTAAAAGACCTTAAGCACAAGGCTCTGTATTTTAAACTGGCCAAGGAAGCTCCTCGGGCCCTACTTGAGGAAGCGCGTAACTTTGTCAAAGACGCCAGTCAGGTTCGAAATCGAGGTAAGCTCTTTATGTGGAAACTTGGCGAACTAAAGAAGGCAAAAGAATAGCTTTTTATGTTTAACCATGCGAGCGAAGCGAATTTTCGGAGCTTGTCTTAAATACGTGTCGCCACCCAGTAAAAGGATTGTGACTTGTTGGACATAGCAGAAAACAAATGGTATATTATGGTTGTTTTATAATTTGTATTTTTTAATTATGAATGACTTAGAAAGACAATCAACAAAGAAATTGCCTGAAGTTCTTGTTGGGGGCCATCCAGTAAAAAGAAGTGAATATCTTAGTAATCCTTGGGTGAGAATGATAAGACAAGCTAGTTTGACAAATAGTGCCGAAAACCCCAGTGTTATTAGAACTTCAGATACAGAAGACTAGGAGAGTTGAGCAGAGCAATCATTCAATTACCAAATTAATTAATAAAAAACTTAATTAGTGTTTTTCCTTCATTTTTTGCCTTTAAATTCTTATTTATCTTTCGTGATATAGTGAATTAATGATTTCTTTTTCCGAAAGGGTCTATCAGATTGTCAGGCTAATTCACAAGGGCAGAGTTGCTACTTATAGCCAGGTGGCGGTGGCCGCAGGAAGACCCTTGGCAGCCAGAGCTGTCGGCAACGCCTTGCACCAAAACCCTTATCCTAATGTTCCTTGTCATCGGGTGGTTAATGCCCAGGGAAGGTTAGCGCCGAATTTTGGTAAGGGAGGCTATAAGCAACAAAAGAAGTTGTTGCTAATGGAAGGAATAATTTTTAATAGTAGTAAGAAAGTTAATCTTAAGGGGTGTCGGTACCATTACTTGCTTAAATAGAAGGGATTGATTTGATTAAACCAATGGGTTTCACAGCGATACGGCGCCGTATCGCTGTGCCTGGAAAGAGGATCGGCCGTCAATTAACGATCTGGCGGTTTTTTGTGCTATACTGAATTAAGGCTATGTTGTTTAAAAAGGAAATCAAGGAGCGTCTTCTCTTAACTTTTATTTGGTTAATTGTCATTTCACTACTTCGTTGGCGTTTTTACTTGCCTCTTGGCCTCCAGACTTTTGATTTAGTTGGTTTTTGGTTAGGGGGTTTGCTGGGAACTTTCTTTGTTGATCTTGATCATTGGTTGCATTTTTTAGTTATTCACCCTCAAGAGCCAACCAGCCTTAAAATTAAGCAATTACTTCAATCCCGTCGTTTTAAGGAAGCTTTTATTTTGTTGTCAGAAACTCGAGCTGAAAGACTAAAGCTGACCTTTCATAGCGCCTTGTTTCAACCACTATTTTATGTTCTTTGTTTTTTTGTTCTTACCTCGACCGCCAATCACTTTGGGAGTGCCTTGGTCATGGTGATGGTTCTTCAGCTTTTGAAGGAAGAGCTCAAACCGCTATTAACCGGAAAAGAAGAAAGTTTGCAAAAGTGGCTTTTTTGGCAAATTGATATTAAAGCCAGCGTCCAGCAAACGAAAGTTTTTGTTTTTGTGATGCTTTTGGCCTTTCTTGGACTGCACTTACTCTTGATTTAAAGATAAAGCGGCGCTGTTTTAAGTTACCGCTTGAGAAAATTGTATTTTTCCTTACATCTTTTGGGGTGGTAGGTGTTTTAAGATCTATTCAATTGCCTTATTGGCTTTAAAAAGAGGGCAGGTTTATCTATGTCATTGTCCGAATTTAGTCGGATTTTTTTATTGAGACTATTTTGTTAAAATAATAGAAAGGAGGTAAAAAATGGCGTTAAATTTTACAGATGAAAATTTTAAATCGGAAGTTCTCGAAGCTAAAGAGCCGGTTTTTGTAGATTTTTTTGCCGAGTGGTGTGGTCCTTGTCAGGCTGCCGGGCCAGTTATTGATGAGTTAGCCAAGGAATTTGAGGGTAAAGTAAAAATTGGCAAACTAAATGTTGATGATAGTCCCCAAACGGCTCAGAAATATCAAGTAATGAGTATTCCGACAGTGGTGATTTTTAAAGAAGGGAAGGAAGTCAAGAGAGCGGTAGGTTTTCCAGGCAAAGATGGGTATAAGAAGCTTATAGATAGTGTATTAGGTAGTTGATTCAATTGAAAATTTAATAGTTAATTCAGTAGTTAATTCGATTGGGAAAAGATGAGCAAAAGTGATTTTGCAAAACTTGAAGTTTATAGACTAGCTGAAGAAATTGCCCTTTCAGCTTATGAGTGTACAAAAAGATTTCCTAATGAGGAACTTTATGGAATTACTTCTCAGTTAAAAAGAGCAGCAATTTCTATTGCCATTAACATTGCTGAAAGTTACGGTCGCTTTCACTTTAAAGATAAAGTAAAATTCCTTTATAACTCTAGGGGTTCGCTTTTTGAAGTTAAAAGTATAGTTTTGATTAGTTGTAAGTTAGGTTTTATTAAGGAAACTGAGCTGAATGACTTAATAAAGGATCTTGATAATTTAGGTGTAAAGTTAAATAATTACATTAGTTATTTAAAGAAAAGGAGTGAAGATTAATGGGACAACCGAATC
>JBHPGO010000044.1:0-4390 GCA_042570465.1 Patescibacteria group bacterium
TCACTAGGAGTCATGGGATATTTTGCTTATCAAAACTATCAATTAAGAAAGCTTTATCGAATTTCTGAAGAAACCGTTCCCGATCAGGTTACTCCTATGCCTACCCTATCTCCAGATGAAGCTGGTAACAAAATCATAAATGTTGATCTTATGGTGCGGGCTGATGAAACTGCTACCGAAGCGACACCAATAAGTATTACTACGGGAAGACCCACCTCGCCTTCAATAATTAATCAAAAAGAAGGGGATTATTCAATAAAAGTAAGCAGTGGGGATAGCCGCTCACAAATGGGAACAGTTTTATGGTCTTGCTCTTTTCCTGTTGATTTTGATTACACTGGCCCTGTTTTATTAGGTGAAGATTATTCTGAGGTTGAATATGAACAGGTTAATGTCTCTTATAGAATCCCCTATGAACCTGAAATGAAGTCTGTCCAGCTTTGGCATAAAGATAAGCTTATCTTCTTTAAAAAGCTATCCCAAATTAGCGGCAACATCGAAGATAATACATCTGTTAACTTGCTTACCCAAGATAATGAATTTATTAACACTGTTTTTGGTTATCGGATACTTTATTCAGATCTTTTTGAAATTGTGACTCCCAATCCAGAAGCTTCGTCAGCTGTTAATTTTCGTAAAAAAGATGATGCTACCCCTGCTGAATCAGGAATAAGTATTAATGTTGTAGAAAGCACTTCAAGTCTTTCGGATGTATGCGGAACAAACTTTTTAGAAAATCAAGGCATTTTGTGTAACAAAGAAAAATTCAAATTTAATCCACTGCTTGATGCTATTCCGTGGGAGATATATGGAGAAAATAATATTGGATATATACCCACGGGCTATGTTTATGCCTCAACTTTTAAGGACGGTAAAATTTATTATATCGTAAATTATGGTTACGAAGAAGCAGAAGCATACGCATTAATGATAAACTTCGAATTTATAAAGTAGTTTCTAAACTTCTTAGTTTTTTGAGCTAAAAATTGGCAAATTGATAATCCAAGTTACGCTCAAGCTCCAATCTCTCAGCGGTCTTTTTGAGGCTGTAATGGGTTCGAACTTCGTTCTTTAAACGACCCCAAGAAATAATCTACCCATTCGGGTAGGTTTTTTCTTGGATGAAGTAGGATTTGAACCCCAACTCCTCCAAACTTTTAATTTGCCAAAGATTTATTCGCAAACGATTTCAAAGTTTTGAACTAAAATGAAGAGGTCCGGACCCGCCAAATCCCTCCCGCCCGTCTAAATACTTAAAGAAGTTAAGTTTTTGTCGGGTCATCCACCCAGAAATCATTAAAAATGTTTGGGTGTCAAGCTATTACACCTGGAAGGTGTAAAATTTGGAAGGTGTAAAATTAAGGTGTAAAATTCTTTGATGACTACTTAGTGAATTGGTAATTGAAAGTTTTGGATTAAATAATGAGCATTGTGGTCCACTGGGGGTTGTCTTGGAGCCATACATTAAAGGACTTCTTCAATAAGAGGGGTTTCTGGTTTATTGTAACACATCCAAGAATCCTTTCCCAACCCACCGTAAACTACACCGACATAACAGTCGGGCCTTCTCTCGCAGTTAGATTTACTTAGAGTGAAACAATGAACGCCCTTCATATTCGGAAACAAGTTGCCAAGAGGAAACCCTAATAATGCCACTCCCCCGTACCACAGTATAAGTGAAATCATCAGGCTGATAAAAATGACAATTATTCTAAATATCCAATTCTTGACTTTCTTCTTTGCATAAGCTAGTGACGGGAGAATAATAATGAAAATCACTAGCGCTGCGCTTACTATTCCTGAAAGCTGATTGATTGTCATGTCCTAAGAATAATAATACATAACCTATTAAGTGATATCAATTATTTTGAAGTGATCCCATGCCTTTCAGGTAATCAATTTAATTAATCGTAGTAGGCGAATTGGTGATTAAAGCCAGCCTCAACCTCTTGTTTCTCTTTAAGCTGAATGAGGCTCAAATTAATATTTGTGATATAATCTTAGCCAACATGCACAACAGGGAAGCTCAAATAATGTCACGGGTTATTCAAATGATGGCTGGCTCAATAGTTGAGATGATGCACGAGGGAAAGATAACCCCGGAAGAAGCCAATCAGATGTATCAAAAGGCATATGATCCGGAAATTGTTGCTCAAGAAGTTGAGCACTATAAGGAGAATGATGGAATTATGCCACTTGGCTCTCAAGCATCGAGGTTAAATATGCTCCGACTAAAGCTAAGGGGAGAAGATTCCGAATAATTCATCTAGTAAAGCCATAATTCACACGCCTCTCTACTTCCAACCTCTCATGAGCTTTTATTGCCTGATAATAGGTTCTAACTTCATTGAATCTCTGACCCCCGAGTCAAACTCGGTACCCCCTTAGTTTGACGAGGAGTCCCGTTTGACGGGATCCCTGTCAAAATATATATTCAAACTGCGACGTCTGACGTCGCCTTGTTTTACACCGATACACCGGTGTATCGGTGTGTAAGAATGGTTCCTCAAGAAGATTCAGGGGAAAATGAGGCTCAAATATTTGGATGTTCAGGGTACCCTTTAGGCAGTTTCCCCTCTTGAAGTCGTTGCTGATCTTCCTCTGACCAAGCGTCTAACGGAACACCCTCTCTTTCTAATCTCTCTGCGTCCCAAATGGCTCTCGCAGCGCCAGCAGTAGAAAGATCTGAAAAACTCTCAAAGGTGTGCCCAGGGGGTGGTGCTTCCGTTTCCATAGCTACAGTTATTTGACGACGAAAGGCTTTTAGGGATGTGGTTGGATGAGTAGCCAAAAACGCTGCATCGGCTACCATTTCTTTTGATTTCATATTAAATTATTAGGGTATATTTAAAACTCTTAGTTGGGGCGATTGGAAAGCTCTATCTCTCCTGCCTCAACCGCTTCATCAATTCTATCAACTAGTTGAGCTGCTCTTTCGTTTCCAGACGCCATTTTTGAAAGTTCACAAAGGGAAACCATTGATCCACGGTCAACAACCTCAGAAAAATGTTCAAACATATTTCTTCTTCGCCCTTGACCATCCCGTAAACGTCTCTCGTTCATGTTTAAGAGTATTATACCAATAAATGCAACTTCATGGCTATGATGCGGGGGTAAAAGAACTAAAGCGATTCATCCACCTCTCCATCTCTAGCCTCTCTTGAGCTTTTATAAGGCTATAATGGGTTCGAACTTCGTTCTTTAGACCACCCACGTTTTTCTAGCCTCGGGAAGTGTATCAAAGTGTGGTAGCCAATAACGGGATTAGAACTTTTGAAGCCTGCTAGACAATAAAAATTATTTAAATAGCTAGCAACTTCTAGAATCTAGTTATCCTATAATCTTGAAATTCTCTTTTACCTATGATATCATTCTTTTCGACAGGGAAAAGATCTAAAGAATCAATTATGAAAGACAATGAACGCTTTCTATCAAGATTAAGAACTAGAGTTTGTGGAGGTAAAGATAGTTTAGTCATTGCCTCTGATGTTGATCTATCTCCAGGAACTGATCTTGAAGAGTCAGCAGTTGCTGCATCTCAAGTAAAAACCAGGGGCCCAGGAATAAGGATAAGAAAATTACTAAGCTTCGGGAGTAAAATTGAGATTGATACTGGGGAATAAGTGATTGATGCTACTGTAGTACCTTTTCTTCTCGTTATCATTTAGAAGGTTAAAATAGGTTCGAACTTCGTTCTTTAATCCACCCTAAATTATCCCTTGACAATATGTACAAGATATTGTACATTCATAGCATGAACACAATTGCCATTTCCGATTTCAGAGCCATGCTTCCCAAATTGATCAGCGAGGTAGATACCAAGCTGAAAAGATTTGTGGTAACTGTATCTGGCAAACCCAAAGCGGTAGTGATGAGTTTGGATGAGCTTGAATCTTTGGAAGAAACTGCTGAAATCCTTTCCACCCCTGGATCGCTTGAGGCGATTAAACAATCCCAAAAAGAAATTAAACAGGGCAAATGTATTACCCTTGAAGAACTCGAGAGAAAAAATAACCTCTAAGCTTTATGGCTCATTTGCTTCTTTCAAAGACCGCTGAGAAGGAATTTTCCCGATTAAGTCCAAAAGATAAAAAGAAAATTATCAAAAGACTCGAACTATTGAAAGCCGAACCGAAGAGTGGTAAAAAACTTTCTGGAAAGCTTAGGAAATATTTTTCGTTGAGGGTATGGCCTTATCGGATCATTTACGAAACAAAGTCTGTAAAAGTAATTGTTCATCACATTTCTCATCGCCAACAGGTGTATAAGTGAGATTTCTCCGAGTTATTACTATTTCACGCAGGATTCCTCAAGAAGGCTCAGTGAAAAATTAGTTTCAAATAAATAAGATACTAAAACTCAATTTCGTCAAAATCTTCAGCAGCCTGAA
>JBHPGO010000045.1:0-4385 GCA_042570465.1 Patescibacteria group bacterium
TAAAATATATGATAATCTTAATTACTTAAATAAATTTATCAATTATCAATAAATGAAGAAAATAAATATCAGGTATAAAAAGTGATAGATAAGTCCTATTTAGTTTAAATAATTATAGTTTGTTTCAAAGAGAAATTATTGCAATTTCATAATTATTAAAAACAATAAAATATTTATTAGGTCTTATAGAAAATATATTCAGGGTTAAAATATCGGTTATTATCTTTAATTACCTAATTACTACAATCAACTAAACTAATATTACAATTTGTATCAACTCTATAATTATTAATTGACAATTAATAATTTATTTATTATGATAAAGCAAATGAAGAAAATGAGAAAATCCGATCCCCTATTCACAATTTCTGTGGCCTCAGAATTGGCCAAACTTCACCCTCGAACCCTAATGCTTTATGAAAAAAACGGTTTAATCAAGCCTCACCGCACCCCTACCGGCCGCCGTCGCTATTCTCAAAAGGATCTAGAGGCAATCAAGTTTGTTCATTACTTAACCAGGCAGAAAAGCGTTAATTTGGCTGGTATCAGAGTCATCTTCTCTGTTCTGAAAGAAACCGGAAAAACTTCCTTAAAGATAATGAATAAGATTTTCCCAGACTACAAAAAATAAATTCAATTGACACCTCACGAGTAAAAACCTCTTCCTCGACTTGATTGTTGGAAACCCTCAGAAGGCCTTCCTGAACGTCAGAGTGGTCTTTTTGACAACCATAAAGGAGTTATAAACCCCTTCTTTCCAGCTGGGCCTTAACTCTTTTTCCTTTTGGGCCACCTCCGTCCGATTATCCACCCGAAAGTTTTCCGCAGAGCTAGAATTTTAGGCTAAAAATTAATTACTATCAGATAATTTTATCATCAAATTCTGATCCACTTTATTACATTCAAGTAATTAAGATATTTAATGAAAAAGGAGTGAAAATAATATGGTTTTGACCATAAATATTTCTCAGTATATTTAACTAAACTTAGGTTATCCACAAGTTCTTAATAAACAATCTTGCGCAAGCAATAAAACCTTGTGATTTTTCAGGCACGATCTATCCCTTGACAGACAATTATGAGTATTCTAATATTTAGTTAGTAATTAATTATCAAACTTAGGCAATTATGGCTGAAAACTCTCAATGGATGTCTATCGGTGAGGCTGCAAAGTTCTTAGGTATTTCTAGGGACACTCTCAGAAGGTGGGAAAAAAGAGGCCGGATCAAACCGGTCCGCTCCCCGACTAATCGTCGTTACTATACCCGTAAGCAATTGGATAAAATCCGCTCCGGGGAATTTGAGGACTCAAAAGAGGAATCCCCAAAAAAGGCTCCGAAGGGGCGACAGGTAAAAAGCAAGAAGCCCCGCCGACCCAAACCAAAAATAATAGCCGCTTTGGTGGGCATCGTCAGTTTTATCATTACGGTGGCGATTGCAGCCGGGGTGTTGTTTTTGGTACTTTGATAAGAGAAGGCAGATAGCTGCCGGCAGAAGACAGTAATTGACAACAGAAAACAGAAGTGAGAAAGTTAAGCTAATGCCCATAAAGTCCTTCCGGGATTTAGATGTTTATAAAGAGTCTCTTCAACTCTCCAGAATTATCAATGATTTAACAAAAACTTTTCCAAAAAACGAAAAATTTCTTCTTGCTGATCAGATGAAGAGAGCTTCAAGAAGCATACCAAGCTTGATAGCAGAATCATGGGTCAAAAGAAAATTCATAAAAGTGTTTAGAAAATATATGAGAGATTCAATTGGAGAAGCTAACGAAATGATGAATCATCTTGAGCAAGCTTGTCTCTTTGGTTATATCAGTGAGAAAAAGTCCAGTAAGCTTATAGAACGATACGATAATCTTGCCGGAAAACTCTTTAACCTAAAAGATAATTGGCAAAATTATTGAAAATCAAAAATTCTCCCTTCAGTTTTCAGAAATCCGTATTCTGTTATCGGTTATCTGTCTTCTACTCTATAAATCCTATCCCCCTCTTGATCATATACTTTCTCTAGACCGTCAGCTCCTTCAAATTTCTCAGGATGTTTAAAATCATGCCAGAATTCTTGAGAAACTTCAGTGTGAACGACCAGGTAATCAACTTTTAATTTTTCAAGCCACTCTATTGACCTAACCGCTTCTTCCCCTTCCCGAATCTCCCAAGCCGCCTCCCGCCAATCAGAATCCTTAGAAGGACCATCGTTACCTCCCCTGACTTGGGGAATATCAAAAAAAGCATTCAGCCAAAAAACAGTTGAGCCGGAGAGGAAGACGGTTTTGCCGGGTTCCACCCCCGGGGAGAGATCGTCGGCTCTTGGCTCACCTCCAAGGAGGGAAGCTTTGGTTTTGGCTCCACCTTGGAGGTGTTTACTATCAGCGTTCATCAGCTCTTGATCAGCGTCTATCAGTTTCCTATCAGCGACATCAGTGACTACTCGATCAGCGAAAATCAGCGCCTTACCGATTTTGTATTCTACCGATTGGGTAATGTCTTTTTGCATTGTTTTTAAAATATACTCGTTAAACAAATAAGTCCAACTCCCAAAAACCAGAACAACCATTAGCACATTCGCGATCATTAGCTTGTAATTCGTATTTATTCGCGCGAGGCCAAGAGCCAAAACCATCGCCAACCCCAGCTGCAACTCCATCCCATAGCTCATCCAATCCAACCAAAAGTCCGGATCAGCAATAAAGCGCATCAGGGTGAGAAAGCCAAAGATGAAGAGCCAGAAGAAGGAGAAACGAAGTAAATAGTAATTAGTAATTGGTAATTGAGACTTTTTTGGCTTCTTTTTAAAAAAGCGGCCAGAGAGGACAGCCAGAGTGATGGCCAGAGCAACCGGAAGGAGTTGGCCAAGCTGGCTAACTACGCTTACTAACGACTTGCCGGCAAATGAAGGCGCTAACAAAATCCGCCACCAGTAACCGGGACCGTACCAGACGGAAATCACCAATAAACAAATAAGCAAATAAGCAAATGACCTTTTGATCTTTTTTTCGGCATTTTTCCAACCGGAAACCGTCAGGAAAACAGCCGCCATTCCTAGGAATAAAGTCGAGAATATCGAAATGTCTATTAATAGGATTAAAGATATCGTAATAATAAAAAGTAGTCTATTTTTTGGGGTGTTTTTCTTAAGGAGCTTGGTATAGAAAATCAAGGCGTAAGGTAAGATTGAAAAACTAATCAGGGAAATCCCATCTGAAAACCGAAAAAGAAAAGGCACAATCGGACCAAGGGTGAAGAAAATGGCGGCCACTATCGCTGATACTCGCTGATATCTATCGCTGATAGACGCTGATTTAGACCGCTGATCTTCGCTGATATTATCAGCCTTCATCAGCCCTTTATCGGCGATCATCAGTTCCCTCAAAAGTAAATATACTCCCACTCCCCCTAAGGGCCAAACCATCCCCAAAATTAAGTAAAAAACCGTAAATAAATCCAGGCCCGGCAATAGTCGATGAATTACGCTCATTATTCCTGGCAAAACTGGCCCGGTAAGATAACGAAAAGGGGTTGTGCCTAAATACCAGTAAGGATAATCGCTGATAATTGCTTTCAAACCCTGGCTTTCTAAAAACCTGGCCAAGGCAACCTGGACTGGGATAAAGGACGTTTGAGGTGGATACATATTTATTTATAAATAAACGCTGATCTATGCTGATTTACTGCTGATCTACACTGATTTTTAAAGCTGATTAAACTGATAGATTTTGCTGATCTACGCTGATAGATGTCACTGATTTACTCTGATAATCACTTTGTCCAAATTCTTCTTCTGATGTCTAGCTTTTTACTACCAAAATTCACTAATAACCCTAGATTATATGGGGTTCCTTTGAGATAGTAAGAAAGCTGGCTCTCATCTTTCTTTGAAAGAAAAGGAACTGCTTTCATTTCAATAATTACTTTACCATCCACGATAAAATCAGGTTTATAAACCCCTACTTTTTCATTTTTGTATTTTACTTTCAAAGATTTTTCTTTTTCAAAGGGAATTCCCTGGCCTTTGAACTCTTTAGCCAAAGCCTTTTGATAAACCACTTCTTTATGACCTGAGCCTAATCTGTTATGAACTGCGAACATTGCCCCTCGAATTTTATAAGTTAAGTCTTCATACAAGAAGTTACTTACCTTCTTTCTAGATTTTTTTGATTTTCTTTGGAATACTTTTATCAATCTCCTATCAGTGCTCGATCCATCAGCGCTCATCAGTTCTTTATCAGCGTTATCAGCGCCTTTGTCCTCAAGGACAAAGGAAAAACTAAACCACCAAAAAACAATCAACCAAATGACGGTCATGATTGCCGCCAGATAGTCATGGAAAACCACCGCAACAGTCAGATCCACTCTCCCCATGATGTCTATGGGGCCAAATAC
>JBHPGO010000046.1:0-4293 GCA_042570465.1 Patescibacteria group bacterium
CCTTCATCCCCCAGCCATCTGCCTTCTCTTCCTCAAGATGAGCCTTCTCTCCCCACCCATTCTTGATGTTCCATTTCTTGGCAAAGCTATTGACAATGTCAACCGTTTCATCAGTACTGTCGTCACAGACGATGACTTCAAACATGGCCTGACCATCTTGGTAGTAGTCCATGGAGGCACAGGCTTGCATAATCCGCTGAGCGACCTTCTTTTCGTTGTAGAAGGGCAGGTGAATAGAGACAAAGGGTTTTCTTTTGAGAGTGATGTGATCGAGGGATGGTAGAAGGCCACCGCCTCGGACTGGCTTTCCAACCCCCACTGATTTTCGCTGATAATGGGCTGATCCACGCTGATTATCAGTGTTCATCAGCTTTCTATCAGCGTTCATCGGCGTATTAATGCCGAAGATCCTGGCAATCCAGGTAATGAGGCCTTTGGTTCCACCCACTGATTTTCGCTGATCAAGAGCTGATTTTCGCTGATTATCAGTGTTCATCGGCTTCTTATCAGTGGAGATCAGCGACTGAAGGCCAATGCTCAGGCCACCCATTCGTCCTGAGCTTGTCGAAGGATCTTCCTCACTTTGTCTGGAGAAAGAAAGGACAATGGCAAGAGTAAAGTAGTACTTCATACTATATGTAAAGAAGAAGCCACCGATGAGAAGGGCCATGCTGGCAAAAACCAGGCCCACCTTGCCACTGGCGGAGGGAGTGGCAGCGATTAAGTTTAACCAGTAAGCCGAAAAGTTAAAAATGAGCAAGGAAACAAAGAGACTAGCGACAAAGGGACGGATCAGAGGTGAAAGAGCTTGTTTGGGCTGGCGGAAGAAAGGGCCTGCCCCGCGAAGCCAATTCATCCCGCGAAGCTTCAGCGAAGTGGGAGGCGAAGTGGGGGGTGGTATCGCCGAAATACTCGGTATCGAACCAATTAATTTTCTCAAACTTGATACTAAACCAAAAACCGGCTTAACTTCGGAAGCATGGGCCTGGGAATAGGCCAAGCGAAGATCATACGTATTCAAACTATTTCGTAATAGAACATTTTGAACACCGTGGTTACCTACTGAAGCCAATTTATGGGCAATCTTGTGAGTAGAAAGCTCAGGACGCTTGATGACCAGGTTAAGAATCTCTTTTTCAACGTTAGATGGAGTGATTCGCCAGTGTTTTTGACCAACCGGCCGATGACTTTTTAACCCCCCCTCCCCTGCCTTTAAATACCGTTGATACCATTTATAAAAGGTAAATCGGGAAATGCCAAACCTCAAACAAAGGTGACTGACTGATTCATTTTCTTTTTCAAAAATCTCAAACAGTTGAAGTTTTTCTTCCGGACTTAGCTCTCTTCGCTTAACAGTTTGCAATGAATAATTTAGGCGAGCCTCAAGGTTATTGAGATGGTGTTTTTCCAGAATAGTCTGGACTCCATGATGGCCAATATTGTCAAACACTTGGGCAATCTTATGCACTGAGGCCTGAGGAAATTCAAAAACGTAGTCAAGGACCTCTTTTTCTAGCCTTGCAGGAGTGCGACGCCAATGATGTTTTCCTTTAGGAGTAGTGTCAGAAAGTGCGACTGCCTCCTTACCTGGCTTAGCTTCAAGGTAGCGTTTTTTCCATTTATAAAAAGTAAATCGGGAAACACCATAGGCTCGACAGGCATCAGTCACCGAAACACCGTCATTCAAAACCCGCTCGATCAGGTCGAGGCGTTGTTTGAGAGTTAGGCGGACAGGCTTGGGCATAGTTGTTTGTTGGTTACGTTGTTTGGTTACGATTAGGAGGCCCGTTTCGTGAGGCGGTTACGGTTACGTCTTATTTATCTACGTAACCCGAAGACCTAACCGATACGGGCTTCGTCACCCTAACCGTTACCAATATTTAAACCTGAACATATGTTAGTCTTAATGGGTACTGAATGTCAAGGGGCTATAAGACAACTGATTATTTAGTAATTTACTCATTTTGAAGCTAAAGATAGGCCTCTTTTCATATTTTATAGTCTTATGGGATAAAAGAGCAGTTTTTTATAGGCTATTCTAGCCTCAAAAGATTGACTATAAGACATCCCATGCCTAAAACAAGCATAGCACATTCAAAAATCAGTCCTTAATAGGCAGTCAAAATAACAACAATCAGACTCCCAATATCAGCTTGAAGCTGGAAGGGCTTTTAAATCAAGCCTAAAAAGGTTTGAGGCTCAAATACGTTTCTGACATATGCTTTCCTATGCAGATTAGATATTAGATATTGAGAAATTAGTAATTGGTAATTAGAAATTGTTTGATGATTGATGATTGATGATTGCCCCGATATTATCGAGGTCCGACGACTCTCGACGAGTCGAGAGTATCGAGACCCTGTCGGAGATCCTCGACTTTGTCGGGATTTGCTTATTGGAGCTTGGTAATTGATGATTGGGGCCTAGGATCTGGGGATTATAGAAGAGTATCTCAGTGGAGAACACTAAGGGGGACCTTAAGGGAAATTAAGGGTTTTTAAGGGTAGTTTCACCCTAAACCAGGCAAGGGAATTAGGTCAATTAGATCAATTAGAAACTAGAAATTTGCTTATTAGTATCTTTGCTTATAGGAAATTAAAGAGATTTAAAGGAATTTAAAGACTTCCCAATACCTGTTGCCTGATACCTATTGCCTAACCCCTATCTCTAATTTCCAATTACCAATTACTATTTACTTAATTATCTGATATCTTTTCTTCATCCACATCACCACCAGCGGAATTAGCGGGGCCGCCGCCATAAAGTAAGCCAGGTTCTCAGGAATAGTTAAAGTGGGAAAGGTAATTCGGGGATTAGTAGCCCCAATATCACCGGTAGCAAATATCGAGTTTATATCCTTCGCAATACCTGTAACATTAAGAGAATACTGGATAAAAAGATAGTCATTGGCACTAAAAGTAACTTCACTAATGCTAGAGGCAGTGTAGGTCGGGTTATTTGAGGTCTGATCAAGGATATCGGCTGTGCTCCAACCAGCCATGCCCAAAGTATCAAAAATCAAAAAAGAGTCTGTTACCGAACCGGCACCCACTGTAATCCTGTAAGCACAAACCTCAAGAGTGCCTATTGGCTGAACGCCTCCACTACCAGTGTCATCTTCATACATAGTAAAAACCCAGTCCCCTGAAGCAACTGTCCCTCCAACCTGAAAGGCCGTATCCAAAATCCATCCTTTTCCGGTCGCAGCGTCATCTGCACAGTCTGTTTCTGGAGTAGTACCATCGGTTATTCCTGGTTCATACGCATACCTATCAGTAGGGTTTACTCCTTTGACAAGAGTAAGCGAAGTGCTACTGTCCCCTCCGCCAGGAACGGTATCTGCACTCGCTGATAAAACCCAAGAATTGCTCAAAGTAGCCGTGGTATCATTAGTTAAATATTGGGTTTCTGCCAGGTCAGGGTCAGCTAAAACTTCAGAATAGCCCCTGGTCAAAGATAACAACGTCAAGCTAGCAACCAACAGCATCGTTAAGGCTACTTTGGAAGCCCACCTGAGCCGTTTGCGTCTGACTTTAAAGCCCTGGAAACGATTGTTGGCACTCGCTAATGCGAGATATCGCGAATGCGAACGAACGTCAAGCGAATCTGAGCCAATGAGCGAATGGCCTATTCGCGCATTCGCGTTAATTCGCCCGAAATTAGCTTTTATTTGCGTCACGGGAGCAAAGCGACCGGGAATAACTCCTGAGACCCATCTATAGAACCTGCCCCTGGTAAAGACGTCAGTGACCTTGCCTGTCTTGGGAGTTCTAAACCAAGGGCCTTCGTCTTTCTTTAAAAATCCCTTGACACTAGCATAGGCTTGAAAGGGCACTAAGATGTAGCAAAGAAGTGTAAAGGAAAGCAGACCAATGTAGTCTTTTTCTTCTGCTTCTTCCAAGAACATGCCGACGGCATTCATCAGGGGCAGGGAAAAGAGGTTGGTGAGAACCAGGCTCCAGCCCCAAAGCTCAGTCCAAAAAGGCAGGCGAACCTTAAAGACTGCATCTGACACTAGCCAGCTCATGGTACCAATGATGAAGAAGAAAGCTTGGAGGTAGTAGGGGGAGAGGTAAAGGACTTCTAGTTTTTCCATGAAGGAGAGAGGGCTGGGGATGAAGACTTTACCAGCCCTTCGCGAATTTGAACTAATCTGACCTTCGGTCTTGAACGAATTGTCGCTAATGAACGAATGGCTTGTTCGCTCATTCGTTTTCATTCGCTCACGATTGGCGTTTATTGGCGTTATCCATCTTCCGAACATCAACCTCACAAACATCCGGCGAATATTAT
>JBHPGO010000047.1:0-4288 GCA_042570465.1 Patescibacteria group bacterium
AAGAAATTGCGGCAGCGCCTAGTGAAAAGACCAAAGTTAAAGCTGAGGACATTCCGTTTTAAACATCGTCATGAAAAAGAAAAGACAACCAATTCGAAGGCTGGCTTGCCCTTATTGTAAGTCGGGGGAAGACCCCAGTTATAAAGAAGTGGAGGAGCTGCGTCGTTACCTGACTGATCGGGGGAAAATTGTTTCCAGGGGAAGGTCAGGGGTTTGTGCCAGACACCAGCGTCGCCTAGCTCGAGAAATTAAAAGAGCCAGGCACTTGGCCTTACTTCCTTTTGTTGTCAAAGTTTAAAAAAATGCCTGCCGATTCTCAAGATTCTTTCAAAGACTACCATTTAGCTCAGGAATTAAAGGCTTCTCCTTCAAAGGTGATTAAGTACTTGGTTAAAAAGATTGGTGATGAGGTCGAAGAAGGAGAAATAATTGCGGTTAAAAAAAGTTTTTCTCGAAAAAGACTTTTTTTGTCTCCGGTGAATGGAACCTTGGATTCAGTGACTAAAAAGGGGATTTTGAGGATCAAGCTACCCAAGCCAAAAAAAGAAGAGGAACCGGCTTTTTCTCATTCCGGTCCAGTCAAAGAAATTAAAGCTCAGTGGGGAATTGGTCAACTAGCTTCAGGAACTCTTTCTTGTCTCGAAGAAAACGATCTTTTTTTTGGGCTCGACAAAAGCCATCAAGATCAAGTGGTCGCTTTGGCCGGAAAATTAAGCCGAGGTTTTTGGCATAAAGCCAGAACTTTAGGGGTCAAGGCAATTATTTGCGGTCGTTTGCCGGATAAAGATTTTAACCAAGAGCTCAAGGGTGAATTTATTTTAGTTAACGGTCAGAAGAAAGACTTGTTTATCCCGCTGGTGGTTTTGGGTAATAAAAAGAATATTGAGCCGGAAATTTGGCAGATGTTAAAGGACCATCAGGGAAAAGAAATTGGTTTAAATCCATCACAAAAAATGGTTAGTCTTTTTCTTTGATTGATTATTTATTCCTGATAATTTTATGAAATTCAAACTCAACCTTCGGCAAGTCAGATTAATTATTGTTGGTCTTTCTTTAGTGCTTCTGGCTGGTGGGGGAGGTTATCGACTTGGGTCCCATGGAGTTGGGGTTGATTTTTCTAAACAATTGCCTTTTATTGTTAATCGGCAAAAACCTTTTAATCGGGAAGGGGTTGATTTTTCATTATTTTGGCAGGTTTGGGATATTGTTGAAACTCATTATTTGGACAAAGAAGCCATTGTGGCAGACCAGATGGTTTACGGGGCGATTAAGGGGCTAGTAGGTTCCTTAGGGGATCCCTACACAGTTTTTCTTTCACCTGAAGAAAACAAGCAGGCAACAGAGGATTTACAGGGAAGTTTTGAGGGGATTGGGATTCAAATTGGTTACAAAGATGGAGTTTTGGCAGTCATTGCGCCGTTACCGGCGACTCCGGCTGAAAAGGCTGGCATTAGGGCTGGTGATTTTGTTTTAATGATCGACGATCAGGAAACAATGGAAATTAGTTTACCTGAGGCAGTTTCCTTGATTCGTGGTCCAAAAGACAGCCAGGTTGTTTTGACTGTCTTGCATGAAGGTGACCAGGATACACAAGAGATCACGATTGAGCGAGGAACAATTTTAGTTCCCAGCGTGGAGTTAGAGTTTTTAACTTCCAGTTTGGGTAAGGTAGCTCACCTGAAGCTGATGAGGTTTGGAGATCGGACCAACGGTGAATGGTTCGAGGCCGTGAGAGAAATCAGAAAACAATGCCTGGTAGGCGTTGAAGATAATCTTTGTTTTGGAGTAATCTTGGACTTAAGGAACAACCCCGGAGGTTATTTACTGGGCGCCCCGCCGGTCATCTCTGAGTTTGTTGGCTCTGGGGTGGCCTTGGTTCAAGAAGATGCCAGTGGCGTCAAGACAGCTTATAATGTTACTGGAAATGGTCAGTTATTATCATTTCCGTTAGTTATATTAACTAATCAAGGAAGCGCTTCGGCTTCAGAAATTGTGGCTGGAGCCCTTCAGGAAAGCGATCGGGCGAAAATTGTCGGGATGAAAACTTTCGGTAAAGGTTCAATCCAAGAAGCAGAAGGCCTTTCAGGTGGCTCTGGAATTCATATTACGACTGCCCGGTGGTTGCTACCTTCAGAAAAGTCAGTTGATAAGGAGGGTCTAATTCCCGATATTGAGGTTGAGCAAAATTGGGAAACTGAGATTGACGAACAACTTGAAAAAGCTAAACAGCTGTTGTTTAATAATAAGTAATCATGAAGTCAGTTAAAAAGATACTCATTACCGCTTCAATTGTTTTAATCATTATTGCTTCTCTTTTGGGGGGAGCAATTTCTGATCGTCTTTTTGGACTAAAGCCTCTTGATCGATTCTTTCCAAGAGAAAATGGGACGCTACCCTCAGTCATTACTCAACAACGGTTATTGACAGAGGAATCAGCGGTCATTGAAGTGGCAGAAAAGGTCAGTCCGTCAGTGGTGACGATTGGGGTGACCAAGACTCAAAGAGTTCTCGATATATTTCAACCCGATCCTTTTTCAGATCCTTTTGGTCTTTTTGGTCAGCCTTCGGGGAGGGAAGAAGAGGTGCAAATGGACATTGCCTCTGGTTTTGTGATCGATGAAAGCGGCTTGATCGTGACCAACCGCCACGTTGTTGATGACGACAAAGCCGAATACCGGGTGATCACTAAGGACAATGAGGAGTTAGAGGTAAAAAATGTTTATCGCGATCCGATTAATGATTTGGCGATTTTAAAAATTGATCCTCCCGAAGGAAAGCTTGAACCCGTTGTTTTGGGGGACTCAGGTAATTTAAAAGTTGGCCAGTTTGTGGTCGCGATTGGGACTGCTTTAGGAGAATTTCGCCATACGGTGACTACCGGCGTTATTTCTGGCCTTGGGAGGGGGATTTCGGCTGGTTCACCATTTGCCGGTTATGTGGAGCAAATTGACAATGTCATCCAGACAGATGCGGCCATTAATCCGGGTAATTCTGGTGGCCCTTTGCTTAATTCGGCTGGCCAGGTGATTGGAGTTAACGTGGCGGTGGCGGCCAGTGGCGAAAACATTGGTTTTGCTTTGCCGATCAACGTTGTTAAGGAAGCGATTGATAATTTTAACCGAACTGGCCAGTTCATGAGGCCATTTTTAGGGGTTCGCTATCGTTTAATCGGTCGTGATTTGGCGATTTTAAACGAGGTCCCTCAGGGAGCCTATATTGTCGAGGTGGTCCCTGGTTCTTCGGCTGACAAGGCAGGTATAAAGGCAGGGGATATTTTGATTGATCTGGATGGTCTGAAAATCAAAGAAGGAGAAGGCGGTTTGGCAGAAATAATTAATCAGAAAAATGTTGGTGATAAAATCATTATTCGGGTTTGGCGTGATGGAGAAGAAGCTGACCTAACGGTTACTTTACAGGAGTCGCAGTAATAATTATTATCGGCAAGAAAAGAAGGCGACAAGAAGAAGGTTACTAAAGTTAAGGATCAAGCTTTTCTTGGTAAGGCCAGTAGATTGAGTAATTTTTCAAGTTTTCCTTCAATAATGTCCTCGAGCCTAAATTTCTTTTTGATCCGGTGGTCAGTGACTCTGTTTTGTGGATAGTTGTAAGTTCTGATTTTTTCCGACCGCATGCCTCGACCAATGGCAGTTCGGTAGCCAGCCACTTCTCGCTCTTTTTTTCTTTCTTCTTGTTCCCAGAGCCTGGCGCGAAGCAATTCAAGAGCTAGTTCACGATTTCTTTCTTGAAATCTTTCTCTCTCGCAGGTCACGACAATGCTCGATGGCTGATGGATCAAGCGGACAGCGGTCGAGACTTTTTGAACGTTTTGTCCGCCTTGGCTTGAGGCGCGGTAAAATTGCCATTTAATATCACTGGGATTAACATCAATTTCTGAGGCACGGATCTGGGGCAAAACTGCCACTGTGGCTGTTGAGGTATGGATCCGGCCGCGTTTTTCAGTGACCGGTACTCGTTGGACTCGGTGGACACCGGATTCAGTTTTAAGTCTGTCAAAAGCGTCTTCCCCCTTAATTTTGAGAGTTAAGTCATCAATTTGAGTACTTTCCCACTTGAGGGAAGCGGCGTATTTTAAATACATCCTCATCAGGTCTTTAGCCCAGAGTTTGGCCTCATCACCGCCGGCGGCGGCTCGAATTTCGATAATGGCGGTATTTGAAGTCATAACTATAATAATTTCTAATTTCTAATATCTAATTTCTAAATCTCGTTTAACGTGATAAATAGATCCAATTTCGAAATTTAAATTCTAAATGTTTTGAATTTGGAT
>JBHPGO010000048.1:0-4252 GCA_042570465.1 Patescibacteria group bacterium
TTTCTAATATCTAATATCTAATTTCTAATTACTTAATTTCTATTTACTAATTTCTAATCACTTTCAGTCATTTTACCACAAGCCTTGGCCTTGTGTTATACTCAGATCATGCCGAATTTGGCCAAATTCACTTCCCGCATAATTGAATTATCTTTCTGCCTTCTTTTGTTTCTCGTTCCCTTGATTTTAACCCCTTTTAATTGGGAACTTTTTGAGTTTAATAAAATGCTGCTGGTCTATCTACTGGGCACCATTATTACTGCTAGCTGGGCAATAAAGATGATTCTCAATAAAAAAATAATATTCAGACGAACTTTTTGGGATATTCCCTTGCTCATTTTCTTAGCGACTCAGTTTTTAAGCTACTTAGTTTCAATCTCCCCTCACACTTCTTTTTGGGGTTATTATTCCCGCTTTCATGGCGGTCTTCTTTCAACCTTAACATATTTACTGCTTTACTGGTCCTTTGTTTCCAACCTTAACCGGCAAAAAGCCCTGAAAACTCTGCGCCTTCTCCTGGCCGGTTCAATCTTAGTGGGAACCTACGGTGTCTTGCAGCATTTTGGAATTGACGCCAAGCAATGGATTCAAGATGTCCAGAACCGGGTCTTTTCAACTCTGGGCCAACCCAATTGGCTAGCAGCCTACTTGGTGGCCGTAATCCCAGTCACCTGGGCATTGGTATTTAACGACCAAAAAAGAAAAAAAACCTATTTATACTCTCTGCCCTATGCCCTCTGCTCTCTACTATTTCTCACCCTCCTTTACACCAAATCCCGCTCTGGCCTGATTGGCTTTAGCGTCGCTTTCTCTGTTTTCTGGGGCCTATCTTTGACTAATTTCAAGGGCAAAAACAATGTCAAGAAAAGTTTTGTTACTTTTGCATTTTTATTTTTGATTTTTACATTACTCGTTGGTACCCCCTGGACACCCAGTTTCTCAAAAATTACCTCCCCAAAAAACTCTCCACAAACTAAGACCAGCCAAACCCAGGCACCGCTTTTAATATCTGAATCCAGCGACATCAGGAAAATTGTCTGGAAAGGAGCTTTGAACATCTGGAAAAACAATCCCCTTTTCGGAACCGGACCGGAAACATTTGCTTACTCTTACTATTGGCACCGACCCCGACAGCACAACAATGTTTCCGAGTGGGATTTTCTCTACAATAAAGCCCACAACGAATATCTCAATTTCCTGGCCACCACCGGCACAGTTGGTTTCATTGGTTACTTAAGCCTGATTATTAGCTTTCTTACCTGGAGCCTGTCAAGACTATTTAATTTTCAACTGGTCCGGGCTAAAAAAACAAGTTCCAGTAAATTTCTAGAAGCTTTTCCTTTTCAAATTGAACCAGACAAAAAGAAAACCAGACCAAAATATTTCTTTTGGCTGATGGCTTTACTGAGCGGCTACACCAGTCTTTTAGTGACTAATTTTTTTGGTTTTTCAGTGGTTGTCACCGGCTTAATATTCTTTTTATTCCCAGCGATCAGCGTTGTTCTTGACCAAGAACCAAAAAGCTTTAAGCTAAAACCAACCCCTGCTCTTTCTTCAACCCAAAAAAGCCTCATCGGGCTGGTGCTTTTTCTTTTCTTCTTGACAATTGGCAGTTTCTTTAAAGTCTGGTACGCTGACTTCTTATTTGCCAAAGGCGAGCAACTAGGCACAAACGGAAAAGATGATCAAGCAGTGATTTACCTCAAAAGTGCCATCAGTCTCCGACCCAGCGAACCTCTTTTCCACAACAGTCTGGCTCTACCAGCAGCTCGCCTAGCCCAGCTAGCCTTTACCCAAGAAGAAGCAACCCTCTCAGCCGAGTTAGCTGATTTGGCGGTCAGCGAGTCTGACTTGGCTATCAACCTTAACCCCTACCATTTGAACTACTGGAAAAACAGAGTCAGGGTTTTTTATGCCTTAGCAGAAATTAACCCCCAATATCTTCAAGATACCCTGGAAAGCTTACTGCAAGCCTCAAAAATAGCCCCGACAGACGCAAAAATTTATTACAATCTTGGCCTGGTCTATGGCCAGCTAGACAAGCTTGAAAAAGCTATCTTAACTTTAGAAAAAACAATCCAGCTTAAGCCAAACTACAGTGACGCCCGGTTTGCCCTGGCACTTTTTTATGAAGAAGAAAATATGATCAAAGAAGCCATTGACCAACTTGAATATATTTTAGAAAAAATAAATCCCATCCACGAAGCAGCGAGAGAGAAGTTGAGAAGCTTTTAAGGCAAGGAGAGTGTCAACCCCCGAGGTTGCCCAGGTAGGCAACCTCGGGACCTCAAGAGAGTGTCAACCCCCGAGGTTGCCCAGGTAGGCAACCTCGGGACCTCAAGGCATGATATACTTGCTTTGTGAAAGAGGCACTGGTTTATCAAAAACTTCGTGATAACAAGGTCCGCTGCTTAGTTTGTCAAAGAAAATGCCTCATCTCCCCTGGTAAAAAAGGTTTTTGCCAAACTAAACTCAATCAAAAAAGCCTGTCCGCCAACCGGCGGAGCAAACTTTACACTCTCAACTACGGCTTGCTCAACGGCCCTGTTCAAGTTGACCCGATCGAAAAAAAACCTCTTTATCACTTTAGGCCTGGCACGATGGTTCCCTCAATTGGCAGTTGGGGCTGTAATTTCCGCTGTCAGCAATGCCTCAACCATTGGTGCTCCTGGAGCAAATCATCTACTCAAGTCTTAGAACTAGCCTCTAATCAAGGACCGTCCTTGCAGGCACGCAAGGACGGTCCTTTCGTAATTAATCAAATTAAAAAAGCTGGTTACCAAGGAATTGCCTTTACCTATAATGAACCGGTTGTTTGGGCTGAATATGTGCTTGACGTGGCCAAGCTGGCCAAGAAGTCAGACTTCTTTACGGTCTTTGTGACCAATGGCTCTTGGACCAAAGAAACTCTCGACAAGATCGGCCCTCATATTGATGCCGCCAATATTGACCTAAAAGGCTTTAGCGAGAAAACCTATTCCCAACAAAATGCATTTTTCGGCCAAATTCCTCAAATGGCCATCTATGCCCAAAAAAAACACCAAATATTTTTAGAAATAACCACCCTGCTTATCCCCGGCATTAATGATCGTCCTCGTGAACTCAAAAAAATGACCCAGTGGATCACTAAAAACTTGGGACCTAAAACCCCCTGGCACTTGAGCCGGTTTAGCCCTAGTGCCTCAGTCACCAAAGAATTTCAAAAACTCCCGGCGACGACCATTGACCAGCTTAAAGCCGCCGCCAAAATCGGCCGAAAAAGCGGATTGGAATTCATCTATATTTGGGCCCCAGGCCAAGACTTGCCCGGTGGTTTTTATTCCCAAGGAGATACTGTCTGCCCCAAGTGTCAAGAAATCGTCATCAAAAGATTTCCTTGGAAACCAAACCTAGAAAAAATTAACCAAAAAGGCTCTTGCCAAAATTGCCAAGAAAAGTTAAACATTAAGTTAGGTTAATTAAAAATTACATCATGCTTGTTTTTGCTTGCTTAGTCCCCCACCCACCAATATTACTGCCTAATGTAGGTTCCAAGACTGACAGGGCCAAGGTCCAAAAAACAATTAATTCAATGAAAAAACTTGGGGCCGAGCTAGGAAAGGCCAAGCCTGATCTAATCATCATTTCCTCGCCTCATCCTGATTGGGGTTTCAATGTTCCATTGCATTTTCTGAACAAAAACGTCCGCGGTATTGAAGTCAAAACCCAATTAACTGACTTTCAATCGCCTCAAGTTCACTTTGAAAAAGGCAAGCAAATTGCCGCTAGCTTTCCCCAAGAAAAACGAATCGCCTGGATCGCCTCCGGCGACATGAGTCATAAACTCAAAGAAGACGGTCCTTACGGTCTTCACTCTTCGGGCAAAAAATTTGACGAAAGATTTATTAAGCTATTGAAAGCCAAAGACATTGATGGCATCTTAAATTTGGATCCCCAATTTATTGAAGAAGCCGGTGAATGCGGCCTGAGGTCTTTTTGCCTGCTTCTGGGAGCCTTAAAGGGCTCTAAAACTAAATGGAAGCCCAATATTTTATCCTATGAAGCTCCCTTTGGCGTTGGGTATTTAGTCGCTGATTTGGAAATCGAAAAATGAAAAACTCATACATTAGTTTGGCCAAAAGTGCGATTGAAACCTTTGTTAAGACCGGCAAAACTATTTCGCTTCCAAGCAATCTACCGAAAAAGATGCTAACAACAAAGGCTGGTGTTTTTGTTTCGATTCACACCAAAAATAAGAAGCTCAGAGGCTGCA
>JBHPGO010000049.1:0-3968 GCA_042570465.1 Patescibacteria group bacterium
AATAAATTCCAATTCCCAATTTCTAATATCTTAGTATCTCAATTTCTCAATATCTCAATATCTAATTTCCGCTCCACCTCGGAGGAGGATAGCTATAGAATTGGCCTCACCTCCGAGGAGAGCAATATCTCATTATCTAATATTTAATACTATATTCTAGATTCCAAATTCTCGATTCTAGAATCTAGAATTTATGCTATAATCATCCTTAATGCATCAACCTCAAGCAATCGTTTTAAAAAATGGTCTTCGTTTGGTGATGACGCCGATGCCGCAAATCGAGTCAACGGCGGTGATGGTCGGAGTAGGAGCTGGTTCTCGTTTCGAGAACGCCCAAAACAGCGGTATCTTTCATTTTTTGGAGCATATGGCTTTTAAGGGAACCAAAAAACGGCCCAGCGCCCTTAAACTAGCGACTGAGATCGACGGAGTTGGGGGGGAGTTTAATGCTTTCACCGGCAAAGAACTGACCGGTTACTACATTAAGTCGGCCGCTCAACATCAGGAATTATCTTTTGACATTTTGTCTGACATTCTTTTAAATTCTCTTTTCGATGAGCGCGAAATTGAAAAAGAAAAAGGAGTCATCGTTGAGGAAATCAATATGTATGAAGATGACCCGACCCATAAAGTGATGGAGGAATTTATCCGGCTTCTTTTTGGCAATAATTCAATGGGGTGGAGTATCGCAGGCTCAAAAAAGAATGTCACTTCTTTTAAGCAGGAAGATTTTCTCAAAGTCTTAAATCGTTTTTATAATCCGGCTGATATGGTCGTCACCGTCTCAGGGAAACTTGAAGCCAAGAAGGTTAAAAAATTTGTTGAGCAATATTTTGGTCGGTTAGAAGGACCTGGAAATAAGGCAGAAAAACAAGCTCAGTTAGTTCAAAAAAGACCCCGAACAAAATTAATCTATAAAAAAACCGAGCAGGCTCATTTTTGTTTGGGTTTGCCGGGTTATGAATTGTCTCATCCCAATCGTTTTGCTTTGGGAGTTTTGTCATCAGTTCTTGGTGGGGGGATGAGCTCACGCCTTTTTTCAAAAATTCGTGAAGAAAGAGGCCTGGCTTATTATGTCAGTTGTTCTCCGGATTTTTTTACTGACCGCGGTTATTTTTTAGCTCGTGCTGGGGTTAAGCTAAAAGGAGTTGAAGAAGCGATCAAAGTTACCTTGGGTGAATTTGAAAACATGTCTCGAGTTGAAGTTGCCCCCAAGGAATTAAAAAAAGCCAAAGACTTTTTAAAAGGTCGGTTGATCTTGGCTCTGGAAGATTCTTGGCGGGTGGCTTCCCGTTATGCCGGCCAGATTTTGCTCGAAGGCAAAATGCGGACTCCCCAGCAGACTTTAAAAGAAATTGATCAAATAACTGCCCAAGATGTTCAGGCAGTGGCCAAAGATGTCTTTAAGCCCGAGAAACTTAACTTGTCCTTGATTGGGCCCTATAAAGGCGAGGCGAGGTTTAGGAAGATTTTAACCTAGGGGGTAGGGTATAGGAAGCTAGTAATTAGTAAATTGTAATTGGTAATTAGGCATTAGGGATTAGGATACGAGGAACGAGGATAAGAGTGATGAGTCGCGGACGGGTGATTCTATCTTCTAGACTCTGTATTCTAGATTCTCCAAATTTTGAGTTTAGTGGGCGCTTGATTTTCTGGATTAATTAACTTCCGAGGTTGTCCAATTAGGCAACCTCGGTAATATATTTTGGAATATTCTTGGTGTCCTGTATTTAACTGCCCCTTGACATTAGATTTCAGAATTATATAATAATTCTGTAAGGAGAGATTAATGAACAAACAACTGATTACCAGTGAAGATTTTACCAGTATTCAGGAAGCTCAAGCGGGTTTAACCCGGCTTTTTAACTTGGCTAAAAAGAAAGGCAAGTTTTACCGGGTGATGAAAAATAACCGGCCTTTGGGGGTTTTGATTCCAGATAGAATTTGGGAATCTTTTTTGGAAGACTTGGAGGCTCTTTCTTCTGATGCCTATCTAAATGATATTAAAAAAGCCAGGCTAACCAAAAAGCACTACTCTTCAACTGAGGTTAAAAAGGAGCTTGGTCTTTGAAGACATGTACCGCTATTATTTTGCCCCTCAGGCTTTAAAAGAAATCAAAAAGATTCCTCAAGACGTTCAAAAAAGAATCATTAAAAAGCTTGATTTTTATTGTCAGAAAGACCCTTTAAATTTTGCTGATTTTTTGGTTGACTCAAGGTTGGGAAATTTCAGGTTTAGGATCGGAGACTATCGAATAGTTTTTGATAAAATATCAGTTGATTCGACTTTAATCCTTAAAGTTGGTCACCGGCGGGAAATCTATCGGAGAAGATAGGTTTTTTTAAACCTCAAACCATAAAAACTAATCATTACTACGATACATGATAGTATCGAAGTAAGAAAACGGGGGCATGCTTGACTTTCCGGATCAAAATAAGCCAAACTAGATTAGTAATTAAATTAAGTAATTAAGATATTGAGATATTGCCCTCCTCGGAGGTGAGGCCAATTCTATAGCTATCCTCCTCCGAGGTGGAGCGGACAATTAGAAATTAAGATACTGAGATATTAGTAATTAAGTAATTAGTAATTAGTAATTGGGATCCTAAATGATCACACCGGGAGCGTGATACTTTTGAAAATTTTTTATGAATCATTCTCCCGGTGTGGAAGGTTATAAAATAAGTTTAAAAAGCCCTTTTTGAGGTTGTTTTAGTATGAAACAAAAACCCTGCCAGATTATAGCCATCTTTCTCCTCATTACTATTTACCAATTACTATTTACTCCTTCTCCTGCCTTCGCAGAAGAAGAGCTTTTCTTCATCCACTCCGACCACTTAGGCAGCACTTCCTTAGTTAGTAACGAAAATGGTGAGTTAGTTTCCCAACAAAACTATTACCCTTACGGCAGTACTCGTAACTCTTCTGAGAAGTCCCTACCCACCGAACGCCAATACACTGGCCAGGTTTCAGATATTGGTCAAATAGGCCTTTATTACTACAACGCCAGATACTATGATCCGACAGCGGCGCTTTTTACTCAGGCCGATTCTCAAGAGGGTCCAAATCGGTATGCCTATGTGCTTGGTAATCCGGCTAAGATGATCGACCCCTCTGGAGAGCAATCTACTTCACCGTTGATCAGAGGTGCCACTGGCAAGGAAAGCGGCGCTGAGAGACTATATTTGCCAGTAGTTTACAAAGAATCGGGTCATGGATCTAGTTTTTTTACTAACTTAGTTGAAGAACAAAGAAGAGAAGATTTTCGTTTTGATTTCGTGATAGGGGGTGGGTTTTCAGGTATTGACAGTCAAAAGGATCAAATTTTTGAGCTAAGCAGGTTTGTTAGAAGGAGTGGGGCTTTCAAATATGGTTTACCTGCTTATACTCGGCCAATTATGTCGGCCTTGAGGCACTATCAGAACAAGGGAGTGATCACTGAAGATGACGTTCAAAAGACGCGCAATTTACTTCTCGCCTTTGCCATAAAATTTGATCAAAAATCCTTAAAGTCATTATCATGGGAAGAGCTCACGCCAGAGCAAAGGTATGAGCAAGATGCCTTTGTTTGTTATAATTTTACTGACCAGCTTTCGGCCTATATCCAAGAATACGTTCCTGAGGTTCCAGTTTACGCGGCTGGGGCACCGACCCACGCTTTTGTCTTGGTTGAATTAAGGGGAGAGTTTTACCTTACTGATCCTACCCCTGGAGGAATTTTTGGAAACCAGCTGGTTTCTTTGAAAGAGTCAATGATCAATCATCCTGAAATTGACTGGTTGAGCCTAGGCTATAATCCTGAAGCTAGTTCGCCCTTGGCTTCAAGAGTAAGGTTCCTTGATTATGTACAACAGGCCTTGATCGAAACCGGGCAACTGTCGCCGCCCTAGATAAACTTATCCGGCCTATGATTACCACCTTTGGTAGTTTGGTTTTCCCACCCCCGGGGTGTGCCAGGTAGACACCG
>JBHPGO010000050.1:0-3937 GCA_042570465.1 Patescibacteria group bacterium
CTCTCGTCGTTTTGATCCTTCTCACCCGGTCTTTTTAGCGATTTTTGTCTTTTTAAGTACGATGATTTTTGATCTACTGATTGGCAAACCTTGGTTAGGGGAGGCATTAATTATGGTTTTCTTGTCAATTGCCATCAGGCCGATATTAAAGTACTATTCACAAACCTTTGACCGAGAAACTATTCGGTTAAGGGTATAAAGGAGAAGCAAATGAGAAAAAGAGTTTTGTCCAGAAGAAAGCCATCAGCATACTTTTCTCTGAAGAACTAATCAAAGCCCACACCAAGATCAGCCACAGCACTAAGTTGACCGGCAAGAAAACGGCCTGGATAATTGAAAGCCCAAAGAGCATTCCCAAAATAATTAAAAATGCTTTCATAATTATGGTTATACTAATTCTTCAAATAAAACTAAATTACTGCGCCTCAGTCCTCTTTTCATGACTTGTTTCCATACTGCGATACGGCTCCGTATCGCAGTGAAATTAAGATATCTCAAAACAAAATTGTCTTACCAATCTGTTATCACAAATACAGTCTCTAGTCTTTGATTGTCGACTAAGGGGGTCATCAAAGCCGTTTTGTGAACCTGAGCCCCCACGCCCTTGACTTCCTTGACTTGACCGAGCAAAAGATCGGGCAGCCACCCAGCTTCACCACTAGTTAAAACCAAGTCCCCTGCCTGAATATCTTCTGACTGTAATATTTCCTTGATTTCCAGCTCATCACCAGGCCCGGTTTGCAATAATCCTCGAGCCTGAACCCCTTCTTGGGCCTGGAGAAGCTCTGTCTCTCCCTCCCAAGGCTTTTTAACGACAACCGGAATTTTTACTGTCGGGTTAGTGACCAGCTCAATTAAGGCACTTTTATTTTCAACGACAGCCACTCGCCCGATTAAAATATTATCTGAAATAACCATCATTCCCACTTCTAATTGATCTTCAAGCCCAAAATTGATTCTCATTCTTTCAGACAAAGCAATCACTTTAGTTGGAAAAAATTTCCATGAAGCCGGCAAAGGCGCCCCCAATAAACGCCTCATTTTTAAATTCTCCTCTTGACAGGCCAATAATTGGCCTTGATCAAAGGCCAATTGACGCAACTGGCCTTGAAGACGCATCATTTCTTCAGCTTGGTTTTGGCGAGAAGAAAAATTAGTTTTATAATTTCCGGAAACCTTAAGCTTTAAAGAATATAGCCTTTCTTCTATCAGCAAAAATGGCTGTCTCAGTTTCCCCCGAAACGAGCCAAACCAACCTTTTTGGTCAGAAAAAAGCAAGAATGTACTGATCATCGCCAGAATGATAAATATGCCGATTTCTTTGGGGGGACTTTTCATCACAGCCTCATTTTAACACATCAACCTCTTGTAAAAAAACTTGACACTTTTCCCAAACATGGCTTTACTTGACCGTCTTCAAAGGATTTGATACAATTTAAAAAATAAATTATTAAAATATTACTCAAGTCACCTATTACAATGAAAGAACAAGGTCTTACAACAGGAGAATATTGGCAAGCAACTGACCCAGTATTACCTTATCTTGGATCAGCTCCAGTTGGACCAGAAGAGATGATGATTCTCCGGGAAATTGATGAAGAAACTTGTCGAGCAACTAGATTAGCAAACTTAAAAGAGCCGTGTCCGGATCCTAGGCTAGCTGGTCGAGTAGACTTCCAGGGATATCCCCTTGACACTCCCGGTCATAACGCAAGATGCTGTCCACATCAGACAGGCGGCAAGCTTTGGCGAACTGGAGGAATAATTACCAAATAGTTAGGTAAAAACTCCTTATTATCATTCTCAATAATTATTTGAATAATCCAAAACAAATTACATACCTTACCCTTGTTTTGACAATTACAATACTATCTGATAAACTATAGGACAATAATTAAATTGAAAGCTTGGAGGCAAAAATAATGGAAATCATTGGAAGATGCAAAGCAGAGCTTGAAGAAAAACCAGGAACCAGAATCGAGAGATCAGGGCACTTTGATGGTATTGGAGGGCTTCCAGATGAAGACGCTTATCAGTTAGAAACAGATAGATTTGTTGATGACGCTAAAAGACTAGCCGGAACTAATAATGAGGTAGGTGAATAGCCAGAAGATAAATTACCTTATCTTCTGGCTATCCCCCAAATATAATTCCAATCTTTTAAACATCTACAATTTAAATTGTAGATTCAAACTAAATATATTTCAATAAGAGGCAGAAGAATAATCTAAAATATATTTATTATCAGGTTTAAAGAAAAGAGAAGCTTATGAACCCAGAAGCTCCAAACTATGATCCAAATTTTGTCCAACAATTGATTGATGAAGAAGGTTTGTCCCCTAATGAAGCAGTTCTAATTGCTGCTACTAGCATGGATGGCGCCTGGGAAAATCCTGATGGCAGTATCGACTCTCACCAAACCTATTGTGATGTTCTCGACTACGATGAACACATTCGAGAACGAGAAGACGGTTCAATTGTTGGCGGGTTCGTTTCAAGAAGAGCAAGAAGGATTCTCTGAAACCAATTTAATAATTGACAACCAGAACGAATTGGTTAGCCCTTACTTTGCTTCTCTTGGAACAATTCCAGACGCTCTTTGACCAGCTCTCCAAGCCCTGTCAAGCCTATCATTTAAGGCCGCCTCTCTTCCTTGACCAAGTGGTTGGTTTCCTTCTCCCGGTTTTGGTGCAGGAACTTGCCCCAATCTAACTATCGCTTGTTCAAATTCATTTGGTTTTGGCATCAATAAATCACCTCCATTCAAATAATTTCAAAATAAAAAATTTCCCTACTTCAGTCCCCCCGTCACTCTGACCCGATTCAAAAGGCCCTCATCTTCCATCACCTGGCCGCAACCCCGAACGACAGCGGTCATCGGATCGTCGACCACCCAAACCGGCATTTTTGTTTCATCGGCAATTAATTTATCTAACCCTCTCAGCAGAGCCACTCCGCCACACAAAGCAACTCCCCTTTTCAAAATATCCCCCACCAACTCGGGCGGAGTTTCCTCAATCACTCCCGTCAACTGCTCAACGATTTGACTAACGACCGGTGCCAAGGCCTCTCTCACTTCAACCGAACTAATCTTTAAAGATTTTGGCAAACCTGTTTCAATATCTCGCCCTCGAACAACCATCTGTCGTTTTCTTTCCTTTTCAACCAACGGATAAGCTGAACCAAGTTGAATCTTAATCTCCTCGGTGGTTGCCTCTCCTAAAAGAAGTGAATATTTGAGCCTCATGTAGGCACCAATGGCGCGGTCCATTTCATCCCCAGCCACTCTCAAACATCGATCAATGACGATCCCACCCAAGGAAATAACCGCAATCTCAGTCGTTCCACCACCGATATCGACAATTAGTAATCCTTCAGGTGCTTCCACCGGTAATTGGGCCCCAATCGCCGCCGCCATTGGTTCTTCAATCAAAAAGGCTTTTCTGGCTCCGGCCGCTAAAGAAGCCTCCTGAACCGCTCGTCTTTCAACCTCAGTCACCCCGGAAGGAATGCCGATGACGACTTTTGATCGGGATAGTTTTGGCAGCAGCTTGCCGCCCTGATGAACTTGGCGAAGATAATGAGCCAACATCGCTTCGGTTGCTTCAAAGTCAGCAATTACCCCATTTTTTAAAGGCCTGACAGCCTCGATCGCGGCTGGAGTTTTGCCAACCATCTTTTTAGCCTTAATGCCAATGGCTAATATTTCCTTGGATTTTCTGTGTCGAGCCACCACTGAAGGCTCACGAATCGCAATCCCTTTATTTTTGACCAGGACCATCGTGTTAGCGGTACCCAAATCTATCCCTAAGTCATGAGATACTAAACCAAAAAGACGATCAATCATAGACTCTCCCTTCTAAACGTTCAAATTGTTCAAACCGTTTAAATTGTTTAAGGCGTTTGACAATGTTTAAATCGTTCAAATTGTTTAATT
>JBHPGO010000051.1:0-3423 GCA_042570465.1 Patescibacteria group bacterium
CAATTATCCAGGCCGTTTTCTTGCCGGTCAACTTAGTGCTGTGGGGGTGGAGCAAAAATATAATGAAATATTAACCGGTCAAGACGGGGGTGAGATTTACGAGGTTGATACTCGGGGAGCTAGGGTTCGGGTCATTGATCGTCAGGAGCCAACTCCGGGGAATGACTTGAATTTGACAATTGATGCTGAGCTCTCTAAGGTGGCCTATGAAGCCCTGGAGGGTCGCCCCGGGGCAGTCGTGGTGTCAAGGGCAGATTCGGGCCAGGTTTTGGCTCTGGTTTCCTCACCATCTTTTGACCCTCATCTTTTTATTTATCCCCAGGTGTCGAATATTTTTCACTCCCGAGGTGAAGCAGGTACGACACCTGGGGACGAAGAAATTTTGGCTTTGTTTGAAGACGTTCAAAAACCGATGTTTAATCGATCTATTGGGGGTACTTATCCACCGGGGTCGACCTTTAAGATTGTCTCGGCCACGGCTGGTTTGGAAGAAGAAAAAATTAACGGACAAACCCTGATTGAAGATACCGGGGTCATTAAAGTTGGCGCTTATTCTTATAGCAATTGGCTTTTTACCAAATATGGTCGAACCGAGGGAGAAATAAACGTCGTGCGAGCGATCCAGCGCTCGACCGATACCTTTTTTTATAAAGTGGGAGAAATGCTGGGGGCAGAAAGCCTAGGTAATTGGGCTAAGGCTTTTGGTCTGGGCCGCTTGACGGAGATTGATCTTGAAGGAGAGGTTGAGGGGTTAGTCCCTTCTCCTGATTGGAAAGAAGAAGTTATTGGTGAAAGGTGGTTTTTAGGGAATACCTACCATCTGGCGATCGGGCAGGGGGACTTATTGTTAACCCCTCTGCAGGTCAATATGATGATGAGTGTGGTGGCCAATGATGGTTGGCTTTGCCGACCATCATTAATGCAAAATGCAAAAATCACCCGTCCACGACCGGACGAGGTCAAGAAAAATCAAAATGAAAATGTAAAAATTAAAAATAATTGTAAGGATTTACAGCTTAAGGCAGAAACACTGCGCTTGGTCAAAGAAGGTTTAGTCGGGGCTTGTTCGCCCGGAGGAACCGCCGAAATTTTCTTTGAATTTGAGCCTCAAGTGGCTTGCAAGACCGGGACGGCTGAATTTGGGCCGGTCAAGGCCAGTGGCTATAGAGATACCCATGCTTGGCTAACGGCTTTTGTACCGGCTGATAAGCCGGAAATTGTGGTTACGGCCTTGGTCGAGGGTGGCGGTGAGGGGTCGGAAGTCGCCGCGCCGATTGTTAAAAAAGTCATCGAAAAGTGGTTTGAAGAGTAAAAAGTTGCTAGATTGCTGAAAAATTGGTAAAATATGTTTGTTAGAAAGAAAGGATTTGTATCAATATGACATCTGAGCGTCCAACAGATTGCAATCAATGTGTGGAAGGACCTTGTTTTGCTTCAGAAACTGGTCAAGAAATGAGAGAGTTGGTGTGTGAGATCGTTCCGGCTCAGCCGGGAGTGGTAATTCCGGAGCCAGTTTCGATTAGTAATCGATCTGATAAATTTCTTGATAAGTTTTGGAGAATTAAAGACTGAATAATTCCTTCAAAAATTTTTCGTCACTGAAAGAATTTCAATCAAAAAGGTTTTGAGAAATCGGGGTCTATGATTTAATGAAGAGTTGAAAGTATTTTGTATATTGGGTATACACTTATGTCGATGCTCCGATGAGTTAAGTGGTGGATTTAATGATTGGGTAAAATTCTAGCACCTTTTAGAAAGAATGCTTCTCCCTTGGGGTGTTTCTTCCCATTCGGCTCTAGTTTGGTGGCCATCATAATGCCTGGCAATAATCTGTTCGCCATGGCAACCAGGCAATTTGGGAACACTGTGACCATCTGCCACTAAATCGACTGAGCCAACGTTGGATTCAACAGGATCGTTTCGAACTACGCAAACGTCATGGCTATGGGAAAATGGACCTGCTCTATGGGCATATTTGATGGAAGCGAAGGTCTTCCAGTTCTTTTTTCTATGGCATTTCTGACATGTTTTGGTCGTGGTGAGTGAGTTTTTTGACATTGCTCGACTTGAGCTGAAGGGTCAAAGAAAACAGTGGCAATCCCCCTATCGCCGCATCTGGCAGCAGCTAAGGGGAGGCTAAATTCGGCCATTTTTTCCTTGGTATATTTTCCCAAATCTGAGAAGTTACAGTAATTATCAATTGGTTGAACTAAAGTTTTCAGGGCTGGTTTTTCTCCTACTTGGCACTCCAAAACAAACCAGCCTCGGCCAAATTCGTTCTCGACCAATACCGGATGATCAAGGCTGAGTTAAGGTCCATTTTGTTGAGCTTCTTTTTTTGCCATTTTATTTGAAAAGACCTTCTTTGCTTTCCTTTTTAATTGCCTTGATTATATCTCCAGAGACAATCTCTGTCAAGAAATTGTGGGGGTAAAGAAATCTTCAAGCTTAAGAGCTGGTTAGTCATTTACTGTTGGGGGTTTCCGCCGGTGAATAAATCGGTGAATTTACAAGCAGGCGAGGAGGGACCTTATTATCATGTTTCGAATTATTATTTGCATCTCTCATATTTACAATGCCTCCCATCTCAACTATCGTCATCATTTATGCCATTTACTATTATTACTATTACTATTACTGTCAACTAGTGACTAATAGCCTTGCAATAAGACACTCCGATCGGCGTCTCTTATTGCAAGGCTTTTTGAGCTTATGTATAGTAAAAGAAATAAGGTATTAGATATCAGGCGATAGGTAAAGGTAAATAGGTAGCAGGCGATAGGTGACAGGGATTAGGAATTAGGCGATAGGCAAAAGGCAAAAAATGGGTGTTTTAAGGAGCGGATTAAAAAGAGATCTTTTGATTTTACTGGCTTTTTTTGCTGATGAAGCTAGTGCCTTTAGCTACAGAAACACGATGCGTCGGTGGACTTGTGGCGGTTGGTACAAAAGAACAAGTTTTGCCCCAACAGTTTCTCGATTATTGTCAGTTGGAGATCTCGACAGGATTGAGAAAAAAGGTCAGGTTTATCTTCGATTAACTTCTCAGGGCTCGTCTTTATTAAAAGAAAACTTACCACTTTTAAAATTTGCTAAAAAGCGTTGGGATCAGTATTGGCGAATCGTGATTTTTGATATTAAAGAAGAGCAAAGAGGCCAAAGGGAAAACTTAAGAAGAAAACTAGTTTCTTTAGGTTTTGGCCAATGGCAGCGATCAGTTTATATTACTCCTCATAATGTCAGTCGTGAGATTAATCAATTCTTGAAGAGCAAAAGCCTTTTTCCTGAAAGTGTTTGTTTGATTGCCAGGCGAAATGGCTTGGGAAACGATCGTGATTTGGCCGAAGAAGTTTGGGATTTAAGGTCACTAAATGATGAGTATGATGCTCTTCTGGATCGGTGTCAGAAACTCTTAAAAGATGC
>JBHPGO010000052.1:0-3381 GCA_042570465.1 Patescibacteria group bacterium
GTGACAATTCGCTCAAGGCCAAGGGCCGCATTGGTTTAGATTCGCGAAGGGCTGGAAAGGTTTTCGTTCCCAGCCCGCTAACCTTCATGGAAAAGCTAGAGGTCTTCTATCTGGCTCCCTACTACCTCCAAGCCTTTTTCTTCATCATCGGCACCTTATCCTGGCTGATCTCTGAAACCATCTTCCAAGTCAAGTTGCCTTTCTGGACCGAGCTTTGGGGCTGGTCCCTGGTTCTCACCAACCTTTTCTCCCTGCCCCTGATGAACGCTGTCGGCATGTTCCTGGAAGAAGCAGAGGAAAAAGACTACATTGGTATTCTTTCCTTCATGCTTCTCTGCTACATCTTAGTCCCTTTCCAAGCCTATGCCGCTGTCAAGGGACTGCTCAAGAAAGACGAAGGCCCTTGGTTTAGAACCCCCAAGACTGGCAAGGTCACTGACGTCTTCACCCGAGGCCAGTTCTACCGTTGGATCTCAGGAATCATTCCTGGCAAGAGACCATCCTTTGCGGCTAACATGAGTGGCCTCAAAGGAACACCGGGTGTTGAGATTGCTTTAACTGATCACCCCCGGGGTGGAGCCAAAACCCGAGCCTTTCTCCCCGGGGGTGGGTTACTGGGGAAATTAGGGAAACTTTTTGGCCTGGCCCCCAAGGCTTGGCAAGCCTTAGAACTCAGACCAGCCCAGGTCAGACTGCTGGCTAAGCTGAGCCTGGTCATTCTCCTCGTCACTTCAATAGGACTATCTTGGCTCACTCCCACCGTCCCTCTTGTCCACGCTGCTCCGGACACCTTCTACTTCCATGACTTTGGGGCAGACTACTTGGCCAGTACTCCTACCGACGGCAAGTATTGGATGGACAGTACGGCGGCTGACACCAATAACGAAGTCAAGAGCTTTACTTTGGACTCATCTGGCGATACCTACTACACCTTGACGGACAATATGAATAAAAGATGGCAGCGGTATGAGGGGGGAGATGATACGTGGGAGGAGACGGGGAATTTGGTGGGGGATACGGATTATGGGGGAAGGTACATGCACACGGCGACTTTGCTAAACAACGGCAAGGTTTTAGCTGTTGGAGGTTATAATAATGTTGGTCTTTATTTTTCTTCAGCCCAGCTTTATGATCCTTCGACAAATACTTGGTCTAATACCACTAATTTATTGGGTGGCGATATTGACGGTAAGCGAGACAGTCATACTGCCACTTTACTTAATAATGGCCAAGTTCTTGTTGTTGGGGGGAGGTCAGACAATCTTTCTTCAGCCCAACTTTACGATTCGGATACTGGCACTTGGACCAGAACAAGCAATTTACTTGGTGGTACTGATTATGGTGGTCGACAAAATCATACGGCCACCTTGTTGAATGATGGGAAAGTTTTAGTGGCTGGTGGTGATGGTAGTTCGGATACTTTTTCTTCAGCTCAACTTTATGACCCTTCAACCGGAACTTGGGCCAATACCGGTAATTTAATTGGTGGTGCTACTAATGGCGCTAGAAATTTGCACACCGCCACCTTACTAGATGATGGGAAGGTATTAGTTAGCGGAGGACTTTCGGGCGCTTCTGCTCTTTCTTCAGCCCAAATTTATGATCCGGCTACTGGCACTTGGGAGGAGGTAGGGAATTTGATAGGTGATACAGATTACGGCAGAAGACACCAACATAGGGCCACCTTGCTTAATAACGGAAAAGTTTTGGTCAGTGGGGGGAAGCCCACCACTGCCTCTCTTCCCATTTCTTCAGCCCAAATTTATGATCCGGCTACAAAAACCTGGACGCAAACTAGTAACCTGATTGGAGATACTGATTATGGTAATCGGAATATACACACCGCTACCTTACTTAATAACGGAAAAGTTTTGGTCAGTGGGGGAGCTGCCAGTGGCGCGATCACAATCTCTTCAGCTCAACTTTATGACCCCTCCACCGGCACTTGGTCCGAAACAGATGATTTAATCGGTGGCGGTACCAATGGTAAGCGCTATAATCACACTGCCACCTTACTTAATAACGGAAAAGTTTTGGTCAGTGGGGGACTTGGTGGTGGAAGCAACTATCTCTCCTCCTCTCAAATCTTCTCCCCCTCTCGCCAAAATGACCTCAAGGTCAGCCCCAATGCCCCACCGAACGCCGAGCAGAGAAACCCGGACGTGGCTGTCGACTCGACCGGCAATACGTTTGTGGTTTGGGAGGATAATCGTAATTCCTTGGATCAGAATGTTTGGGCGGAGACGGGAAATTTGAGCACCGGCCGAGGAACAGGCGAACAATCAGTGTTATTAAGCAACGGAATGGTTTTAACCGCCGGCGGCCGTGACGGCAGCAACTACTTGTCTTCTGCCGAAATATACGATCCTACTGTCGGTGACTGGACAGTCACTGGTAATTTTATTGGTGGTACTAGCTATGGGATTAGGAATAGATTCGCGCTTACCTTGCTTGATAATGGTCAGGCTTTGGCAATTGGTGGCTGGAACACCCCCGGTGGAGTAGAAATATCTTCATCTCAGCTTTATAACCCTTCAACCGGCACTTGGGCTGAGACTGGTAATTTGCTTGGTGGTGAGATCTATGGTGACCGGACAGATCATGCGGCTACTTTACTGAATAATGGCCAAGTCTTAGTCGCCGGAGGTATCAGTGACTACTATATTTCTTCCTCTCAACTCTACGACCCTGGCACCGGTACTTGGCGGGAAACTGGTAACCTGATCAATGATCGTCGAGATCACACCTTGACACTTTTGCACAATGGCAAGGTTTTGTTAGTGGGTGACTCCACTGACGAACTTTCTGCTTGTGAACTCTATGATCCGGTTACCGGTACCTGGGAAGAAACCGGTACTTTACTGGGAGGGACCAGCTATGGTGGTAGGAAATCACATGGAGCCACCATCTTGAAAGACGGCCGGGCTCTGGTGGTAGGTGGTACTAATGCTGCCGGTACCGATCTTTCTTCAGCTCAACTCTATGATCCCTCAACCGGCACTTGGGAAGAAGCCGGCAACTTGGTTGGGGGCACAGTATATGGGGCTCGAGATTCTATTGAAAAAAGTCTAGTCACTCTCAATAATGGTAAAGTTTTATTGGCTGGAGGTGAAACCGGGGCCGCCGTTGAACTTTCTTCAGCTCAAATTTATGATCCGGCAACCGGTACTTGGGAAGAAGCTGGAGATATGGTTGGGCAAAGGTCTCGTTACTCCAGTACTTTACTCAACAACGGTCAGGTTTTAGTTTTCGGTGGTACGGGAGCCGCCACTCTTTCCTCTTCCGAACTCTTCACCCCCGAAACCTACGATATTTACATGCAGAAATTTAATACTTCAGGCACGCCGGCATGGATAGAAGACAAACGAGTTAACTCTGATG
>JBHPGO010000053.1:0-2977 GCA_042570465.1 Patescibacteria group bacterium
AAGGTTTTTAGAGTATTTTGTTAGCTACTGTCTTCAAGAGCAAGCTTTTTAATCCGCTGGAGCTTTCGCTGGTAGTCTGCCTGATTATAAACAAATTTCTGGTATCTTTTCTTGCCTTTGTAATAATTTAATACAGACCTGGGATTGACAAATTGATGCCTATTTTTTCCTGGGCTAATATAATTGGCAAAAGAAGACCACTTGAAATTTGCCAATTCTTCAACCTCAATCAAGTAGGCAGTAACTGGGTTTAGGTGAATATATCTTGAAACATGGAGTAGTTGGAAATCTGTTTTTATTCTAACAGCCTTAAACATTGATTGGAAAAGTCCGCCTGCACGTTCATGCTTGAGGTTAAAGTATTTAGCGTAACCATTTTGCCAGTTTCTCATAAAGTCTGAGATGCCCTTATCTTCATTTTGTCTTAATAAAAAATGACAGTGATTTGGCATCAGGCAAAAAGCAAGAATTTCGACAATTTTTTTACGGCTTCTTAAAAGGCTTAGATATTGTTCTCTATCTTTGACTGAAAGTCTTTTATAGAAAGAAAAACTAAGGGGAGGTTTTTGATACCGGTAATAATCAATTAGATCAATTGCACGCTGATAATCATAAACGCTACTAAATATTTGTTCCTGAGCAATGCCTCTGCTAATGGTGTGGTAGATTAAGTTATTGGCAAAAATGGTTTTACGATAGGGCATACTTTTAAATTATCACTTTTTTCCTTATGTTTCAAGCTAGTTAACACCCGGTGTTAACAACGTTCAAACATAAGGTTTTCGGGAGTAATTGAATGAATTGTTAGCAGTAGTTAATTGGGGACTGAATATATTTGGAGGTCTAAGGCGTGACATTTTTGGAATAAAATGATATCTTTGTTTTAAACAAATATGAAGGCGATAATTACAGCTGGTGGTAAGGGGACTCGAATGAGGCCGCTGACATTTTCTTCAAATAAGCACTTTATTCCTTTGGCCAACAAGCCTCTTTTGTTTTATGCTATTGAAGCAGTGGCTAGCTGTGGAATTAAAGAAGTAGGAATTAATTATAATCCCGGTCAACTTGAGGAAATTAAAAGATATTTAGGCAGTGGCCGAAAATGGAGTCTTAAATTCACCTATATTTTGCAAAAACAACCCAAGGGGCTAGCTGATATTGTTGCTTGTTGCCGAGAATTTATCGGCCAGAGTAAATTTGTAATGCATTTGGGAGACAATATTTTTTATGGCGGAATCAAACCACTGGTTGATTATTTTAATAAATCTAAGCTCAATGGCATGCTGACAATGATTCATCATCCGGAGAGCCTTCGGTTAGGAGTTCCGTTTTTTGATAAAAAGGGACAGATTAAGAAGCTTGTTGAAAAACCCAAGAAGGCCCCTCATGACTGGGCGATCCCCGGTCTATATTTTGCTGATCGCAATATTTTCAAATGTTTTTCAGGTAAGAACGCTCTCAAGCCTTCGGCTCGAGGAGAATATGAGATTCCAACAGCCTTTCAATGGTTAATCGATCAGGGTTATCAGGTAGGAATTGAAGAATTTAAAGGTGTTTGGCGGGATCCAGGCAAGTTTGATGACTGGATCGAGACTAATCAATTTCTGCTTGACGCTGATATTGAAAATGGAATTAAGTCTAAGCTTGGGTCAAAAGTTAAGATCGAGGGTCGAGTGAAGGTTGGGCGAAAGTGTCGGATTATAAATTCAGTTTTAAGGGGTCCGGTTAAGGTTGGAAATGGAGTAACGATCAAAGGTTCGTTTATTGGACCCTATTCATCAATTGGGGATAATTGCAAAGTGATTGATACAAAAGTAGAAAACTCAATATTGATGCCTGGGGTTATAATTGATAATTTGAGAGAACCACTAGATTCGAGCTTGATAGGCCAAGAAAGTGTTATCGAGGGCAATCATAAGCCTTTTGATACTTCAGAAATGTTTATTGGCAATCAGTGCCATATTAAACTCTAAGATGAAGATTTTAGTTACCGGAGGGGCTGGGTTTATTGGAAGCAATTTCATTCGTTACTGGCTTAAGAACTATCCTCGGGATAGGGTGATTAATTTAGATAAATTGACTTATGCCGGTAACCTAAAAAACTTAAACGATGTTCAAGATAATCCACGCTATGTCTTTGTAAAGGGTGATATCTGTGATTCAAGGCTTGTAAATAAGGTCTTTAAGGGGGTTGACAGGGTAATCCATTTTGCAGCTGAAAGCCATGTTGATCGTTCGATTTCAGGTCCGGCTGTTTTTGTAAAGACCAATATTGTCGGGACCCAGGTATTATTAGATGCGGTTGTCAAACATCGAATAAAAAAGTTTCACCACGTTTCTACCGATGAAGTTTTTGGAGCTTTACCATTGGGTTCAAAAAAGAAATTCAATGAAAGATCAATTTATGATCCTCATAGCCCTTATTCGGCTTCAAAGGCTGCTTCTGATCATTTAGTCCGAGCATATTTTCACACTTATGGCTTACCGGTAACAATCACCAATTGCTCAAACAATTATGGCCCCTTTCAATTTCCAGAAAAGCTGATCCCGCTGGCGATAACCAATCTAATAGAAGGAAAGAAGATTCCAGTTTATGGAGATGGTTTTTATGTTCGTGATTGGCTTCATGTGGATGACCACTGCCGAGCCATTGATCTGGTTTTAAGAAAAGGGAAAATCGGTGAGACTTATTGTGTCGGGGGAATGAAGAAAGATTTAAATAATCTCAATTTAGTTAAAAAGATTCTTAAAATAATGAATAAAGATGATGCTTCGATCGAATTTGTGAAAGACCGTCCGGGTCATGACCGTCGCTATGCAGTTAGTTTTAATAAAATCAAAACAAGGCTTGGTTGGCAGCCAAAACATTCATTCGATAAGTGGTTGGGAAAGACAATAAAATGGTACCAAAAAAATCAAGATTGGTGGCAACCATTGAAAAAATTAGGATGAAAAGCTGTTTTTGCATAAAAACCTG
>JBHPGO010000054.1:0-2497 GCA_042570465.1 Patescibacteria group bacterium
GTTAATGACTTTTTGGTGGAGTATTTTAAGAAAGTCATGGACTATGAGTTTACGGCTCAAATGGAAGCTGATTTAGACAAAATTGCCGAAGGTAAAAAAAAGTGGGTGCCGGTGATCCGAGAATTTTATGAACCGTTTGAAAAAAAGGTCGAAAGCGTGATCAAGGTTGCCCAAAGGGTCAAGGTGCCGACCGAAGCGACAGACGAGAAGTGCCCGGATTGTAAGGAGGGGTTATTGGTGATCAGAACCGGCCGGTTTGGGAAGTTCGGCCAAAGAAGCAACCTCGGAGCTCAAAAAAGCCGGTTTGGGAAGTTCTTGTCTTGCTCCCGTTTTCCTGATTGCAAGCATACCGCGCCCTATATACCAAAATTGGAAGGAGTGGTCTGCGAAAAGTGCGGGGCAGATGTGGTGATCAGAAAAACCAGAAAAGGCAAGCAGTTTTACGGTTGTAGCAATTACCCCAAATGCGACTGGGCTTCTTGGCGTAAGCCGAATCAGGGGGAGTTGACCCAAATTGGACTGGGACCAAAATTAACTGACGAATTGGTCCAATTTAGGAAAGAGTTTAATCCTCATTCGTATTACCTTCGGCTGTGTGAAAAGAAAATCACGCCTTACTTTATCGGGGATAAAAATTACCCAACAAACTTGCAGTCAATCGACAGCCCACCCTTTGTTTTGTACGTTGAGGGCGAAATTAAGGGAAAAGATAATTTAGCGATTGCGGTTGTGGGGACAAGGCAAATGACTGGTTATGGCGGTCAGATCGCCAGTAGTTTAACAACCGAGTTGGTGGCGGCCGGCTTGACGATTGTTTCAGGGTTAGCCCGAGGGGTAGACACGATGGCCCATAAGTCGACCCTAAAAGCCGGTGGTCGAACGATGGCGGTTCTGGCTTGTGGTTTAGACCAGTGTTACCCGCCGGAGAATATTTATCTGGCTCAAGAAATTGCTCAAGGCAAGGGGGCAGTTATTTCTGAATTTCCTTTGGGGATGAAACCAACTCCGAGAAACTTTCCGGCTCGAAACCGAATTATTGCTGGTTTGTCATTGGGGACCGTGGTCATTGAGGGGGCCCAGAAGTCCGGTTCTTTGATTACGGCTCGACACGCCGCTGAGCAGGGCCGGGAGGTTTTTGCTGTTCCGGGGCCAATCACCTCTCGTTATTCAGCCGCGCCGGCTCATTTAATTAAAATGGGCGCCAAGCTGGTTTTTGAAACCAAGGATATTTTGGAAGAACTAAGGATCAAAGATCGAGTGACTAGTCAGCCGGCCAGAGAAGTATTACCTGAGTCTGAAGAAGAAGAGATTTTGCTGTCTTTGATTAAAGACGAAGCCAAGCATCTTGATGTGATAGTCAGAGAGTCGGGCCTTGGAGTTGGTCAGGTAACGGCTCTGATGAGTATGATGGAAATCAAAGGCAAGGTGAGAAATCTAGGAGGAATGAACTACATAGTTGGTCGCTAATTTAAACAAATCACAAGCAAATATGAGCGAATCAGCCGATAAGGGTCTAATTTATAAAAACTTAAGTTACCAATTAATGGGAGTTTTATTTAAAGTTCACAATAAACTTGGTCCTGCTTATCAGGAAAAGTACTACCAGCGAGCGATTGAGAAAGAATTGAAAAAACAAAAAATTCCTTTTGACAGAGAGCATAGGGTTAAGTTAAATTATGAAGGCGAAAACATCGGTCACTATTTTATTGATTTTGTTGTTAATGATAAGATTGCCCTTGAAGTTAAAAGTATTAGATTTTTAAAGGGGAAATATCTAAATCAAGTATTAGCCTATTTAAGTAGTGCCAATTTAAAATTAGGGATTCTGGTTAACTTTAATGCTGAGAGACTGTATTATAAAAGAATCATTAATCCAAAAGTAATCAGTTGATTATGAACTTAATTATTGTCGAATCACCAACCAAAGCCAAAACACTGACTCGCTTCTTGGGCAAGGGTTATGAAGTGGCTTCTTCCATGGGGCATATCCGGGATTTGCCCAGAAACAAGCTGAATATCGAAGTGGAAAACGATTTCAAACCGGTTTATGCTGTTGTTCCTGACAAGAAGAAAGTCGTCACTGAGCTTAAAAAACTAGCCAAAAACGCCAAGAAAATATATTTAGCGACAGACCCGGATCGCGAAGGCGAGGCGATTGCTTATCATGTAGCCCATATAATGCGCGAAACTAAAAACCAAAAACTAAAAACTAAAAACATTTCTCGAATTACCTTTCACGAAATTACTCAGTCAGCCATTAAAAAAGCCATGGATCACCCAGGGATCAACATGCAGCTAGTCAATGCTCAGCAAGCCCGGCGGGTTTTAGACCGTTTGGTTGGCTATAAGTTGAGCCCGGTTTTGTGGCGAAAGATTCGCCGGGGCCTTTCGGCCGGTCGGGTTCAGTCGGTGGCGGTTCGCTTAATTGTTGATCGGGAAAAAGAGATCGAAAAATTTATCGCCCAGGAATATTGGGAAATTAAAGCCGAGCTTAAAC